>SVMB01000052.1 GCA_015067675.1 Oscillospiraceae bacterium
CTGCGCAATATGGATTTGACAGCACGGATCCCCATGAACGTTTGCTGATTCTCAGCCTCATGGAAACACCGCTGCGGCAGGGACAGGAATGGACCGATGCCGACCGTGGAGTGGATGCGCTGCTGCGCACATCCGGCGGTCCGGTGGAGCAGGCCTTGTTTCAGGCGCAGCTCCGTAAAACCGCCTCCGCCTTTGCTCTGGATATGCTGATCATGAAGTTCATTCAGGGTATGCCCATCGTTGGAATCATCGGAGGACTTTCGGATCCGGTCTGCTACCGCAAAATCATCACCTACGCTGAACTCAAATACCGGAAACGGTATCTTACCCGGATGCTTTCATCTCACCTGTAAGAATAACGGCGCCTGTTCAGAAGTCCTGAACAGGCGCCGTTTTGCGTGGGTTGAACTCAGTTGATGCCGAACGTCTCTGCAAAGGCAGCGATACTCTTCCGAAAGTTTTCGCAGCCCTTGACCTCGAGAAAGACCGGCGCATGGCGCAGCCAGCCCATCTTCCAGGCATGGAAAAAAGAGGCATAGTTGATCATCGGGCCGTACCAGTCCACGATGGGAGAATGATTGGAATATCCCTCCGGTCCGCGGGCAACCTGATGAATGTGATAGCCCACGGCACGGTGTCCGGTAAGCGTGTACCAGCGTCCGACGGGGTAGGGAGTGGCGATATGTGCGTTGTTGCGGGCATGGCCGACATCGAGGATATGACCGACGCGATCGGTGGATTCCAGCGCATCGTTGAGCGCGTCGATCCAGTGACAGACGTCGCCGGGCGTGCAGCCAAAGGGCTGATCGTCACCTTCGCGGAATCCCTTGGGCACGTGCAGATTCTCGATGCCAACTCTGACGGTAGGTGCCACAGCACGAACGGCTCGCAGATATAGCTCCAGATATTCGTTCCACAGCTCTTCACTTTCAAACAGCAGATCACGGCTGACTCGCGGCGGATGAATCGTCATGGCGTCGGCGCCGATGAGCACGGCATAGTCGATAGCGGCATCCCAGGTATCGACGGCTGCGATGGCGCCGTCACGGTAGTGAAGGTTGGGCATGTGAACGGAGAGATACCCGCCGGTCTTTGCACGCCACGCATCCAGCAGCGGGATGAGCGTCTCATCGGGCGTCCAGCCTTTGCCGTTGCAGCGCAGCTCCACATACTTCACGTCATGCTCCAGCGCATAGGCCACGTCACGGTGATTGTCCACGCAGGACAGGCCGAAGTGAGCGCGGACATCGCGTAAGGTCTCCTCGTCGATGCCGAAGCAGACCTCCCGGTAGGTGACAGCCGTATCGGTGATGTCGAACATCGTGATGCAGGGCGGACCGCCGATAGACTTGTCAGGATCAAGGGCACGCAGACCGATGATGTGGGAGCGGCCGAGCATATAATCGCGCAGATTGTGCTCATGGGCGTGAATTACTGTCAGAGCGTGACGATGCAGCAGCTCGTCAAATTCGGCACGGGCGGGAGCGGCAAGCTTGTCCGGGCCGTGATGCATAACCAGAATGTCGCCATCGTGCAGGTCGTTCAGCAGCGCACGTTCCGCGTTCTCGAATTTGCCGTAGGGGGTGTTGAAGCCGATGATGCGGCGGCTGCCGCAGCTCAGCAAAAAGGGTTTGGCCTGCTGCATGAAGTAATCGATGGTTTCAGACGTACGCACTTCGGCATTGCCCAGCACCCAGTAGTGCTCGGTGTCGGAAAGTGCGTCGAGATATGCTTTCATCGCTTCGATTTCGCCCATGGAGGTCATGTCGCCAAGGGAAATGATGCAGTCGGGCTTATTTTCAGTAATGGAAGCCACCGCAAAGCGGAAAAAATCCTCCTGCGGAGAAACGGGTACGTCGGGCATATGGGGATCGCAGATAAATGCAGCTTTCATGAAATACTCCTTGCCTGAATGTGTGAAATGATTGTATACAGTATATCATACCGAGGCAAAAAGCGCAAGAAAACGGATAGAAGTAAGCATTCCATTATTTTTGCGGCTGCAAAATATTCGGAATAATCCCGGTTACCACTTGCAGACGGCCTCGTTGAGCAGTTCCAGATCCCGGAAGATAGAGGCGGTCACCGCCTCGAATTCCTGCGTGGTTTTGGTCTTGAACAGCGCCTTGCGGTACCGGTCATGATCGGCGAAAATGCAGATGAGATAGACCCACATCTCCTTCATGCGCTTCATGGCGTTGGGACGGCTTTCAAAGAGCCGGGCGTATTCTTCGTACAGCCGGTCGTGAAACTCCCGCAGCTTCTTGCGGTCAGACTGCATGCCGCTGCGGATTCTGCCGGCGAGAAATGGATCTGCCGCCAGCGCCTGACCGATCATGATGCCGCGCAGATTGGGGTATTTGGCTTCACAGTCCCGATAGTCGGAGGGCGTGATAATGCTGCCGTTGTAGCTGACGGGATTTTTGCTCTCACGCAGGGCTGTTTCAAACCACTCGATGCGCACAGGATGCCGGTAGAAGTCGGTGCGTACCCGGGGATGGACGATGAGCTCAGTGAGCGGGTAGCGGTTGTAGACCGCGAGGATTGCCTCGAAGTCTGCAGGATTCTCCATGCCGAGGCGGGTCTTGACGGAGAGTGCGCAGGGAGATTGGGAGCAGATTGCATCGAGGAAGCGATCCAGTACCTCCACATCGGCGAGCATGCCGCTGCCTTTACCTTTCGCGGTAACGGTGCCGGAGGGACAGCCGAGGTTGAGATTCAGCTCCCGGTATCCCATGGCATAAAGTTCACCGGCTGCCCAGAGAAAGTCCTCGGGGACTTTACCCATGAGCTGCGGGATGACGGTGACGGGGGGATTGTTTTCCGGCAGGATCTCCCGCAGCTCCCGGGGAGAGAAGCAGTGATCCTTGGTAGGGGAGATAAACGGCGTGAAGTAGCGATCCACGCCGGGAAAATAGGCGTGATGAAACCGGCGGTACACCGCGCCGGTGATGCCCTCCATGGGCGCATAATCAAGAAACATGGCAATCCTCCGGCTTCAATGAAGGTAAAATAACGCGCCCGTTCTGAACGGAACGGGCGCAAATGAGCTTTTCCGCTAGATGTCCTCTTTGTGTATACGCGCCAGCCACTGCTCGCGGGTAATAATCGTTAAGCGATGATCGTGAACACCGGTGAGACCGTCTACCCCGTATTCTGTGTGGTGGTACACAAAGCCGCACTTTTCCATCACACGGCGGGAGCGGTCGTTGGTGGTGAAATGACAGCACCAGACGGCCGCGCAGCCAAGCTCCTCAAAGCAGTACCGCTGCAGCTCCCTCACAGCCTCAGGAATCAGACCCTGCCCCCAGTAGGGCCGACCGATCCAGTAGCCGATCTCGGCTTCGTCATCAGCCATTTTCGCCATACCGCCGTGACCGGGCGTCATGATGCCCACACTGCCCACCGGAAGTCCGGTTTCGCGGAGTACTACGGCATAGGTTTCGGGCGCTGACAGGATCTTGCGGATCACCTGACGGCTGTTTTCCACGCTGGTGTGCGCAGGCCATCCACAGTTCTGTCCGATAATGGGGTCACTGGCATACTTGTAGAGTTCTTCCGCGTCATCCTCGCACCAGGGGCGAAGAATCAGCCTTTCGGTCTGGAGCATCATGCTGCCACCTCACTTTTTTGATTGATTTTCAGGCTGTACCTGATATAATGATATATTATAAACAGAAAACCGACTTTGTCAAGAATTATATGACGGGAGATAAACCATATGAGCAACCGAGACTACCTGCAGACCCTTTCAAAGGACGAACTGATTGACCTCATTGAACTGTACTCCAAGAACTGGCTGGCCATGGACGGCGTGTGGTTTCAGTCCGTGGAGCGTAAGCTGGGCATGGACGAGGCGATGTATCACGACGCCGAAGCCTGGCGGCGATTCACGGTCACAGAGGCACGGCGCATCAAGAGCTTTCTGAAGCTGGACGAGCATCCGGGTATCCCGGGTCTTGCTGCGGCCCTGCGCCTGCGCTTCTATGCAAACATCAACGACGACCGCATTGAAATCGAAGGCAATACCCTGACCTATACCGCCGTGGACTGCCGGGTGCAGACCGCCAGAGCCGCCAAAGGCATGCCCTTTCATCCCTGCAAGTCCGTGGGACTCATCGAATACGAGGGCTTTGCCAAAACCATAGACCGCCGCTTTAGCTGCGAATGCGTGAGCTGCTATCCGGAGATCACCGATGACTCCTGCTGCTGCAAGTGGAAGTTCACGCTTGAGGAGTAAAACCGGAAAGAACACTGCCGAGGCGTTCTCTCCCTTTTCTTTCACCCCGCTGCGTGGTATGATGATACCAGACCGGTCAGAAATCAATTCAAGGAGAAAAAATATATGACAGCAGATGCGTTCACCATCCAGTGGGTTCTGGAAAAGATCAAAAACGAATACCCTGACGATATTGCCCTTGCGGTCATTCATAACCCCACCAAGCTGACGCCCAATGACGATCACTTTGGCTTCTTTATCCCCGTCACAAAGCGCGGCGAGCAGCTTGCACGTACCTTCATCCTGGAAGGCGTGGGCCTGGATGTCTGGGGCGTGAGCTGGGAGCGGGTGGAAAATTTCGCGGCTCTGAACGAATACTACGTGGGTGTGCTGCCGGATGCAGAGGTCATCTATGCCCGTACGCCTGCGGATGCCCAGCGCTTTGAAGCACTGCAGAAGCTCTGCCTTGCCAATCTTGCTGATCCCATCCGTTCCCGGAGAGCCGCACTGGAATCCTTCGAGCGTGCCAAGGGGATTTTCACGGATCTGATGTTTGCTGATTCCCCCAGCGATCTGCGCTGCGGTGCAGGCTATGTGCTGGATTTCCTCGCCCGGGCCATTGCGTTCACCAATCACACCTATTTCAAACTGGCGCAGATGGATCAGCTCACCGAACTTGCCCGCATGGAGAATGTCCCCGCAGGTTTTACGGAGCTTTACACGAAGGTGATGAATGAAACCGACGGTGAGCGCCAGATTGCGCTCTGCCGGGAGATCATTGCCCTGACCGGAGGCTTTCTGGAAGCGCAGTCGCCGGCTCATGAGCCGCCGGAGCGCAATTTCCAGGATCTCTCCGACTGGTACGCAGAGCTTGCCTACACCTGGCTGCGCATCCGCCACTACACTTCCATCGGACGGGCGGATATGGCCTTTATGTCCGCGATCATGCTGCAGAATGAATTATATGAGGTCTGCGCGGACTTCGGCCTTGCAAAGATGGAGCTGATAGATGCCTGGAATCCTGCAGATCCCGCGGCTCTGGTTGCCCGTGCTGATGCGCTGGAGCAGCAGATGCGGGAGATCATCGTATCCCACGGCGCGGTGATTCACGAGTATGCAACACAGGAGGCGTTCCTGCGTGAAGTATAAGAATGCGCAGGAGGTTTTGCCGGATAAGCTGCTGCGGGAACTGCAGAAATACGTTTCCGGCGAGACGCTCTATATCCCGAAGGCCGAGGAAAGGAAATCCTGGGGCGAGAGCTCGGGCGCGCGCAGCTATTATAAGCAGCGCAACGCGGAGATCCGCGAAAAGTACGCAAACGGCGCGCGTATAGCCGATCTGGCCGAGGAATACGGGCTGTCGGAGGATTCGATCAGAAAGATCGTGTGAAAAAAAGGGACTCCTACCGGAATGGTAAGGGTCCCTTTTGGTTGTGCGGCAATTGAATTGTTGTGATTCGATCTTATTCAAAGCGCATGGCGTAAAGTTCAGCCTCGCGCATGGTGAACTCAAAGCAGACGGGTTTTCCGGCAAGCTCAGACAGCGAGCGATCGAAATCCACCGTACGGTCGAGGGCGTCGCCGAAGATCTCGCAGGATTTGTAACCCTCCAGCGGCTGACCGTAGGCATTGAGGATGCTCAGATAGATGCTGCCGCGGGCAGAAGTGCGGAAGTTGAGCCTGAGGGCCTCGCCGTCGAAGGTAAAGGGCACGGTTTTGAGCGTGTGCCATTTGGCATCTGCCTTGTAGGATGCAAAACCATCCTGACGGAAAGAATAGCGTACCATCTGCGTGACGAGGCTGGACTTGTAGCGATTGTTGACATAGAGAGAAAGCACGTCGGGTTCATTTTCAAATCTGGAGGGACTCAGCAGCAGTCCAAGCATGGGATAGCAGTCGCCGTAGACCCAGTTGTGACCGGTTTCGATGCCGGCGGCGAGACAGGCTTCGTCGAAACGATACCAGTGATAGGCATCGCGGGAGCTCATGAACACGCAGTCGGTGACGGCAAGCCCTTCGCGGGGTTCTTCGCGCTCCATGCGCTCACGCCGCTCGGCAGCGCCGCAGAGGTGATCGTAATTCTTCGTCCATTCCCGGCGTTCGATGTAGCGGGTGGCAAACCCGATGTAGTAGCGGTTATCAAGCGGATAAGGGGAGATGCCGTTTGTGTACATCTGGAAGCGGTCGCCGCCGAAGTAATCAAGCTCCACAGGCTCGGTCCAGTGAACAAAATCCTCCGACTCGGAAACGCGGACGGCGCGGAAGCAGAGACGGTCGTTGGTGGTTGCGGTGGGATCTTCCGGCCAGCACTGCATATCGCGCAGGAAGAGATTGTAGCGCCCGGTGGTGGGGTTCCAGTACAGTGTATTCTGGGAATCGTAGGCAAAACCCTGAGAGACTACGCAGTGCTTTTTAAAATGGATACCGTCAGCGGAAACCATGCACAACAGTTTCATGGTTTCCTCTTTGTCAAAGGGATTGGCATAGCCGGGAGCGTCGCCGACGCATTCAAGGACCGCTTTGTAGCGGTATTCGGGCGGACAGGCGGGGTTTTCGTCACAGAGGATCGTGATGTTGTCGATCAAACCGTCGATGATGATGTTATTGGCGGTGCTGCCGTTATACGCGATGAGTCCCAGCTCAGGCTTGACCCAGTGGATGCCATCGGTACTCTCGGCATAACAGGCGGCATAGTGCACCGGCTCACCGGGACGATTGTTGGGACTGTAGACCTCATAGTACATCATGTACTTGTCTTCACCGTGAACGACCGTGAGGTATGCACCGGTATATTCGCGCTCCCAGGGCTTGTCAAACTCCAGGACAATGTCTTCACGCTGCGGATGGTTGACGGAGAGAACGGCATCGGTGTGTCGGGTATCGGTCAGGTATTCATCCCAAAAGGGCATCAAGCCGCGGGTGATATGTTTCATGAAAGTCTCGCTCCTTGGTCTATAAAGATTTAGTCAATAAAGTTCGTCACAATCCGCTTCTCGCGCTCAGGGAGCATGAGTCCTTTGGCGCGGCCGGCTTCGATGCTTTCAAGAAGCCACGCCATGTTGCGCGCTAACGTGCGCATGGTCTGTAAACCCTCGCCGTCGCGGCGTACATCGTCGGGCGTGAAGCCGTGAACCTGATTCCAGTACTGGGAGCCGACCACGTGCATCTCGGCGATGGTGAAGTATTTGTTGAGCCGGTCAAAGGCAGCCGTTGCGCCGCCGCGGCGGCAGGAGACCACACTTGCCGCAAGCTTGCCTGCCATGCAGGATTGACCGCAGTAGAAGAGACGGTCCAGAAACGCGCAGAGCTGTCCGGAGGGGCCTGCATAGTAGACCGGAGAGCCGACAACGATGCCGTCGTACTCGTCCAGATGCGCATGCACGTAGTTGACATAATCGTCAAAGACACAGCGGCCGGTTCCCTTGCAGCTGCCGCAGGCGATGCAGCCCGCGATGGGCTTGGTACCCAGATAGAGAAGCTCATGCGCAACACCGAGGGTATCGAAGGTATCCATCATCTCACGGAGCGCGGTGTAGGTGCAGCCAAACTCGTGGGGGCTGCCGTTGATGAGTAAAATCTTGCCCATGTTGGCTCCTTTCCGGTTATTCGATTGTGATATTCCGGCAGAAATCGCCGATGATGAGCTGCGATTCTGGGAGTGCCGTCACGCGCTCACCGTTGTGATAAAGCCCGCGGATGGTGACATCACGCAGATCGGACTCCTCACTCCAGCCTGCAAAGCGCAGCTTGATGGGCTGACGGCCGGTGAGGCGGATGTTTTCATACAGTAAATCGCTGATACGGCCAAGCCTTGTGCTGCCCTTGGAATACTCAAAGTGAAACATCAGATGGGCAACAATCAAGGGCGGCGCATAGTCCGGATCGGGATTGGTTTCTTCATAGCGTACACTGTCCTTCTGCTGAATCCTCGACTGGGGGATTACGTCGTCGTACTCAACATCAATATCCCGCCAGGTGATGTGATGCACATTGGCATCGTCCACGCTCATGCAGTCAATGGGGGCACCCATGACGTGGATGATGTGGCAGCCTTCAAAGAGAATGTCACAGATCTCGCGGCCTTTGGTCTCGGCGCCGATCTCGAGGGATTTGCCCCAGTCGTTCCAGATGGTGCAGTTGGTGATGTGGACATTGCGAAAGACATCGTAGGCGCGGCCGCCGCGGTACATGGCAGCCCTGACGGCCGCTTCCACGTCGCCTTCGTAGTAGCAGTCAAAGCCTTTGATGCAGATGGCATCGTCGAATACCCGCAGGAAGCAGTTGTCGATACGCACGTCCTCGCAGTTGTGCATATCAATACCGTCGGAGTTGAAGCGCCAGCAGCCGATGGCCTTGATGTTGCGGATGTCGAGATTTTTGCAGCCAACGGGGCGGACGTTATAGACCAGTGAATCGCGGATGGTGATGCCCTCAATGGTAACATTGGTGCAGTATTCCGGCTGGATGGTATGACGGCGATGGGCATTGCTGACAGCGGCGTTGTTCCCCTCGGCGTTGACTTCGAAGAGGATTTCCTCCACGTTGCGGCTGTTGTCAAGGATACCGCGGCCGCGAATAGCGATATTTTCAGCATCCGTGGCGGTGACGCAGGCGTAGACCACCGCGCCCTCGTCAATGAAGAGCGTCTGATTGGACTTGAGGTCGATGATGCCCACGTCATGCTCACCGGGGCCGTAGTAGAGCACATTTTCATCAGCCGGATCAAGATCAGAATAGTCCGGCATGGGGTCGGCGAAGATGTGCAGCGCGTCATGGCGTCCGTAAGGCTCGAGGGTGCAGTAGGCGGGCTTTTCCATGCGGAAACGGATGACGCCGTTTTCCACAGCGGGCGTGATTCCGAGGCTTAGCGGCCTGACGACAGCAGAGTCCACCGGTGAGGGCGGGATAATCTCAAACTCCAGCGGCTCGTCGGCGGCAAGAGAGATGAAATTGGCAAGCTCGGTCTGATCCGGGGTGCGCTGATGTCCCGGCCAACGGCGGTTATAGGGGACCGCGGACACGCGGGCGGTGTCCGGCTCGACGGAGATGCCGTTGATTTTGACCTCGTAATGCTTTTCATAAAGAGCGGTTCTGGTAAGCGGATAGATGTGAAGGCTCATAACGGTTTACCTCCCAAAGTTACAGAATACCGTTCTTGTCCAGCGCCTCGAGAATACGCCCGGCAATGGTTTTCATGCCCAGATCGCCGGGATGACGGGCGACGCCGGTATGCTCGTACTGACCGATGGCCATCATTTCATCCAGGTCGCCTAGATCGGAGAGGGAAACAAACGGGCAGCCGTATTCTTCGGCCAGTGCTTTCATATCCTCATCACCCGGATGACGCCAGAAGCTGCTGGTGAAGAGGAATTTGGCTGTCCCGGAAGGATTGAAGTAGTCAAGCAGCGCACGAGCCTGTGCACGGAAGGTCTCGTGGTCAAAATCACGGCTGGGGCAGTTTTCAAGGAATCGGACGATGATCACATCCGCATCGAACTCCCGGGCAGAGGCATACAGAGGATAGGTTTCCTGTCCTTCGCGGAAGCGGCGCTCCCATTCGGAAACCTGAGCGATCTGGAAGCAGGCGTCCGGGTGTTTGGCAAGAATACCGGCACGGCAGAGGTGAACGTAATCATTTTCCACAGCGCTGGCTGCCATGCCGCAGAGACGATTCCAGCCAAGGTGCGGCGCAATGCCGTGCAGCGTGATGGAGTTTCCGAGAAACAGTACCCGATGGCCTGTACCCTGGTCATCAAAGGTAAAACAGATTTGATCTTCACGGAGCTGACGATAGGCGGGGACAGTATTGAGATCGAGCGGATTCATAGTGAAAACCTCCCTGGTGTTTTGTAAGTGTTCCCGGGTCAACGATAACACAGAACACCTGCCCTGTCAAGCGGCACTTGCGCAGAGTCCGAAAGTTTTATAAAATGGATGCTTGAAACATGCCATACTGTTGTCAGGTTAGCGGTGATAGAATAAGCTTATCAACTAACAGGAGGAAATCTCATGATTGATTCACGCTGCGGACTCAATTGCAAAACCTGTACCTATCGGGAACCCAACCACTGCGGAGGATGCGCGGCAACAAATGGCCATCCTTTTCACGGCGAATGTCCGGTTGCCGTATGTTGTCAGAATAAAGGATACATCCACTGCGGACAGTGTCCGGATTTGCCCTGTGAACTGCTGACAGACTATTCCTGCGAGCCGGAATACGGCGATGCGCCGCACGGAGCACGCATCGCGCAGTGCATCAGATGGCGCGAAGAAGCGAGATGTGCCGGTGAGGGCTTTACCTTTGGCGGCATTAACATCTATGCCAAGGATCCCGTGACGGTACTCAACTTCTACCGGGCTCTGGGGCTTCGGGTTGTACGCGAACCGGCGGCGGAGAGCCGCTGGTATGGTGCGGAGCTTGCACTGCAGGGCGGCGATTCGCCGGTTATCTGGATCTGGCGGCTGGAAGAAGGAGACGGCGCGAAAAACCATCTGGTTTTTCATGCTGACTGCGGTCTGGATGTGATGTATGAGCGCATCTGTAAGGCAGGGATTGCCTGCAATCCGCCGTTTACGGCAGGCTGGGGAGGTCAGGAGCTGATCCTGCAGGATCCGGCCGGAAATGAGATCCTGTTTCTGTAAGAGCTTCCGACGGAGCGTTTGGTAAAAAAGGACCCGCTGTTCATCAGCGGGTCCTTTTTTGGGGGGCAGATAAAAGCTGCAGCTTTATGCGCGGGGAACGAAGAACAAGCGGTCAAACCAGATGGCATCGGGTTGGGAGGCGTCGCCGCCGTAGGCCGCTCCCGTGAATTTGGCATTGACCCAGATGGAGACCTTCTCAGAGGGAAGAACCTTGGAAAAGCCGCTGATGTGCGTGGTAAAGGTGGCACGTGTCAGGGTGAGCAGGGAATTGGAGCCCTCGGTGAGATCGTCCAGATCAAAGAGGTGGTACAGTGCATACTCACCGGGTTTGATGTCCTCGAGGGTGAACTCACGCTTGAGAATCTCTCCGTTGTGGCGCAGGGTCATGGTATAATGATGCCCATCCTCGCCGCGATGGAGCATATGGCTCTCATCACGGATGAAGTCCGGCGCATGGTCAAGCTGCAGACGGGCAGCGAAGCCGGAGGGAGCGTCGGGATCACGGCTGTAGATCATGCCGAGCTCAGTGGGCGCCTCGGTTGCAAAGTCCCACATGGGCACCTGCAGGGTAGAGGTACCGTCAAACTGCGCGGGCATGGGGGTGGGCTTGTAGGGAGTCTGCCACTGCAGCAGCGGGAGATTTCCCTGCCAACGGGGCAGCCTTATGTTGTGCTCGCGGCAGTAGTCGGCGGCAAGCGCCTTTGTCTGCTCAACGGTCAGGGCATAGCGGATGGCGGCAGTCTCGCGGGCAACGGGGAAGGTCACGCCGCGCTGTGCAGCCATATAGAGAATGGTGTCGTAACGCACCAGAATGGACAGATCCAGCGGCGCACGGGCCTGACGAACGCGGCGGGTGAGGACTTCGTCGTACTGAACAGCGGCCTCGGCTTCGTCAAAGAGACGGCAGCCCTCGACGTAGAGCTCGTAGGGAACAAAGTCAGCCTTGGTGAAGTTTTCAACACATTTCATGCGCAGGGGAGACTGGGCGCAGACAGCTTCCTCGGCTTCCAGCCACTGCAGAAGGGCAGGTGCGGCGGCACCGTAGTATTCGTGCATGAACCGCTCGATCATGGCGCGGTCGTCCACGCGGCAGTCCTCCATCAGATGAGAGAGCATCCAGTTCTTCAGACACCAGAAATCCGACAGGAACGGCTCCTCATGCTCGACGAAATGGCCGATGACGCCGTGATCGGCGTAAATGCGGAAGTTTTCTGCCAGACGGAAGGTATTGGGCACGATCGTGGACAGACGCACGTTGATGTTGTAGTCCCAGATGGCCAGCGGATTGCCGCCCTTTCGGCAGATATCTGCCCAGCCCTTGAGAACCTCCAGCATATGGGCGTTGGTGGGATAGGAAAGGCTGTGGAGAATGTCAATATCCAGGTCGGCCAGACGCACGATGACGTTTTTAGCCGGAACCGTATCGTCCAGAGGCAGCTCCATGTAAGTCCAGTAGACCAGCGTCTCGACCTTGATGCCGGGATAGACCTTTTCGGCAGCCCGGGCCATACGGTTGACAAAGCGCAGAACGTTGCCGGTACCGCCGGACTTGGCGACGACTTCCCTGCATTTGGGACACTGGCAGTCGTAGCTTGAATCGTTCATGGAAATGTGGAAATAGGAGGGACGGGGCTTGCCGGCGGCGTCGGCCTCGGCGTAGAAGTGAGCAATGTCGTCAAGAAACGTTTTTTCAAAGGCCTGCAGGAACTCTTCGTTGTTGAGGCAGTACTGACCGTAGGGCAGACGGCGCTGCTGGCGTTCGCTCCATGCAAACCAGTCGGGATGCTCCTGGAAAAGCTCATCGGTGGGACGCATGATCAGATTAACCGTATGGCAGCTGCCGCGGGGCGAAGCGGTGATGCAGCCGCCCCATTCGGCGGCAATTGAGGTGTTGTTGTGCCGGCGGCGGACGGCGAGCATCCGGTCGTCGCCGATAAAGGAGCAGGCGATGGGGAAGCGCATTTCCATCTCGGGCTCACCGGAAAGATCAAGCGTGGGATCAATGGAGAAGTCCGGTATGGTGGGAACATATTCTTCCAGAGCGTTCCAGAAACGAACGCCGATGACATCTTCAAGATAGTGCTCGACGGCGTAAACAATACCGCGGTCGGTATTGCAGTTGCCGCCGATCAGGACCAGAGAGCCGTCCACGGCACGGATAACCCAGGCTTCCACGCCGCCAAGCGAGTTGCGGCCGCCTTGAGCCTTTACGCCGTGAGATGCGGCAAAGTCTGTGAAACCGACATAGATGCCGGGGCAGCAGGGGCAGGCTTTGTCCTCGGAAAGGATGGGGAACTCGGCGCTGCAGGCTTTTTGCAGCCAGGTGGAAAGCTCAGCTGCGGCATTTTGCTCCACAGAAGAGGCGAGATTTGCAATATAAATGTTCATGGTATGTTCTCCTGCATGAGATGATAAGAGATTCTTCTGTTTGCCCCGGCAGCTTTTGCGTGATTATGGCACGGGACAGAAGGAAAAGCGGACACAGGCCGGAAATGATGGAAATACCTGACGTCGTTGGAATCAATCCCGGGGAACGAGGAACATGCGATCCATGGCGATGGCATCTTCGATTTCGGCACTGCCGCCGTAGGCTGCACCGGAGAATTTCATGGATGCCCAGACGGCGATTTTCCCGGTAGGCAGATCGCGGGCGAAGCCGCTGATGTGCATGGAGGGGAAAACGATACGCATCATGGTGTTGGAGTCTTCGCCGAGATCGTCAATGTCAAAGAGATGATACAGCTTGTACTGATCCGGCTCAACTTCGTCCAGATAAAACTCACGGGTGAAATCCTGTCCTCTGTGACGGAGGGTGAGCATGAAGTGCGGGTTGTCTGTTCCGCGGGGATACATTTTCATGGCGTCCTGACGGGCCGGAGAGGAAGCTGCCACGGTACGCTGCATGGTGACACCCAGAGCGGCGTCGGGATCCTGAATATACGTTGTGCCGTCGCGGATGCTGCCCAGGAAGATGTAATCGTGCATGGGAATCTGGAGCGCATCGGTGTCGGCAAACTGTGCGGGGATGGGGGCTGCCTTGTGAGGCTGCTGCTGGAAGAGCAGTGCCTTGGAACCTTCCCAGTACGGCGCACCGGTATCAGGGTGCTCCTTGCGGTATTCTTCGGTCAGGGCAGAGGTCTGAGCAATAGTGAGCGCGTAGCGCAGACCGGAGGTCTGACGGTCGAAGGGCAGCGTTTCGCCGCGATGCCTGGCAACATAGAGCAGCGTGTCGTAACGCTCGATGATGGCCACATCGATGGGAACACGGGCCTGACGGACACGGCGGGTGAGGACTTCGTCATACTGAACAGCGGCTTCTGCTTCATCAAAGAGGCGGTTACCTTCCAGAATGGCATCGTAGGTGACATGGTCGGCTTTGGTGAAATACTCGATACAGCGCATACGCAGCGGCGAGTTGGCGCTGAGCTCTTCGGTGATCTCGATCCAACGGGTCAGATAGGGAGCGGCGGCGCCGTAGTACTTTTCCATGAAATCTGCGATCAAAGCCCGGTCATCGACGCGGGAATCCTCCATCTGATGTGTCATCAGCCAGTTTTTCAGGCACCAGAAGTCGGAGATGAGAGGTTCTTCGTGCTCAACAAACTGTCCGGTTACGCCATAATCGGTGTAAGTACGGAAGTTCTCGGCAAGACGGTAGATGTTGGAGGCAAAGGTCTGGGTATAGCTGCAGTTGTAGTCCCAGATAGTCAGCGGATTGCCGCCCTTTTTGCAGATAGCCGACCAGCCTTTGAGAACATCCAGAACGTGAGCGTTGTTGGGATGATTCAGACCGTGGAGAATATCAATTTCGATGTCGGCCAGACGGATGATGACGTTCGGGGCAGGAACCGTGTCATCCAGCGGCAGCTCCATGTAGCTCTGGTACACCAGCGTTTCAACGAGAATACCGGGATAGACCTTTTCGGCAGCCCGGGCCATGCGGTTGACAAAGCGCAGTACATTGCCGGTACCGCCGGATTTGGCCACGACTTCTTTGCACTTGGGGCATTCGCAGTTATAGTTGTGGTCTTCCATGGAGATATGGAAGTGGTGGGGACGGGCTTCGCCCTTGGCATCGGCCTCGGCGTAGAATCTGGCGATATCGTCGATGAAGGCTTTTTCAAAGGCCTGCAGGAACTCTTCGTTGTTGAGACAGTACTGACCGTAGGAAATGCGTTTGTTCATACGATCGCTCCAGGCATACCATTCAGGATGCTCCCGGAACTGTTCGTCGCTTCTGGGCAGAATATAGTTAATGGTATGGCACCAGCCGCGGGGAGAGCAGGTGACGCAGCCGCCCCATTCATCGGGAAGCTTGATGTAGTTTTCGCGGCGGCGGATGGCAAACATTTTATCGTCACCGATGAAGCTGCAGGCGATGGACATACGCATTTCCTGCTCGGGCTCACCGGAGAGGTTGAGCGTGGGATCAATGGAGAACTCGGGGATAGCGGGAACATACTCTTCCAGCGCGTTCCAGAAGCGGATGCCGATAACGTCCTCAAGATAATGCTCAACGGCGTAAACAATACCGCGGTCGGTATTGCAGTTGCCGCCGGTGAGAACCAGGGAACCCTCCACGGCGCGGATGACCCAGGCTTCCACGCCGCCAAGTGAGTTGCGGCCGCCTTCGGCTTTTACGCCGTGAGACGCGGCAAAGTCGGTGAAGCCGACATAGATGCCGGGGCAGCATGAGCAGGCTTCGCTCTCGGAGAGGATGGGGAACTCTGCGCCGCAGGCCTTTTGCAGCCAGGTGGAAAGCTCTTTTGCGGCATTTTGCTCCACGACAGAGGCAAGCTTTGCGATGTAGATGTTCATAGTATTTTTCTCCTTCCTGTTAATAATAAGGGGGATTCAGGACGCTGACTAAAGATCGGTCGCGTGTAAAGACAGGATGTTAGAAAATTCAATCCCGGGGAACCAGATACATACGGTCAAACCAGACTGCATCGGGCTTGGACGGGTCACCGCCGTAGGCTTTGCCTGTGAATTTCATACGCAGCCAGACGGAAACCTTGCCCGTGGGCAGCGCCTGGGCAAATCCGCTCAGATGCAGCGATACACAGGAGTGAATCATGCGGAACAGGGTGTTGGAGTCCTCACCTAGATCATCGATGTCCAAGATGTGATACAGCGCATACTCGTCCGGATGCAGATCCTCCAGCGAGAACTGACGGCGGGTCAGCACACCGCGGTGCCGCAGGGACATGGTGAACTGATGCCCCGGATCATCACGGGAAATGATGTGCGCTTCGTCACGGATGTATTCGGGGGCAATTTCCAGATTCAGGACACCGGCGTAACCGGACAGGGATTCTTCGTCTTTCCAGTGGACGATGCCCATCGGCTGGGAAATGAGGATGACGTAATCGTTCATAGGCACCTGCAGAGTGTCGGAACCGGCAAACTGCTCCGGCAGTGCAGCAGGCGTGTAGGGGACTGTCCACTGCGGAAGCGGTCGCATACCCTCCCAGCGGGGCAGTCGGAATTCCGGATGATCCTTCTGATAGGCACGTGCCTGGTCAAGGGTTTGATGAACGGTCAGCGCATAGCGCAGAGCTGCGGTTTCACGGGCAATGGGGAAGGTAACGCCGCGATGAGCAGCCATGTAAAGCAGGGTATCGTAACGCAGACAGATGGACAGATCAAGGGCTGCACGGGCCTGACGGACACGGCGGGTGAGCACTTCATCATACTCAACAGCAGTCTCGGCCTCGTCAAAAAGGCGGCAGCCCTCCACGTAGAGTTCGTAAGGAATGTGATCGGCCTTGCAGAAGTTCTGCACGCAGCACATATAGACAGGGGACTCCTGCGTCGCCGCGTCCTCAAGCTCCAGCCATTTGGTCAGGAAAGGCGCTGCGGCACCGTAATACTTGTCCATGTAATCGGCGGTGAGTGCATCTGCATCGGCGTGGGGTTCTTCCATCAGATGATACAGCAGCCAGCGTTTGAGACCCCAGAAATCCGAGAGCATATCCTCTTCGTGCTCGGTATAATTGGCGGTGACACCGTTTTCGGCATACACACGGAAATTTTCGGCGGTTCTGGACACATTAGGAGAGAATGTGGAGGAGTAGATGACATTGTAATCCCAGACGTAGAGCGGCGCACCGGCTTTTTTGCAGATCTCGGACCATTTCTGCAGGACTTTGAGCCCGTGAGCGTTGTTGGGATGGTTCAGACTGTGCAGAATATCGATATCAAGGTCTGCCAGACGGATGATGACGTTGCTTTCCGGCAGGGTATCATCCAGCGGCGGGTCCATATAGGTCCAGTAGGCCAGGGTTTCCACGAGAATGCCGGGATAGACCTTCTCTGCAGCCTTGGCCATGTGGTTGACAAAGCGCAGCACATTGCCGGTGTAGCCTGACTTTTCCATGCGTTCCTTACACAGCGGACATTCACAGTCAAAGGCAGTGTCGTCCAGCGAAATATGGAAATGATGGGGCCTGGCCTCACCCTTGGCGTCAAATTCGGCATAAATACGGCCGATGTCCGCGATGAAAGCTTTTTCAAAGGCTTCGATAAGTTCGGGATTGTTCATGCAGTACTGACCGTAGGGCAGTCTGCGCTGCATGGATTCGCTCCAGGCAAACCAGTCCGGATGCTGCGAGAACAGATCACCGCGGGGCAGAATGCCGATGGTGGTATGGGCATGACCCCGGGGAGAGCAGTCCACACGGCCGCCCCATTCGTTGGGAATGTAGCGGCTGTAGTTGACGCGGTGGCGGATACAGGTGAGTAAATCATTGCCGAAGCAGGAGCCTGCATAGGGATTGCGCATGATCAGTTCGGGTTCTCCGAAAAGATCAAGGGCAGGATCGATGGTGAAAACCTCAAGAGAGGGGAAGTATTCTTCGACTGCGTTCCAGAAACGAACTCCAAGAACGTCCTCAAGGTAATGATAGACGCCGTAAAGGATACCGCGGTCGGTATTGCATCTGCCGCCGGTTATGACAAGAGAATCGTTTACAGCGCGGATGATCCAGCCTTCGGCACCGTCCAGCTCGTTTTTTCCGCCGGTGACGGCGATGTTGTGGGCGGCAGCATAGTCTGTAAAGCCGACGTAGATAGCGGGCGAAGGGGAGGCGGTGTCCTCGGGAAGGATCGGAAATGCGCAGGAGAAGACTTTTTCGAGGTAGGTTGACAGTTCGGATGCAGCATTGGTCTCCACGGGAGAAGCCAGTTTTGGAATATAAATATTCAAGCCTTCGTTCTCCTTTCAGCATACTTTAAATTCAGTGTAACAGGAAAAAAGCGGCTTGACAATGCGAATTTTCGGTATCGGACGGAAAGCGGAAAAATACTATTTATGGTAGGGCTCTGTTCATCGGAGAATACTTCCAACGGCCGGCTTTTTTTGACAGAGGGAATAAATAATCTATATATAAGAACAAAAATCCATGTTGTACAGAGCAGTGAATTGTGCTATGATAAAGATAGTCGGTTTCCGACAGGTTTAACATTTTTTCGGAGGGTACACATGGGTTATCTGTTTACATTCGCCGCGCTCCTGTGCGGCGCGGTCAAGGGATACTGCGGCAAAAAGACCAGCGGTTATGTCAGCGCCTATAAGGATGCCATGTTCATCAACATGATCCGTATGCTTTTCTGCATCGCCATCGGCTTTTTGCTGCTGGCACTGCAGGGCGATGTGAGCCTGCTGTGGGTGGATCTTGTGACGCTGGGCATCGCGGCCCTTTCGGGTGTTGCCACGTCCGTATTTGTGGTCAGCTGGCTTGTGTCGGTCAAACGCGGCGCATACATGATGCTGGATGTTTTCCTGATGCTGGGCGTCCTTGTGACGCTTCTTTGCAGCCTGATTTTCTATCAGGAAGCCATCAAGCTCACCCAGTGGCTGGGCATCGGCCTGCTCATCGTGGCGGTGCTCATCATGTGCTCCTACAATAACTCCATCAAGGAGAAAATCACGCTTTCCAGCCTTGGTCTGCTTATTCTCAGCGGTCTGTCCAACGGTATTGCGGATTTTTCACAGAAAATGTTCGTCAAGGAGATTGGCGGAAGCGCCGCAGTATTCAATTTCTATACTTACGTCTTTTCAAGCATCGTCCTCTTCATATTCTGGCGCATTTTCAGCAGAAAGGCACCTGCAGAAGCTGCCGACGGCGTGCAGACCCTCTCGTCTGCGGCCATTCTCAAAAAAATCTTCGGCTATGTGCTGGTAATGGCGGCTTGTCTGTTTGCCAATTCCTTCTTCAAGACCCTGGCAGCCACGACCCTGAACGCCGTACAGCTTTATCCGCTCAATCAGGGCTGCGGCCTGATCCTGTCCAGCGTCATGTCGGCGGTGCTGTTCAAGGAGAAGCTGACGGTGAAATGTATCGCAGGTCTCTGCGTGGCCTTTGCAGCACTATTGGTGATCAATCTGCTGTAAAATCGCAGGAGTCAAAGCAAACCATATTGACGCACGGTGAAAGGAGACACGGATGGACGAAAATCGTACCGACAACAGAAAACGCAGAATCCTTGCCTGTGTGCTGATGATCGGTTTTCTGTTCCTGACGGTGGCAGGCTACATGTGCCACCTGCGTGTGGGAATCAAAATGGGCGGGAAGTTCCTATATCGCCGCAGCGAAACCGAATATAGTTCCCGGAATGACAGCGTCATGCTGCATCACGATGGAGAGCAGACGACCTATGAGCTGCTGGTGGACGGCGTTTCACGGACAGCAACTATTGCGTGGACCGGTGAAAAGAACACCATGGGCAATCGACGGGTGATTGTAACCTTTGATAACGGTGATGTCGTTGACGCCTGGTGGTGGGAGGAAGTGGAAACCTTTACCGATTCCGATGGCTTACCGGATGTTCAGATCATCGTGGGTGATCCGAAGTACGCACCCACCAACGATAAGCAGATAGCCGGTGCGATCATCCGGATTGATCAGGGCCTGACGCGGCGGGCAGGGGAGCCGGTTCTCTATTTCATGGGGCTGTTCTTCTACCTGTTGGGTGCGCTGGTGCTGCTCTTTCCGATGCAGCTTTATAAGCTGGGACGACTCGGCAGAGATCTTCTCTATGAGGACTCGACACTTACCTCTTTCGGTGAGAACTGGGTGCGTTTCGGCAGCGCCGTGAGCGGTACGGTAATCATTGTTATTTCTGTTCTTGTGGTCGTGCGGCTTTTGCCTCCGATGCAGTAAGGCTGCGGAGATTCACCAACCGGGAAAGGGGAGAAGCGCTTGGATACCTTGACTCTGCAATCTAAGCCCGAGAAGCCGGATACCGCGATATGCCGGCAGCGACGGGAAGCGAATGCCATCGGATCCGTGTGGTTCCTGACCCTGGGAGCCGCGCTACTGCTTCTGGGTGAGCTTTCTTTTCTGCTTGCACAGCAAATGCATGGAATTGCAGCCTACGCAAAACGGCTGATCTATTACAAACACGGCGGTCTTGTATAAAAAACTGCAGATTGTAGCTCATAATCAGAAATGAGGGAAATATCATGACAAATTTTGAACTTTTCTGTTCCATCGGCGAGCCATTTGCCGCCGGACTTTTTGAACACGAAGACCGCGACACATTCTACCGCCACTGCAATGCCTACTATCGTTTCTGGGAAGAGGCTGCCATGCCGGTCTATAACGGCCAGAAAATCTATCCCGCCGGAAAGCGTTCCGCACTGCTCTCTGCCCGTGACGGCATGGCGGTCATCACCGACTATTCCTTTACCTATAGCTTCAATTACAATAAGCTGAAAGCCAAATCTCCTGAGGCTGCGGCCATCATGAAGGCCGAGCATGGCAAGGTGCGCTATCTCATCACCGATCATGCTGTCGGCGGCAACGGCTATACCCACTGCTTTGCAAACTATAAGCGTCTGCTGGCCGAGGGTCTGAACGGTTATCGTGCCCGCGTGGAAGCGCGCCCTGACGATGACTTCAAGGCAGGACTTCTGCTGCTGCTGGACGGTATCGAGCTTTACCGTCAGAGAAGCCTTGCACTTCTCAGGGAGCAGAACGCGTATCAGCCGCTCATCGAGGCGTTGGAATACGTTCCCAACAACCCGCCGCGCAACATTTATGAGGCGCTGGTTGCCTGGAACTTCCTTTATTACATCGACGGCTGCGATGATATCGGCGCGCTGGATCGCAATCTCCTGCCGTACTTCAACGGCGAGGATATCGTGGAGCTGCTGCGGGAAATCTTCCGGAATATTGACGACAATGACGCCTGGTCAGGCCCTCTCGGCCCTGACTACAACGACATCACCCGCCAGTGCATCCGTGCCTGCCGGGGTTTCCGTCGTCCCAACCTCCAGTTGCTGGTCAAGCCCGATATGCCCGATGAGATCTGGCAGGAGGTCTACGAAAGCCTCGCCAGCTCCTGCGGACAGCCCGCACTCTACAACTATGAGCGCTACATGAAGAAGCTGAAAGAGCTCATGCCGGAAATCCCCGACGAGGACTGGAAGCGGCTTTGCTTTGGCGGCTGCACCGAGACGATGCTGGAGGGTATTTCCGCTGTCGGTTCCGACGATGCAGGCATCAATGCGGCTCTGGTCTTTGATAAGCATATGCGCAGCGTCCTGCCGTTCCATACAGAGCACGGCGGACTGACGTTTGAGGACTTTTTCGAGGGCCTTTGTGCGGCACTGCGCCAGGCGGTTATCCAGACGCTGGAACTGGTCAATGTCCTGCGCCGCGATCGTGAAAAGTACCGTCCGCAGCCGGTGCATACGCTCTTTGTGGACGACTGCATTGAGAAGGGATTGGACTTCAACGCCGGCGGTGCCCGCTGGTACTGGTCCGTGGCGAACATCGCCGGTACCATCAACGTCATTGACTCCCTGACGGTTATCCGGGAGCTGATCTTTGAAAAGAAGATTTACACCGGCGCTGAGTTTATGAAGCGTCTGGATGCCAGAGATCCTGAGTTCCTGCGCCTTGCCAGGAAGTGCCCGCACTACGGCAGAAACGACGAACGTGCCGACGCACTGGGTGTGGAGCTGATCAACTGCCTGGCCGACGCCTTTGCCGAGGTGGAGTGCTATCCCAGAGGCCGTTTTTATCCCGTGTCCAACCAGTTTGCCACCTTTGACTGGGCAGGCCGCTTCGTGCGTGCCACGCCTGACGGCCGCGGTGACGGCGAGCCGCTTTGCGACAGCCTCAGCGCCATCCACAGCTTTGATACCGACGGCCCCACCGCACTGCTCAATTCCGTATCGACTCTGCCGCTTGAGCGCATCATCGGCACGCCCATCGTGAACTTCCGCATGCGTAAAGAGCATCTGGCAGATCAGCTCAAGCCTTTAGTGCTTGCCTACTTTGAGCGCGGCGGCATGCAGCTGCAGGTGAGCTGCGTATCCCGTGCGGATATGGAGGATGCACAGCGCCATCCGGAGAAGCACGAGAATCTGATTGTGCGCATCGGCGGCTACAGCGAGTACTTTAACCGCCTCAATCCCGCACTGCAGCAGAATGTGATCAACAGAACCGAGTATTGATTGATTTACAGTTAAATCCGCACGCAGATGACATTTTTCGATGATCTGCGTGCGGATTTGGCGTATTTGAAGAGGAAGGTTAAAAATGAGAGGAACATCGAAATGGTATTTTCGCCCGTATCGACGTCCGGTAGAAACAGAGGTATTTCCGTATATCACGCGGATTATTCCAAGAGAAGATGGCTTTTCCATTGACTGGATTGATGAGGAGGCCGGCGATCCCGAATATTATGTATATGTCAGAAAAATGGGAACGCAGAGCCCGTGGAGTCAATACAGAATTGCAGAAGCGACTGCAGCGATTACCGGACTTTGTACGGATACGGACTTTGAGGTGTATGTCGGGACTTCTGAGGGCCGGAAGGGAAAGAAAAGGCTTGTGCGAACAGGTAAGCCTGTTGAAGGAGCTGTAATGGTAGACTATCTGCACCCGCTGGACCCGATATTTGACTGTTCCGGTCGGGCGCTGTTATCTACCTCACTTGTCCGAGTTCCCTCAGGAGCCCTGCTGGCAGCGGTGGTTGTGGCGGTAGATCGTTCAGTCTGGCCGGCCTCTCCGTGCCTGACCAGATTGCACCGTTCATACGACGACGGAGCGACGTGGGAATATGTCTGCGACATCCTGCCTTCCTTTGACGGCAGTCTGTTTTTACACAGAAACGTCCTGTATTTTATGACATCAAGCACCGATTTCGGTGACGTTCTGCTTGCGGCGTCCTATGATGAGGGGACAACTTGGACAGATCCGGTTACACTGTTTCGCGGTGAGGGCGCATACCGTTGGGGCTGGAATACCACCTCTATGGCGATGCTTCCACACGGAGGAAGGCTGTATAAGGCGATTGAATATGGGCACGTGGCAAAATACGGAAGTAACCGGGCGGCTGCACCGGCGAGTGCGGTGGAGCTTGTGCCGAATCAGATTTTTGATCTGGCACATTACCTTGGCATGCTGTCCATTGATGAGGATGCCGATCTGCTTGTCCCTGAAAACTGGTCTCTGTCCGAATTGTACCTGCCGGTTGAGACAGATCCCCATCACTGCATTGAAGGAAATGCTGTTCCGACGCCCTCGGGAGGGCTTGTCAATATCGTCCGAACCAGATTTACAGGTGTAAGTTATGTCGCTGCCGTGGATACGGATAATCCGGAAAAAGCTTTGATTCCGCTGGGTGAGATTCTGAATTTCCCCTTCAGCAATGATACAAAGTTTGAGATAAAGCGGGATGAAAGAGACGGAATGTATATTGCTGTCGGCAATGACCTCCGTTTTGGCCGTCAGGTTCTTTGCATGGCGGTTTCAGGGGATCTTGAGACGTGGAGAGTTGTATACGTGATTGCTGACGGAAGAGGCGGCGACGACGCATTCTCCTATGCAGACTGGATTTTCTCGGGGGAGGATATTCTGGTGCTTTCACGTACGGCGCATAACGGTGCTGTCGGAGCACACGATTCAAATGCCACCACTTTTCACAGAATTGTGAACTTCCGGCAGTATTACGGGCAGGAAGCCCTGCCGGAATTTGAGGGAGAAAAGTATATCGTGGCGGATAGAACAACCAAGGAAGCCAACATTATCTGAAACATGGCGGCAAGGAACGGAAGGACTGAAGCAGCAACAGAAATCCGGCAGATTGCATAGTTGAAAGAGGTTTTAAATCGGAAATTTAGGGTTTACATTTTGCTCAATATGTGCTATAATCTTTAGTCGGGTTAAGGCCTCAAATTGATATACTAGGAGTGCTGTATATGAGCCGAATGATAGGTACTGTGTCCATGGGACTTCGTGCTCCCATCATCCGTGAGGGAGATGATCTGGTCGAAATTGTCACCGGATCATCTCCCTCA
>SVMB01000053.1 GCA_015067675.1 Oscillospiraceae bacterium
GGGTATGCAGTGCTCCCGCAACGAGATGCTGCGTCTGGTTGAGCTGTTCCGCGAGGTGTTTGATGACACCGACTGCGAGCTCATCTGCGTCTACGGCAATCACGACATCGTCCAGCGCGAGGAAACCCTCAACGGCGGCGAGGCCACCCATTGGCAGGATGCCTTCGGCGAGCCCTATACCCGCGTTGTGCGGAAAACTGTCAAGGGTTATGCCTTTGTTGGCGCTCACTGGGGCTATGAAGCCGAGGCGGGTCCCGTTCTGGCCGAGGAAGCGGCGGCCGCTGCCGGTAAGCCGGTGTTTTACATCCAGCACGGCGGCATTAAGGATACCACCGTGGGCAGCACCGTCAAGGAATGCAGCCAGAATTATGACGAGGGCATCAACAACGTCCGTGACTGGGAGAATGTCGTCGCTTTCTCCGGCCATACCCATCGCGTGATCACCGACGAGCGAGCCATCTGGCAGTCTGCCGCTCCCGGCGCGCCCAAGTGCACCTCCATCACCTGCAGTACCATGAACTACGGCGAGGTCATGAGCGGCATGGTCAACGGTGAAAACCTGGAGACCAAGCACGGCCTGTATATGACCGTCACCGGTCAGGATGTGAACATCGAGCGCGTCAGCTTCTGGACCGATGAGATGCGTGCACTGACCGACGGCAAAAAGACCGCGCAGAATTATGATCTGTGCACCACGTCCTGTGGTAAGGACTGGCATTTCATCGTGGGCGGCGAGAAGGTTTACGACTTTGAAAAGCGCGCCGCCGAGTGCGTTGCCCCCGAGTTCCCGGCATACTCCTGCGCAGCCCGCTTCTGCGGCGATACCTTTGCACACGTGTACTTCCAGGCGGCGCTGCCGCTGGAGCGTGACGACGACCTGATTCATTCCTACATCGTCGAAGCCGTGGATGCCGACGGCAACGTCGCAGGCTATGGCGAGACCTGCACCGAGCATCACATCGACCATGATCCCGCCCGCATGGGCAGAAGCTATCAGGCCGTGGTGTTCGGCCTCAAGCCCGAAACAGAGTATACCTTCAACGTCTATGCCCGCGACTGCTACCAGCTCAAGAGCAAGAATCCCATCACCACCAAGGGCAAGACCCAGGCGCCCGGCTATGAGCGCCTGCGCTGACGCGAAGTTTTCTGCAATGTGAGATCATCGGACAGGAGAATCTGATCATGAGAGGGAAATGTGGAACAGACTGCATGACCTGCCGGTTTCGGGAAAAGTCTGGCTGTTCCGGCTGCAGCAGACAGAACGGCAAAATCTTCTGGGGAGAATGTGACATTTTCAGATGTGCTGCCCAAAAGGGTTTTAAGCATTGCGGCGAGTGCAGTGAACTTCCGTGCCGGGAGCTGACCGCATTTATAGAGAACGGACATAACCCCGATCGATTGAAAAACCTTCAAAAGTGGAAAGACGAGATCTGAAATGATTTGAGGGAGGAATACGATGAAGCTTGATCTGAACAGAAAACAGGAACAAATTGTCTGCCGTGCGCAGACCGGCGGTTATGGAATGTACCGTATCCCGGGAATCCTCTGCCATGCAGGTGTGATCTTTCTGACCTGTGAAGCGCGGATGGAAGGCAGCGACTGGGGCGACATCGACGTGGTGATCAGCCGGGTCATGCCCGACGGTACGGTGCGGGAGCTTCTGAAAATCGGCGAGTCCCATCTGCCGCGTATTCCCGCCATGCGCACCTATAATAACCCCACGCTCATCCCGGACGGAGAGCGACTGCACGTGATCTATCATTATAACTATGATCGGGTTTTTATCGTCACTACCGACGATATGGGTGAAACCTGGACATTGCCCCGGGAGATCACCGACGATTACCGCAGACCCGACTACGACTGGAATGTCAGCGCCACCGGCCCGGGACACGGCCTATGCACGCAGTCGGGACGCCTGGTTGCTCCCATCTGGCTTGCTCAGGGCGAGGAATTTGAAAACGGGGTACGGGAACATCGCCCGTCAAGGGCAGGTTGTGTGTACTCCGACGATCATGGGCTGACATGGAAGGTCGGCCATCTGACGGAAGGGATCATCAATCCCAATGAGACCAGCGTGGGTGAGCTGCCCGACGGGACGCTTGTTTTTAATTACCGCAACGAGAACTGGCGCCGGGATCCGGCGGACAAGCATCGCATGCTGGGCTTCTCAGACGACGGCGGCGAGACGATCACGGCTTATGCAAAGCCTGAGGCGCTCATCGATCCCGTGTGCTTTGGCGGCATGGTGTCCTTTGGAGATGCGCTGCTGTTTGCAAACTGCGACAGTCAGGAAAAGCGCGTCAATCTCACCGTGAAGGCAAGTGTCGACAGGGGAGAGAGCTGGGAGACGATATGGAAGGTGGATCCCATGTCCGGTTACCCGGACATCGCCTGCGACGGTGAGCGGGTGTACCTTTTCTATGAGCGGAACGACTACGAAAAAGGCGGTATCCGGGAACTGGTGCTTGCAAGTGCGCCGATTGTGAAGGAGTAAGCCATGCGCAAGGATTACCATATGCATCCGTCGGTGCTGCGTGTCCCCGGAGGTTTCGATGAATTTGCCGGGCAGGCGCTCAGACGCGGCATCGGTGAAGTCTGTATTACCGATCATATGCCCCTTGCTTCTCATAAGGGTGACCGTATCCTTCCGGGCCATGTGGAGGAATACCGCCGCGAGGTGCTTACGATCAAGGAAAAGTGGGCGGGAAAGCTTACCGTGAAGCTGGGTATCGAAGTGGACTATTTCCCGGCGCTGACAACGGAGATGGCGGAAGTCTTTGATGCGGGGGAATACGACTGGATACACGGATCTACCCATCTGCATGTGGTACGCAGAGATCTGTTCGGCACGGAATGTACCTTCAATGAATACGCAAATCTCTCTTTTGAAAATACACTCGAAGCCGTGCAGACGGGACTTTTCCAGTCCCTGTCCCACATCGACATTCATCGCTGGGCATTTTCAAGGCAGGATCGCTTCCAGTTGGTGGACGACGGCTATGATGTGCAGCGGCATATGCCGATCATCTCACAGATTCTGGACGCGGTGAAGGCGCGCGGCATGCGTCTGGAGATCAATACGCATTTTGCCGCCAATACCGGCGACTTTGAAAATGTGTATCCAGAGATACCGATCGTGGAACTGGCACTTGAAAAGGGTGTACTGTTCAGCTTTGGATCCGATGCGCATTCCGCTGATCATGTTGGCATCCTGTTGGACGAGCTGCATGCCCATCCGGTCTATGCAAAGGCGCTTGAAACCTGGGAAGATGACTGAAATCCATCGAATGAAACAAATATCATATTAGAAAGGTGATTTATCATGATTCTCGACCGTTTTGAAAACCTGAAAACCTATCTTGGCCTGACGCCTGCCCTTGATCGCGTCATTGAAGCGCTTTCCGCCATGGATCTGAGCGCAGGGCTTCCTGCCAAGGCTGATTTCAATGAGGAATCCCGCTTCACGGTCTCCGAAATCAGCTACAAGGCTTCCTCCGGCCATTTTGAGTATCACCGTAAGTACATCGATATCCATCTGCCTCTCACCGGCGGCGAACAGATGGGTATCTGCTCCACTGCAGCCAATACTCCCGACGCGGCAGCCTTCAACGAGGAAAAGGACTGCGGCTTCTTCGACGCTCCTGCCGTGAATACCATCACCGTCCCCGCCGGATGGTTCTGCATCTGTTTCCCCGATGACGCCCATGAGCCCAGCCTCGGCGAAGTAGGGAAGAGCTACCGCAAGATGGTCTGCAAGATCCCTGTCTGAGTATTATCGGTCACTGAAAGAACATTCAAGCGCCCGGAGAACAAGGCTCCGGGCGCTTGGCTTTTGTTGGATGAGAAAAGCGGGATGCCGAAGCATCCCGCTTTGTCGTACGTAATTTACTTGGCGGTAACAGCAGTAATGTGGGTGTTGACGCCTTCGTACCAGTACAGGAAACCGGTCACGTCGATGACATCGCCGGCCTTGAGCTCGCCAACAGCCTTGTAAACGTCGGTGTCAGGATCGGTCAGGTAACGCTCGACGCAGAAATCGTAGGAAGCGCCGTCCTTGGAAACGGTGACATAGATGTCATCACCGGGCTCGCCGTTCTTGTACTCGATCTTCTCAACGGTCAGATCGGTGAAGGTGACATACTGGTTCTGGAAGTCGATGAGCTCATCGGTGCCGAGCTTGTCGGTCACATCCAGAGCCTCGGCGATGAAGGAGTCAGCGCCCTCGACGAATTCGAAGGTACCGTCCATGATCTCAACTTCGCCGGCCCATTCGCCCTTGAAGCCGGTGACGCGGATCTTGGTGCCGGGAACAAGCTTGGCAGCATCCTCTTCGGAGCAGGCCAGTTCATAGATGAAGTAAGCGCCGTCGGCATCCTGGGTGTAAACGGTGATCTTGTTGTCCCACCAGGACTGGGTGGCCTGGACATAGGCTTCGATGACGACCTCGGTGTCCAGCTCAGCCTCGGCGTACTCGGCGTAGGTCATAACAGCGGGAGCAGCCTCAACATTGGTGATGGCAGTGATGTGGGTGTTGACGCCTTCGTACCAGTAGAGGAAACCTTCCAGATCGATAACGTCGCCGGCCTTGAGCTCGCCAACAGCCTTGTAAACGTCGGTGTCAGGATCGGTCAGGTAACGCTCAACGCAGAAGTCGTAGGAAGCGCCGTCCTTGGAAACGGTGACGTAGATGTCATCGCCGGGCTCGCCGTTCTTGTACTCAATAGCTTCCACGGTCAGACCGGTGAAAGAAACGAACTGGTTCTGGTAGTCGACGAGCTCATCGGTGCCGAGCATATCGGTCACGTCCAGAGCCTCGGCGATGAAGGAATCGCCGCCTTCGACGAACTCGAAGGTGCCGTCCATGATCTCAACTTCGCCGGCCCATTCGCCCTTGAAGCCGGTGACACGGATCTTGGTGCCGGGAACGAGCTTGGCAGCGTCGGCCTCGGAGCAGGCCAGCTCATAGATGAAGTAAGCGCCGTCGGCATCCTGGGCGTAGACGGTGATCTTGTTGTCCCACCAGGACTGAGTAGCCTGGACATAGGCTTCGATGACAACCTCGGACTCGAGGTCAGCAGCGGCATACTCGTCGTAAGTCATGACTTCGACTTCGGGAGCGGCAGTGGTGGTGGCGGCAGTGGTAGTGGTTGCCGCAGTGGTGGCAGCGGTAGTGGTGGAGGTGTTGGCATTGCCGCCGCAGGCAGCAAGAGTCAGCACCATGGTCAGAGCAAGTGCGAGCGCGAGGAACTTTTTCATTTTTGGTTCTCCTTTTTAGAATGATTTGCGGGATTTGAACAACCAAAGAATATTATACTCGGATGACTGCGCAAGTCAATGTGCGCAAGCGTTGAAATCTTTGACTGAAAAAACGCAAATCTTGTGGAAGTAAACGTATGCGATTTTGATATTTTGCAATATCAATTCTTACAGATCGTGGGAAAATGCAATCATGCACCAACGCTTACAGATCGTAGGAAATTGCCTTTTTGTACCAGCTGATTTCTCCGCTGAGCACATAGGTGATCAGCTTCTCCTTCCATTCCAGACGATCGGGGCTGCCCACGTATTCCATGCTGGGCTCCCAGCCAAGGCGGGAATCGACCTCCAGCATCGGCACACTGGCGTGGATGTTCTCAATCTCCGCCGCGGCGATCGCTTCAAGCTCCTGGACAAGCTGCATCAGCTTCTCAGGCTCTGTCTCCACCATCAGCCGGGTTCTGCGGATGTACCATTCCTTGACGTGAATCATCGTCTGCTCGCAGCAGCAGATGTACTTGCCCATGTTGATCAGACGTTCCAGCTCTTCACAGGGATCGGCAATGGTTTCAAGGATCGTGACGCCTTCTTCAAAGAGGGACTTTGCGATTTTTGCACGGCGCAGCTCATCGTGGATGCGGCGGGAGAAGATGGAGCAGCGGCCGCGGTCGATGGTCTGGTAAAGCGGATAGTACCAGCCGCCGGGAACGGTGGTGTGAGCCGGGGCTGGCTGCTTGTGAACGCTCTGAGGCATGCAGAGCGGATAGGCGGTACCGATGCGCAGGGAACCGGCCTGATCCTCATTGGTGGTGGGATGGTAAGTGATGGCTTCACTCCACTTGTCGAGGGCGCGGAGGATGGTATCCACGGTCCGGTCGTCATCGGAGAAGTTGATCCTGATAATGTCGCGCAGGCGATCTTCAATGCAACCGGTGTAATCGCTGTAGGCGGCCTTGGTCAGCTGAGAGATGAAGGAGGGCCAGATGCCGTAGTGGTGGGATTCCATGATGCCGCAGAGGCCCCAGTTGTCGCGTGCCTTGATAATCTCTTTGTAACGGCGGATCCACTGGTAAGGTACCGGCCAATAGGGGATGGTACCGATGTCCCAGGTCAGGCCGCCGGTGTTGGCCATGGTGTAGAGGCGGATGCCGCGCTTGTGGGCGGCCTTGGCTTCGCTGACGAAGTAATCGCCGGGGCCGGTCTGGGCGATGGAATAATCGCCGACGTAGCCGGTGGAATTGCCGAGGGAGTAGCGGTGATACATTTCAAAGGTGACCAGCAGGCTGATGTCGGTGGGCAGATTCTCGATCAGGCGCACACGGTCTTCCTCGGGCTGGGAACCCCAGTTGTAGCTCCAGAACACGATATCGGCGTCGGGGGTATAGCGGCGGATGGCAGTCTTGACGGCATTCAGCCACTGGGGATAATCGCTGCAGGGGAAGTAGCCGGGGGAGGGCTTGCGGGGCACGTTGCGGATGGGGTCGTGATCCTCGGTGAGATGCTTGGGAAGTCCGGAGGTACGGGGATCCTTGCTGGGGAACTCGCAGCTCTCACCCACGAGGATGATGCCTTTGAACTTGGGACAGGCCTTGAAGATCTTGCCGTAGAGCTGATCGAAGTATTCTTCGGCGCCTTCGTCGTCAGGATGCTTTTCGCAGTCGAGATAGGAGTAAACATAGCAGTCCAGACCGTACTTTTCAGCACGGCGGATGAGCTCGTTGAAGTCCAGGAAGCCGTATGGGGTCACGTCCACGTCCTTGACAAAGACGAGGATTGCGTCCATGCCGGCGTGGGCGATGGACGCCAGATGCTCGTCGGGAAACTCGTCGAGACGGTAGCCGGAGTGCACCATGCGGGGGGAGAACATGGCCTTGTTTTTGATGGTTTCCTTTTTGAGGAAGGGCGCACGGCGAAGGCTCATCAGCTCTTCCAGACGATAGAGCGCCTGGGCAATACCGCGGGCATCGTGACCGTAGATGTTGATACGGTCGCCGATCTCAATCCGGTAACCCATGTAGGCTTTTACGTCCTCGAGGTCGATTCCAGCGTCCTCTGCAAAGTAAATGCAGATATCGCAGTCGGCGGCATCCGCGTCAGTGCGCAGAATTGCGGCAATGCCCATGGAAACGTCCAGATATTCGCGGAAATCCTTGGCAGCGGTGCTTACCACGATGTCGTCACGCTCGGGAAGCAGGATGGTGCAGCCGTTTTTCAGAACATATTCGTTTTCGGCGGGAGTCAGAGCATGATTGCGGATGCCGGGCTTGTGAACCTCGAGCATTCTCTTTCTGAAATCGTATTTTTTCTCTTTTGTCAGCATAGTTTGTTCCCTTTCGTCTCAAATCATGTCAAAACAAGCGCTTTCGCATAATCATTGTAAACAAACATTCGGCAAATGAATACGTAAAATCACACTGTTTTTTGGCAATATCCTGCCGGAGCCGGATTGGATGCCTGCAAAGCTTAAAAAGTAACCATCTGCCGGGTGATTTTTCGGGGAGACTGTGCGGGATTACTTTTTACGGTGCTTTTTGAGGAAGTCAACGCCTACATACAGACCCATGAGCATCCAGGCTGCACCAAGGCAGACGATCAGTGCCACGGCGGCATCGGGCAGAGGTCCGAGATTTTGTTTGCCCGAGCCGGAAGCACCGCTCTGATCGAGGCGGTAGAGGGCGTTCATATCGGCGTAAAGCTCTTCCAGGTAATCGTCGTCCACGGTTTCCTTGCGGCGCATGGATTTGGTGACGGATTCGATGAGCATACCGGCAGCGTCACGCAGAGAAGCAGAGCCGTTAAAGACGGGCGTGACGAAGGTACGGTCGATGTTGTCCATGAGCAGACGGGAGGCATCGAGCTTGATGTCGTAATAGAGTTCATTATCCTCGCCTGCGCGGGAAAGGTAATCCTGATACACATCGGATTCCAGCGCCTTGGAGGTGACGGGAAGATAGCCTTCGGTCTGGGAATAGGCGATCTGAACGTCATTGGTGAGCATATACTGCGCAAAGAGCCAGGAGGCAAGCACTTCCTGCGGATCTTCCTTGTTGAACACACACATCGACGGCCCCTGAGAGATCATCACAGGGTTGTCGGGATCAAACTGAGGAATGGGGAGTACCACCGTTTCAAATTCCACCAGCGCATCCTCAGCGATATCGATGAGCGGCGCGTCGCAGCCCATCCAGGTGGCGCCCGCCGTGGAGTCGATGGCGAAGATGCACTGACCGGCGTTGAGAAAGTTTGCCGGATAGCTGGAAATCTTGAAGGTGGAGAAAGCACGGGACTTTGCGTGCTCGGCGATGGTGTAGAGAAGTTCGGAAGTCGTGTCGTTAAACAGCAGAATCTCACCGGCGGAGGTGGAGTAACCTGCGTCAAGCTGCCGCAGCATGGAGATCATCATGTTGTCGGTGGACTTGTAGATACAGGGGATCAAAACCTCCTGACCGTTGACGAGGAACGTGCCGTCGGCAGCCTTTGCCATGGCAGCCTCGCTGACTTCCCAGACGAAATCCCAGGTCAGCACTTCGGGAAGCTCATAGCCGAGAGCCTCCACGTAGGTCTTGTTGACATAACAGGCCTCTGTCGAGCGCATATAGGGGAGAGCGTAATAGGTGCCGCCGATCATGCACTCATCCAGAAATGCCGGCACGATCTCGTCCTGCGTCGGACCGTCGTAGAGAAGCTCCGAGCCGCCCAGACCGTAGCGCTTGTCTGCAAAGAAGGTATCCAGCGGTACAACCGTATTTTCACCGGTCATGTAGGTGGCAATGTGATCCGGATAGGTGATGCAGACGTTGGGGGTAGTGTCGGTGGCGAGATTGGTGATGACGTCGTTGTAGATCTTGCCGTAATCGGTGTACAGGCGCAGGTTGACGGTGATGTTGGGATAGAGCGCCTGGAAATCGGCAATGGCTTTCTGATAGATTTCCACCTGGGTCATGTTGGTGTCATTCTTGGCCCAGAAGCTGATCTCATACTTGCGGCTGGTGTCAAATTCCGCAGGCATCACAAATCCGTGATGATCCCGGGAACCGTGGCAGCCGGAAAGCAGGGAGATGCACAGGCAGAGCAGCAGCGCCAGCGCAGCAATTCTTGTAGAGCGTCTGTTCATCCCTTGGAGCCTCCCCTCGCAACACCTTCCATGATCTTTTTGCGGAAGATCAGGAACAGGATAATCAGCGGCACGGAGATGACCACCACCGCAGCCATCATCGCCGGGATGTTTTCGCGGCCGAAGCCGTTTTCGCGGATTTCCTGAATACCGTTGGAGACGAGGAAATACGCCGGATTGTCAGTGATGAGTCGGGGCCAGACGTAGGAGTTCCAGCACTCGATGACCTTGAGGATGGTGATGGTAACGATGGTGGGACGGCAGATGGGAAGCATGACACGGAGCAGATATTTCAGATCCGAGGTACCATCCACCTTTGCAGCGTAGTAGAGCCGGTCGGGAATCTGCTCAAAGTTTTCTTTGAGCAGATAGATGTAGAAAACAGAGGTCACGGAGGGGAGAATCAGACCGGCAAAGGTGTTGCGCAGGTCAAGATTGGTGATGGTGACGAAGTTTGTGATGATGACCAGCTCGTTGGGAATCATCATCAGAGAGAGAAAGAGGGTAAAGAGGAGATTCTTGCAGCGGAATTGCAGTCTGGAGAACGCAAAGGCCGCCGGAACGATGACGATGAGAATCAGCGTCGTGGTCGCCACGGTGAAGATGACCGTGTTGAGGAAATACTGCGCAAGCGGCACCGCGGTGAAGGCGTCGGCGTAATTCTGCAGCGTGGGGGAGAGGGTGAAAAAGGCGGGAATGTGTTCAGCGTTGTAGGAACCGTAGCTCTTCACCGAGGTCAGAAGCATCCAGTAGAAGGGGAAGAGCACGAGCAGTCCCCAGATGCTCAGCAGAACGTAGGTGATGATTTTTGAAACCTTCTGCCGGACACGGGCTGATTGTTCGATTTTGTTGTAGTCGACTTCCTGATTCAAAGTATCTCACCTCCGATCAGTGATGAACCTGCTTCTTGCTCACAAGGAGGTTGATGCAGGTGATGGTCAGGACGATGGCAAAGAGGATGATAGCGGCGGCGGAAGCGTAGGAGGGATAACCGCCGGAATCGCCGTAGAGCATGTCGTAGATGTAGCCGACGATGGTGTTCATCTCAGCGGCGTTGAGGTTGGTGCCGAAAAGCGCCACCGCGTCGGAGTAGGCCTTGAATGCGCCGATGAAGCCGGTAATGATGAGGTAGAAGAGCATCGGCGAGATCATGGGCAGGGTAATCTTGCGGAAGATGCGCCATTTGGAGGTACCGTCCACACGGGCAGCGGAATAGTAATCCCGGTTGACGGAGGCCAGTGCGCTGGTCAGGATGAGAATCTTAAAGGGCATGACAACCCAGACTGTGTAGAAGCAGAGAACAAACATCTTTGCCCAGTAGGGACCGTCGATAAAATCCACAGGCCCGGCGTTGAACCAGCTCAGGAAAAGGTTCACCAGACCGTCGGAGTAGGGTGTCTGCTTAAAGAGGATCATAAACACCAGACCAACGGCCAGCGTGTTGGTGACATAGGGGAGAAAGTACACCGTCTGATAGAGATCGCGCAGCTTCTCGATGGAGGAAAGGCCCACGGAGATGAGCAGTGCAAGCCCCGTGGAGACGGGCACGGTGATGATGACGAGGATGAAGGTATTCTTCAGTGCCTGCAGGAAGTAGGGATCATGCAGGACGTAGGAATAGTTGTAGGCGCCGATGTCGAAGTAGGTCTGGGAGGCTGAATTGTAGCCTTCCTCAAAGGAATAGATGAACACGTCGATGAGCGGATAGACCATGAACACGCCCAGAAAAAGTATCGCGGGCAGCAGGTAAATCCATGCTTTCCAGGTTTTTGTCTCCATATCCAGTCCTCCGCCTATTTGTCGCCGAAGGCGATGCGTTCGCCGCTCTCGCTGTCGAAGAGAAAGACCTTGCCGGGCTTGAGATTAAAGCGAACGGTACCGGAGGTGACGCGGGGCAGATCTTCGCTGTTGATAATGGCACGGATAACCGGCGCTTCGCAGGCAGGATGGGTGGATACGATGGACATATCGCGTCCCATGACCTCTACGCGCTCCAGCGCGCAGGAGAATACGCCCTGCTCGTCGGGATCAAATCCTTCGGGACGGACGGTTGCGACGACTTCACGGTCGCAGACACCCTTCACATCCAGAACGGCTTCGTCGCCGATATAGAGCTTTTCGTTTTTGACATGGGCTGAAAAGACGCTGATAGGAGGCGTACCGAGAAATTTGGCAACGAACAGATTGATGGGATCATCGTAGACTTCCTGAGGAGCGCCGATCTGCTGGATGATACCGTCTTTCATCACGACGATCATATCGGAGATGCTCATGGCCTCTTCCTGATCGTGGGTGACGAAGATTGTGGTGATGCCGGTCTCCTTCTGGATGCGCTTGATTTCTTCACGGGTCTGCAGACGAAGTCTTGCATCCAGGTTTGACAGCGGCTCATCCAGCAGCAGTACCCGGGGCATCTTGACCAGCGCACGGGCGATGGCCACGCGCTGCTGCTGACCGCCGGAGAGCTCGGCAGGCTTGCGGTCCATCAGCGCATCGATCTGCACAAGCTTGGCAATCGCCAGCGCCTTTTCATTCATCTGCGCCTTTGTCAGCTTATCCTTGCCTTTCAGGTTTTCCAGAGGGAAGATGATGTTCTGCCGCACGGTCAGATGGGGGTAGAGTGCGTAATTCTGGAAGACCAGACCGACACCGCGGTTCTCAGGCGGGAGCTTCGTCACGTCGTCGTCGCCGAAGAAGATCTTGCCGGAGGTGGGAGCCTGCAGGCCGCAGATCAGGTTGAGCGTGGTGGATTTGCCGCAGCCGGAGGGGCCGAGCAGGCCGATGAGCTTGCCGTCGGGGATTTCAAAGTTAAAATTGTTGACAGCAGTTACTGCATCTGATTTTTTGCCCAAGCCGTGGCTGCCGCGGGCAGGAAAGGTCTTGGTCAGATTTTCGAGCACGATTTTCATGCGATCACGTTCCTTTTTCAGATGTTCAGAGGTTTTTTGACGCCTCTGATCCTATCAATTATAATACTTTCGAGCTGCATTATCAAGATGGTGACGTCATATTTTGCCTGATTGTTCAAAACAGGTCAAAAAAGAAAGAAAACCGGCGCGGAAAGCGTTTTTCCGCGCCGGATAGAACATATCATGTGAAGTCGATGCTGTACCAGGTGCCGTGATTGGCAAGGACGCCGTCTGTGAGACGGATACGCAGGATGATGGTGTTGGGATCTGCCTCGTTGGTATGACCGTTTGCATACCAGGCAGCAAAAGCTGTTCTCAGACGGTCGGCCATTACGGCGTTTTCGGGTTTGAGAATATGCCCGAGGTTTTCGCCGATACCGTGAGCCGTGAACCAGTCGCCGCAGATGGCGACTGTGGGGTTTGCTGCAAGCTGCTTCATCTTGTTGGAGGCAGCGTTGGTGATGACATAGAAGGAACCGTCCGCGTAGAGCGCATTGACCGTGCGTACCCAGGGCTTTCCGCCTGCATCGACAGTGGCCAGTGAGATACAGGTGTCGTGCCCAAAGCGCTCATCCATAATGGCACGGGTGATGTCGTTGAGCTTTTCAGACATAGGCCGTCCTCCGGGATAGTCTTACTTGTCAAATTTGTTGCAGAGGTTGTTGATCTGATCGCGGAAGCTGGTGAGAACCTTGGCATCTCTGCCGCGATAGGCCTCAATCAGTGCCATCAGGCGCTTTCCGGCTTCCAGAAGCCGGTCATAGGCCTGCTCGGAAGCCGACTTGCGCGGCTTTTTCACGATCTTGGTACGATTGCCTTCTTCCAGGCATGCAAGCGTCGTCAGATCATAGACCGCGCCGTTGTAGGGGGCAAGAGCGGGGAAACCGAGGGTATCGGTGATGGTTTTGGCAAACGTATCGCAGACTTCATCTTCGCCGTGGTTGACAAAAACCTGTGAAGGCTTATTCTGCAGTCCGCCCAGCCAGTCCAGCATGATCTTCTGATCGGCGTGACCGCTGATACCGTCCATGGATTCGATTTTCGCCGCCACCTTGATGCTCTCGCCGAAAATTTTGCAGGTCTTGGCACCGTCCTGCAGCAGCCGTCCCATGGTGCCCTCGGACTGATAGCCGACGAAGAGCACGGAGCTGTCGGCGCGCCAGAGATTGTGCTTGAGATGATGACGGATACGGCCGGCTTCGCACATGCCGCTGGCGGAGAGGATGACCTTGGGGGTTTTATCCTCGTTGATGGCCTTGGAATCATTGGCGGTGATGGACATATGCAGATCGGGGAAGTGCAGGACGTCCACGCCCTGACGCAGGAGTTCCAGCGTCTGATCATCGTAGAAGTCCATAAGATCGCCGTCGTAGATCTTCGTGGCTTCCACAGCCATCGGGCTGTCCACATAGACCGGGAAACCGTCATGCCCCTTGACCAGTCCAAGACGCTTGATCTCCCGCAGCAGATAAAGAAATTCCTGTGTACGGCCAACGGCAAAGCAGGGGATAACCACATTGCCGCCGCGGTCCAGCGTATCCTGTACCACGCGGGTGAGCTGTCCCAGATAATCCTTGCGCGGACCGTGAAGACGGTCGCCGTAGGTGGATTCGATGACAACGATGTCGGCCTTTTCGGGCTTCTGCGGATCACGGATGAGCGGGCGTTCAACATTGCCCAGATCACCGGAGAAGAGAAGAACTTTCGTTTCGCCGTTTTCGGTGACAGTCAGCTCAATGCTTGCCGAACCGATGAGATGACCTGCGTCACGGAAGCGGGCGGTGATGCCGTCGCAGACGGGGAAGGATTCCAGATACGTGTGAGGCTCAAACTGCTCAAGGCACTTCCGGGCATCCTTGACGGTATAGAGCGGCACATAGGGTTCTGCGCCGGAGCGCTTGTTCTTGCGGTTGCGCCATTCGGCTTCGGATTCCTGAATGTGCGCGGAGTCCAGCAGCATGATCGTGCAAAGCTCGGTGGATGCACGGGTAGCATAGACGGGGCCCGTATAACCGCGAACGGTCAGCATCGGAATGCGGCCGGAATGGTCGATGTGGGCATGGGTCAGAAAGACTGCGTCGATGATGGAGGGATCCAGCGGCAGCTCGCAGTTTTCGTAGATGTCTGCACCCTGTTCCATGCCGCAGTCGATGAGAATGCGCTTGCCGCAGGCTTCCAGCAGCGTGCAGGAGCCGGTTACTTCATGGGCTGCGCCCAGAAATGACAGTTTCATGGCAGTTTCCTTTCCAGTTGGATGGACGGTGGATAAATAAAAACAGCAGGGCGGGCAGAAACCCGCCCTGCGGCATGATGGGATGGATCAGCGGTTTGCGTCGGCGGAGTCGCGCAGCGCAAGACCGAGACGGGTAGCTTCAATCGCAGAGATATCGCGGTACAGCGGATCCTTTCGGGCTTCGGGATCAGCGCACAGGCGCAGGAAACAGTCGAAAATCTGCTCAGGTTCTTCCTTGGGCAGGGGCGTCAGGCCGTCATGCTCAGCATCGGTCAGGTAGACCTCGCCGCCGCGCACTTCGATGACGCCGTTCAGACCTGCCACACGGATTCGGTCGTCACCGTGGGTGGGCGCTTTTTCCGGACGCAGGAAATCGGCGGTGGAAGCGGCGAGAATATCACCGGTCAGGCGCATATTCATCACACAGGTACGCTCCATGGTACCGTTGTCGCCGTTGTCAAGGCTGGAGTGATAGGCGCTGACGGATTCAAAGCCTTCACCGGAGAGCCACAGAAGCTGATCCAGGGAATGAATCGCAACCCACGGAATCGTACCGCCGTAAAGTGCGCGATCGGCATAGAAATCGGGACGGGTGCCGAGCTTATAGGATTTTTGCCCCGTCATGATGCGGAGCTTGCCGATGGTACCGGCGTCGATGAGCTTCTTCGCGGTATAAAAATGGGACTCAAAGCGGGCGGTGAGCATGGCAAAGAGCAGCGCATCGCTCTTCGACGCTGCTTCTTCCACCTGGGCAAGCCTTGCAGGCTCGGTTGCCACGGGCTTTTCGCAATACACATGAATACCGCGGTTGAGCGCCTCGATGGCGAGCTTACCGTTGTAGGCATAGACCGTGTTGATGACGGCAGCATCGGGGCGCAGCGCATCCATCGCAGCCACGGGATCATCGAAGTAGGGGATGCCGCGATCAGCGGCGTTCTTCTGAAGCGGTGCGGGATTTTCCTCAGTGCAGCCGCGGGCAATGCCTACGAGCTCATAAGGTGTTTTCGCACCGTAAATCGAGCCGGAATGACCCAGCATACCGATGAGCAGTACCTTCATGCTCAGACCTCCGGAGAAACCTTCTCGGCGCAGTAGACACCGGGGAAAGCGGTGAGCGTGTCGGGGGTAAACTCCACGGGATCATGGCTCCAGCTGTAGCCCTTCTCGGAGGGCAGCTTCATCTCATTGACGCAGACGAGCATATTGTCGCGCAGGGTATGAGCAAGGATACCGGGAGAGCCAGCAGAATCGTACTCGGTCACGAGATAACGGGCAGGAACGGGAATGTTGGGCACATAGGCGAAGAGACCGTTGCAGGTCTTCAGGTGAGGCATGATGGTCTTGATGGTGCAGGGGATGAGGACGGAAGGATCGTCGAGAGCTTCCAGGCAGGTCGTGATCTTGCGGGCACGCTCCCAGGAGGGCTGAGGATTGCCGTAAACGGCGCAGGAACCGTCGCGGAAGTAGGCACGAACCTGATCGTCGCGCTCGTCGATATTGAACTTGATGGTGGCAAGCTCAAACTCATACTCAAAGGTGGTGCACTGGGCGCCGGACAGGGAGTAGGAGCAGCCGTAGAAGAAGGGAACCACGGTACGCTCGGCGCCGCAGGCGATCTCACCGCGCAGGGCAAAGACGTCGGGGGTCTCCATGTCGGGCTTGACGCGGTAGCTCTCGGCACGGACGTAGTTGGGCATGGAGGCCTCGTCGAGAGCGCCGCCGCTGATGAAGTAGAGGTTGTGCAGATAGTGGGCAGTGGCGTTGGTGATGACGCAGTCGAGGATCCACTCGCCGTTCTTGCCCTGGTACTTGCCCTTCCAGGTATTGTTGTAGTAGCTCAGGAAGCGCTGCCAGCTGATGTAGCTGCGCAGGGCAACGGGTTTGCCGAAGCGGCCGGCGAGGATGTCTTTCTTGAGGCTGAGCATAGTGGTGGAGAAGCTCCACTGGAAACCGACGGCCAGGAACTTGCCGGTACGCTGGCTTACTTCCTGCAGACGAATGGCATCGTCGATGGTGGGGCACAGAGGCTTTTCAACCAGAACATTTGAGCCGTGTTCCATGGCGCAGATGCACTGCTGGGCATGCAGCGGAATGGGGGTGGCGATCAGAGCGATGTCGGCGGTCTTTTCTGCGTAGAACTCTTCCAGAGAGTTGTAGACCTTGAAGCCGCGCTCGCGAACCCAGTCGGCGTCACCGGACTTCTCCCAGAAAGGATCGACGATACCGGAAACCACGTAATCGGTGTTGCCTTCTTTTTCAAGAGTGCGGAAATAATGGGTGTAGTTGATGCCATAGCCGCCGATACCGACGAGAACAACATTGTGAGCCATAGTGATTATCTCCTGTTCGTATGTATTATATAAGGGTTGAAATTACAGATTCTTTTCGAAGTAGTCAGCCATGAACACGCGATCCTCGTCGCTCTTGACGTAGGGAAGCATCCGCTCGGCGTACTTGCCCAGCAGCCTGCGGTCGATCTTGCGGGGAGCGGGTGCGACCAGGTGGGCGTAGTTGCCGCCTTCGATGAGATCGACGGCTTCCTGAGAGAGGGCCAGACCATGCATATCAAAACCCCAGCCGGAGAACTTCTCATCGGTACGCAGGAAACGGCGCATGAAACCGATAAGCTCGTCGGGAGAACCCTGGAAAGCGTCGGCAGTCATGTCGGTACCGAATACGATGCGGTTGGCGTATTTGTCGAAGAAACGGCGCCAGATCTCACGGCGGCGGGTGAAGTAATCATACATCTCACGGCCGGGCGTGATGTCGAGGGTGACGAAGGGATACTTGTCGAGGAACTCGGATGCGGCATCGGGGAAGTCAGAGAGGAAGAAGAAGTGGGCGAAGGTTGCGTTGAGTTTGGGATGGCGGTGCAGAACGTCACGAACCTCATAGTACAGCTGCTCCTTGGTGGAGAAGGAACCGTCGCCGTAGAACCAGCCTTCCTTGAAAGCAAATTCGGGAGCAGTATCGGCATTCCAGAAGGTCTCGGGATCGCAGGCATGCCAGATCAGATGCTCGCCGGACTCTTCCATGTAGGAGAAGAAGGCATCGTAGGACATGTCGTTGAGCCCCATGCCGTGAGCCTTGCGCACGGTGGGCTTGGATTCCAGAAGCTTGATGCCGTCAAAGCCCATGGCGATGAGCTCTTTTGCCTGGGCGGCAAATTCCAGATCGCCCTCCATGGGACGCGCGGGCATTTCGGGATAGAACAGACTGCCGTGGGCATAGAAATGCTCGTCTTCCAGCTTGAGGATCGCCGCCAGAAGATTGCTGGCAGAACCTGCGCCCTCCATGCACAGGCAGGCGACGTTCACGGCATCAAAGCCGTAGTCCTGACGGTACTGGCGGAAGAACGGGATGCAGTCTCTTGTGTAAATATGGATATGACTGTCGATCTTGAGAGCAGACATGGAAAGCTCCTCCTTAATATATGTATGGAAAGGACAAAGTGACTATGTGATCAATCCAGAAGGCTCTTTGCGTAATCAACCAGGTCGAATGCGGAATTGGGGTGAGAGTTGAACCGCTGGGCATCGCGCATGTCGCGGGCCAGATCGGGCTCGGTGACGAGACGATAGGCGTATTCGGCCTGATCCTCCACCTGAATGGCGTGATAACTCATGCCAAGACGATAGAAGAACTCGGCGTTGCAGGTCTCGCAGCCGGGGATGGGCGCGGTGTGAATGAGCGGGATGTTCTTGACGATGGCTTCGGTGGAAGTGAGTCCGCCGGGCTTTGAAAAGAGAACGTCGGATGCATCCATATAAAGGGGGATCTCGCGGGTGAAGGGGATGAGCCGGAGATTTTCACGATCCCCGAAGCGCTGGCGGAGATGCTCGATGAGTCGGGCGTTGCGGCCGCAGAGCATCAGAAGAGTCACTTCATTGCCCTGCCTGCGCAGAATCTCATCGGCCAGCTGATCCAGATGACCAAATCCCATGGAGCCGGACATAATCAGATAGGCCGGACGATCCGTCGGGATACCGAGCTGACGGCGTGCTTCGTCACGGGGCACCGTCACCGAAAAACGGGGACTGACGGGGATACCCGTGGTCAGAAGCTTCTCGGGAGAAATGCCGCGCTGCAGATATTCTTCGTTGATACGTGCATGGGGAGACACGAAGCGGGTAGGGGTGAGCTCTGCCCAGAAGGGGTAGCAGGTGTAATCGGTGGCGACGGCGAAAGTATTTGCCTCAATCCTGCCGTTTCTGTGAAGGGCGGTGATGGTCTCGGCGGGGAAGAGATGGGTCAGAAAGACCGTGTCATAGCCGCCTTCGCGGATAAACTCGCCCATGCGGGCGGCAGCGGGACGATTGAGCAGATAAGCCGGAGAATAGCGCCGATTGGTGTTGGAAATCAGGCCGCCGGCATCGTAGATGAATTTGAAAATACGGGGGGAGTACTTGGTGATGGAAACGTAACCGCCGGAGATGCCTTTGGAGAATAATTCGCCGGTGAAACGAAGGGCATCGGCGAAATCGCAGTGAATACCGCGCTGCGTACAGGCATCCTGAATAGCACGTCCGGCTGCGTTGTGACCTTCACCGGTATTACAGGATAAAACCAGAGCTTTCATAAATCGGGAGATCCTCTCAATGCAATCAATAACAGAGCGGGAAAGTGATGAAACACCGCTTATTGTACAGATTACAGTTTAGCACATTATTTACCGGATTGCAACCGAAAACTGTTAACAGTGCGGCGGGAGCCTGTGTTTCCACTCCATTACAGCAAATCTGCATCGGGCAGAAATCGGAGACAAAGACAGCATAAAGGAGTTCGTGCAACACAAAAGAATGGGAAAAACTGCAAAATAGTAAACGTGACTTAGTTTTTTGCACAAAAATAGCTGAATTGAGGTTTGCGTTGTAGGAATAATTCGGCAGGATTGTCAATTTACAGAATCTTAACGGTCGATTATAATAAACGTGGTCAGATACGACGGATTTCACGCACTTTCGGGTTCTTGAGTTGTCGTATCTTTTTATGTTTTGGTGTCAGGCGTTGCCAGACGCTGCACAATAATAATAATTTTATGGAGGACTGGACATGGAAAAATTCTTCAAGCTCCGGGAAAACAACACCAATGTCAAGACCGAAGTTGTGGCTGGCGTTACCACCTTCTTCGCGATGGCATACATCATCTTCGTGCAGCCGACTTACCTCAGCGCTGCGGGCATGGACGCCAATGCGGTTATGCTGGCGACCTGTATCTCTTCTGCTCTGGGCTGCTTCCTCACCGCGCTGCTGGCTAACGTTCCCTTCGCGCAGGCTCCCGGCATGGGCCTCAATGCCTTCTTCACCTACACCGTCTGCTTCGGTATGGGCTACACCTGGCAGCAGGCTCTGACCATCGTTCTCCTGTCCGGTGTTCTGTTCCTGATCATCGCCGTTTCTCCCATCCGTTCCAAGATCATCGAGTCCATCCCCGCGTTCATGAAGAGCGCCATCGGCGCCGGTATCGGTCTGTTCATCGCTCTGATTGGTATGCTCAATGCTGATATCGTCAAGTTCTACGGCGACACCATCGTGGACGGTGTCGTGGTTGCCACCGACTACTCCGGTCTGGGCAACGTGCTCAATCCCACCACTCTGTTGGCTATCATCGGTCTGCTCATCACCGGTGTTCTGATGGCCTGGAAGATCAAGGGCGCCATCTTCATCGGTATCATCGTCTCCACCATCATCGGTATCCCCATGGGCGTCACCACCATCCCCGAGAACTTCACCATGACTGCTTCTCTAGCTCCCACTTTCTGCAAGCTCGACTTCGGCGGCCTGCTGTCTCACGGTTTCCTGCCTCTGTTTACTGCTGTTATCTCGTTTGCCCTTGTTGACTGCTTCGACACTGTCGGTACCCTCATCGGTACTGCCACCAATGCCGGCATGGTCGACGAGAACGGCAATCTCCCCGGCGGCGACCGCGCTCTGATCGCCGACGCCATTGCTACCTGCGCCGGTGCTTTCCTTGGTACCTCCACTGTTACCACCTATGTTGAGTCTTCTGCCGGTATCTCCGACGGCGGCCGCACCGGTCTGACCTCTGTTGTCGTTGGTATCCTCTTCCTGCTGGCCTGCGTTCTGGCTCCTATCGCCGGTATCATCCCCAGTGCCGCTACCGCTCCTGCTCTGATCATCGTCGGCGTTCTGATGATCCAGGGTGCTGCCAAGATCAACTGGTATGACTTTGAAGAGGCTCTGCCTGGTTTCCTGACCATCGCCATGATGCCCTTTGCCTACTCCATCTCCGAGGGTATCGGTTTTGGTTTCATCTCCCTCACCGTTATCAAGGTCTGCCGCGGCAAGGCCAAGGAAGTCCCGATTCTGGTGTACATCATTTCCGCTCTGTTCATCGCCATGTACATCCTGAAGAATCTGTAAGATTCACTCTGATATCAAAGTTTGAAAAGCGCCTTCCGGATTATACGGGTGCTCATAAGAAAGTAATTCAAGAAATTATGATTATGGCATCTGTCAGACGGGGTTGGAAAACAGGAGCAGCATTTATTTGTTGAATGCTGCTCCTGTTTTATGGCATTATGACATTTTTTTCGAAGTGTATTGCAATTTCTCTATATCATACACGTCAACCGAAATTCCCTCAAAAAGTTCTGGGTCAAATATTGCAAGATTATAACCATCAGGGTATGTTGTGCTATTGTAGACTATTCCGCTATAATCTTTTTGTCCGTCATGTTCGATACTTTTTATGAAATCGACTATGTATTGTGTAGGTACATAATCTAAAGTGCTATCACTCCGACGCAGCGATTTACTCATCTCGGAATCAAGTTTGACTAAGTATTGCTTGTTAATTGCATAATCAAGTAATTCAGGAACAGAAAAGGGACTGATTTGTGAAATAAAACGCAGATCAACGACCGAAATATCTTGTTTGAGTCTGAATTTTGCAACGCTTACATAATCAAATAATCCGGCTCTCACTTCGTGAAGTGCTGTTTCCACTTCATTAGCTAAATACAGGCATGTAATACCTTTGGCATTAGCTCTACCTTCTGAACTGGTACCAACTGGTGGCGCTGACATTTTATTAATTTCAAAACCAGCGCGGTCAGATATCCTTGCTCTAAAAAAGCACTCTTCAGTTTTAAATGTCTTCTTGATTTTAGCACAATACTTTTCTAAAACATCAAAATTAACCAATTTTGAATGATAGCGATTTTTTGTTTTGATCTCCTCAACAAATTCAGACCAGTTGTTGTTTTTTAATAACGCATGTTCTTTTAGATATTCTTGATCGTATAGTTCGGGAATTCCAATCATCCCATCAAATAATTCAGGCATATCCTCATATTGATCTGCACAAATTGAAGTAAGAATCTCATATATGCGTACACGAGGAATATCAGAAAAAATCCCCCATCGATTATTCAAGTCATCTATTAATGATAGCCTTTCTGCGCGAGGATAAGAATCTGGCAGATATGATGCAGGAGAATAGATGCTAATTAGATCTTCGAAATAAGGAGTCAACTCAGAATGCTTGTCCGTATCATATAAATGCGCTGAACTGCTATTGCATACAGGGCAATTCCCTACAGTATCGGTTGCAACTGAAGAAATAATTGATGATATTTCTATATCTTTAAAGCAATGCTCACAAAAAATCATTTTGCTACCCCATCCAAATATTTGCTCATCTGTTCAAGATGGTGCATAATCGAGTACTTCTTTACGACACCTAATCCAGGATAGGTCTTGTTGTGATAAGCTGCTTCAAATTCCTGGATACCTACAGTATTTAATTTCATGGTTTTATTCCACTCAACCAGTTTTTCAACAGCTTCTGCAAATTTTCTTGCGGGGTCAGAAATATCGTCGTTAGAATCAGAAACAAAGTGTGCAATTCGCAAAATATTTTTCGCATCAAAGTACACGATATGAATTGCTACTGCATACGGCGCAAAGCCTGTTTCGCTGTATTCCTCACCAACGACAGAATAATCAGAGAAACCTTTGTATCCATCATCTGCGTAATACAGATGGTCTGAAGAAAAGAATTCTGTTTCTATATCCGAATAATCAATATTTCGTGTTTGCTTTGGGAAATGATCTTCACACATAACACGATTAGGGCGAATTCTTCTTCTAAAATCACCTTTGTCAGGAATCACATTATATAGGGGGGTGCTATCACCAATTACTTCTTCGTAATTGACCACATATTCCGGATTATTGCAAAGCAGAAGTAAGGAATCAATGGAAGCGCCATTTTTTGCTGCAAGTTCGATGCACGCATCCAACTTTGATGTTACATAGAAAGAAGAAATAACATTGGTGTCTTTAAGCTGCTCACTGGCTTGCTCACGAATTTTTGCATTACTTTCCTTTTTTAAATCCTTAACCCAAGAACCCACCTGTGGATTACGAATGATAGCAATGGACTTACCAGCTTTTATAAAAGAATCCACAGTTTTTGTGTAGGTTGATGATACTTTTACTGGCTCTACAATAGGGATTATTTTGTTACTAAGAAGGTTTTTGTTAACACACTCACGGAGAGCCAAAAGCTCAAATTGACGACCTCGCAAAATTGGGAAATACATAATATCCTCCTATGTACTTAAAAAGCGACATAATTTTGCGTAGTCACTTTTCTTGTAATTTGAAAAATAAATTAAGAACTTCAATTCATACGGTATTTTTGAGTATTCGACAACATCGATTTTTGCTCTTAATTTCAAGGTTTGGACAAACATTTGATAGGCTACATCTGTTGGCAATGACTCGAACATTGCTTGACACGCTCTATAGTACTCAAATTGCGATACATCTGGCAACAAACCGAAGTGTTTAAGTAAGATTTGCTCATACTCATTTTTGCGCAAAATCTTAAACATAATTGGTTTTGAAAGCATATCGCTATATTCAATTGGTTTCTTGCGTACACTCAATGTTCCTTTTTTTGTCAATAAACAGATTCCTGTTGGAGAATTTTGTAGCCGTTGTTGTACATCATCAAAGTTCTTTTCAGATGTAACAACAACTACTCTTGAAAAAGCTTTATAATAATCTTCAATTTGACCGTCAAGGCGATCAAAATTATCCAATGCTGTTTTTATCTCGTATACAACAGCTTTTCCGTTTATCAAAATGAAGTCAGCTTTGGAATTCACAACCGGAACCTCGGTTAATGCCGTCGTAGTGCGTGGACTATGAACGCCAAGTAATAGTTTGTTGAGTAGAGTGTTTTTGTAATAATATTCATTTTGGTATTCTTTTTTTAGGTGTTGGTAAATTTCGCTAATACATTCTTCGTTGGTCTTCCCAGTAGGATCAACGATATATCTGCGTATTGCTGCAATATACGCTGGGCTTTCTCCATCATCAATTACTTGCTTAAAGGTGTTTCGAGTAAAAAAACGATTAAGCAATATTGAATTAGCATTGTCCACTCAAAACACCACCTTTCTGCAAATGAAATTATT
>SVMB01000054.1 GCA_015067675.1 Oscillospiraceae bacterium
TCAGGAACTCCTTGCAGCGCAGCAGACCAAAGCGCGGACGCTTCTCGTCGCGGTACTTGGGCTGGATCTGGTAGAGGGTGATGGGCAGCTGCTTGTAGGACTTGAGCCACCAGCGCACCAGATCCGTGAACATTTCCTCATGAGTCGGGCCCAGCAGGAAGTCGCGGTCACCGCGGCCCTTGAGGCGGAACATATCCTCGCCGTAGATATCCCAGCGACCGGACTGACGGTAGAGGTCAGCCTCGATGAGGGCGGGCATATGGACTTCCAGAGCACCGGCGCGATCCATCTCCTCACGGACGACGGCTTCGATCTTGCGCAGGACGCGGTAGCCCAGGGGCAGATAGCTGTAAACACCGGAGGACACCTGACGGATCATCGCGGCACGCAGCATCAGAATATGGCTCTTGGCCTCGGCATCCGAGGGAAGCTCACGGATGGTGGGCAGCAGCATATTGGTCATCTTCATACGGCGGTTATTTCCTTTCTTTCGCAAAACGCAGCTCCTGTGCAGATTCCGGCATACAGACCGGATTCGCGCAAAAAACTTTTCTGACGTTTTCAGCCGATTATTGTATGATATTATACAATACCTTTTCCATGTGTACAAGGGTCATTTTGTACAAATTCTCCCAAAGCCTATAACATCTTTGTGGAAGTACGCCCGCCGCCGGCTGATATGGCTCAAAAACGTGTCCTTTCCGCTCCCCAAAGATGTACCGCTTGTCATTTCAGACGTTCAAAACGACATTTCAGACATCCCGCCGTATAATTCAGAGATTTTCTCTTGTAGGTTTTTCAAAAGTATGTTACAATATTCACATTCCCGCCGATCAAATCCAACTTCGCGCAACAAAGACAGGAGGAAACCACCATGACCGCCACGCCCCGCCGTATTCTCACCCTGCTGCTCGCCTGCGTCTGCATTGTCTCCATGCTCTCGGGCTGCTATTTCCTGCCCTCCGAGGAGCCGCTGCTGGCCCCTCCGCTCAAGGAGCCCGAAGCCGTCGATTACAAGACTCACACCGTCGAGCGCGGAACTATCGAGCGCTGGGTATCCGCCACCGGCCGCTTCGAATCGGAAAACAACGAGCTTTTGCAGTACACCTCTGTCACCGGCCGTCTCAAGGATATCTACGTGCGCTCCGGCGACGAAGTCAAGGCCGGAGATCTGATCGCCGAGCTTGATGTAGGTGATCTGGATTACGATATCGAGCGTCAGCGGGCCAATGTCCGTCTGGCGGAGCTTTCTCTGACTGAGGCAAAAGCCACCGGCCGCTCCGCCACCATCGAGCGCGCCGAGATTTCCCTCTCCCTTGCCCAGATGGATCTGGACCGTCTGCTCAAAAAGCAGGAAGAGGCCCAGCTTCGCGCCAACATGGACGGCACCGTCATCTACGTTGCCAACCTCGAGGCCGGCAATCAGGTTTCCACTTATTATCCCATCGTGCGTATCGCCGACACCAATGCCCTGCGCATCGCCTTCAACACCAAGGATACCTCCGAGCTCTACACCGGTATGGAGCTTGACGTGACCTATCAGGGCCGCAACAAAAAGACCGTCTCCGGCCGCATCGTGCAGCTGCCCAAGGATGTTCCCGTGACCTCCTCCGAGGAGGACAAGAACTCCGTCAAGGTCACCGTCGATGAGTACCCCGATGACGTGCGCATCGGCAACACCGTCAACATCGAGATCCTGCTTGAGCGCAAGGAGGATGTGGTCATCCTGCCGCTGCGCTATGTCTCCTCCTATTCCACCCGCCGCTATGTGCGTGTGCTGGGTGAAAGCGGCATCCCCGAAGAACGCGACGTGACCCTGGGCGTGCAGAATGCAACCCATGTCGAGATCCTCTCCGGCCTTTCGGAAGGCGATGTCATCGTCATCTGAGCCGTGCTTCTTCCCAACTGAGAAAGGAGGTCTTGTCATTTGTGGCTTTTAGTATGCCGTAAGATTCTTGCCAACCGCTGGATGATGCTGTGCCTGCTGGCAGGCTTCATCATCGTGGTTGCCATGGTTTCCAGCGTTCCCACCTACACCGACGGTATCCTGCAGTACATGCTCACCCAGGATATGGAGGATTTCCAGCGCGACACCAATCACTATCCCGGTGATTACCGTCTGGATCTGAGACTCAATTACGTCAGCACCGACCGTCTGGCATTTTATGACTACTATAACCAGCAGATCGAGTCGGAGGTGCTGCCCGGAATCGAAACACCCGACGCCGCCTCCGTCAAGCTCCTCACTGCCGCCAACCTGCAGGCAACCGCAGTCGATGAAGCCAAGCGCACCGTGAACCGCTTCTTCGTCTCCGCTCAGACCATGTCAGGCCTTGCCGATCATGTCACGCTTGTGGCAGGCCGTATGTTTGAGCCGGGGCTCGATGAGAACAACTGCTTTGAAGTGGTCGTTTCCGAAAACGCCTACGCAAAGCTTGAGCTGCTCATGGACACGCCCTACTGGGTCAGCAAGCTGACCGACGACGAGCCGACCTACCAGTTCCGCGTGGTCGGCGTCATCGCCCAGTCCAGCTTCACCGATCCCTACTGGTTTGAACGGCTGTCCAATTACGAGGCTCACATCCTGATGGATGAGAGTGTCTTTTCCGAGGTCTATCTCGGCGACGTCTCCCACAATGCCATCACCGGTGCCACGTGGTTTCGTGCCTTTGACTACCACGCCATCACCGTGCACGATCTGCCGGGATTCCTTGACACCATCGACTCCCACGTTGAGTATGTGGACAAGAACACCAGCGTCCTGGATCTGGAATTTCGCATCCATGACACGCTGAAGGCCTATGAAACCCGTACAGTCCAGCTCAGCCGCACGCTCTGGATCATCCTCGTGCCGCTGCTGGCGATGCTGGCGCTCTACATCTTCATGGTGTCCTCGCTGATCATCCGCGGCGACGAAAACGAGATCTCCCAGCTTCGTTCCCGCGGCGCATCCTCCTTCCAGATCTTCCTGCTCTACCTCTATCAGGGCATCATTCTGGGAGGCCTTGCGCTGATCATCGGCCCGCCGGTGGGCTTCTGGCTCTGCCGCGTGGTGGGCGCCGCCAACGGCTTCCTGGAATTTGTCAACCGTTCGGCGCTGCCGCTGACGCTGCGTCCCAGCGCCTACCTCTATTCCGCGGCTGCGGTGGTGCTCTTCATGCTGACCATGCTGATTCCTGCCTGGCAGGCCTCCCGCACCGGCATCGTCGAGCGCAAGCGCAAGAAATCCCGCTTCTCCGATCAGCCCGTCTGGAAGAAGTTCTTCCTCGATATTCTCACGCTGGCCGTTGCCATCTACGGCTACAGCCAGTATGACCAGTTCAACACCCTGCTCACCCAGACCGGCACCGATTCCACCCAGATCAGCGTCGATCCGCTGCTGTTCCTGATTTCGTCGCTGTTCATCCTCGGCTGCGGACTGGTGTTCCTGCGCATCTACCCCTTCCTCATCAAGCTTATCTTCCGCGCCGGTCAGAAATGGTGGCCGCCGTCTGCCTACGCCTCCCTCATCCACGTTGGACGTTCCTCCGGTCAGGAGCAGTTCCTGATGATCTTCATCATCCTCTCCATCGCCGTCGGTATCTTCAACGCAAACTCCGCCCGCACCCTCAATCAGAACATTGAGGATCGCATCTATTACGAAATGGGCGCCGAGATCGTGGTGGATCCTATCTGGGAGAGCAATGCCGACGAAGTGGCGGAGCGGCTGGAAGCCGATTCCAACGCCTCCGATGTCATCACCTACATCGAGCCCGACTTCACGCCCTATCGGAACCTCGACGGCGTTGAGTATGCGGCCAAGGTCTTTTCCACCAACAACGGCACTGTCCGCCCCGGCTATTCAAACGTCGATACCGTCAAGAAAGTGCGTATCATGGGCGTTGATACCGTAGATTACGGCCATGTAGGCTGGTTCCGTGACGATCTGCTGCCCTATCACTGGTACAACTACTTAAATCTCATCGCCGACGCCCCCAAGGGCGTGCTGGTCTCCGCCAATCTCGCCGAAGAGCTGGGACTGGAGGTCGGCGACGCGATCTTCCTCTCCTGGAACTCCCAGCGTGCCACGGAATGCACGATTTACGCCCTGATTGATTCCTGGCCCACCTACGATCCTGCAGTTCACGCAGGCATGATTGTGGCAAATCTCAGCTTCCTGCAGCAGACGCAGGCCAAGGAGCCCTACGATATCTGGCTGAAAAAAGCCGACGGCGCCACCGATACCCAGGTCAATCAGGCGCTGACGGATGCAGGCTTTGAGCTGCAGGATGTCTCCTACGCCAATCAGGAGCTTATCCTGATGAAGAACGATCCCATGCTGCAGGGTCTCAACGGTATGCTGACCCTGAGCTTCATCATCACCATGCTCATCACCGCCATCGGCTTCCTCATCTACTGGATTCTCTCCATCCGCTCCCGTTCGCTGCAGTTTGGTATCTTCCGCGCCATGGGTATGTCGCTACGCAGCGTGCTGGGCATCCTGCTCTGGGAGCAGCTGATGATCTCGGTGGTATCCATCGTGATTGCAATCCTCCTGGGCGGTCTGACCAGTGATCTGTTCGTGCCGATGCTGCAGATGGTCTTTGCATCCAATGTTCAGGTGCCCGCATTCCTGGTGGTCGCCACCCGCGCCGATTATCTCAAGATTTACGCCATCATCGGCTGCATTCTGGCTGTGGGCTTCGGAACCCTGAGCCGCATTCTTGCCAAGATGCGCATTGATCAGGCCCTGAAACTGGGCGAAGACTAAAAGGAGGATGCGTGTATGACGATTCTGCAAACCGAAAACGTGTGCCGCGTCTTCCAGGCCGGCAAGACGACCATTCAGGCGCTCAAAAACATCAACATCGCCATCGAGTCCGGAACGCTCACGATGCTGCGCGGGCGTTCCGGCTCGGGCAAGACAACCCTCATGAATTCGCTGGGTGCGCTTGACCGCCCCAGCTCCGGCAAGGTGATTTTCGACGGCCGCGACATCACCGCCATGTCAAACGCCGCCCGCGACCGGTTCCGCTGCCGGGATATCGGCTTCGTGTTCCAGTCCGTGGCGCTCATTTCCACGATGTCGGCAATCGAAAACGTGGACTTTGGCATGCGCATCAGCGGATATGATGCAAACAAGCGGTATGACCGCGCCGTGGAATGCCTCAACCTCGTGGGACTGGGCAAGCGCATGACCCACCGTCCCCACGAGCTCTCCGGCGGTGAGCAGCAGCGCGTGGCCATCGCCCGTGCCATTGCCCACACGCCAAAGGTGCTCTTTGCAGACGAGCCCACCGCGGAGCTTGACACCGCGATGGCGCTGCAGATTATGAAAATGTTCCGCTCCCTCATCGACGAGACGGGGCTCACGCTGGTGATGACCACCCACGACCCCAACATGATGGAGCTGGCCGATCACGTTTATACGTTGGAGGATGGTGAGATCATTGACGAACGCTGAAACGAATCCGGGTCCCATGATCCTCTGTGACAATCTGGTCAAGATCTACAAGACCACGGACATCGAAGTGGTGGCGCTGCAGGGTCTTGATCTGGAAATCTCCCGCGGTGAGTTCATGGCCATCATCGGCAACTCCGGTTCCGGTAAGTCCACGCTGCTCAACATGCTGGGCGGTCTGGATCGACCCTCCGCCGGTACGCTGCTGGTGGACGGGCAGAATCTTCTGAAGATGAACGATATGCAGCTTTGCGAGTACAAGCGCAAGACCGTCGGCTTCGTCTGGCAGAACAACGCCCGCAACCTGATCCCCTACCTGACGGCAGTGGAGAACATCGAGCTGCCGATGATCATCGAGCGCAATGCCAAAAAACGCCGCGAACGCGCGCTGGAGCTTCTGGACATGGTGGGACTGTCCCATCGTCACAAGAACCGCCTGCGCGAGCTCTCCGGCGGTGAGCAGCAGCGCGTGGCCATCGCCATCGCGCTGGCCAATACCCCGAAGCTTCTGCTGGCCGACGAGCCCACCGGTGCTGTGGACTCCAAGACCTCTGCCAACATTCTGGAGCTTCTCAAAAACCTCAACCGCACCCTCGGCATCACCGTCGTCATCGTTACCCACGACCGCAAGCTTGCCGGACAGGTGGATCGCGTCGTCAACATCCGCGACGGCCGCACCTCCAGCGAATTCCTGCGCCGTTCCTACAAATCAGACCTTGAGCATGTGGGCAAGCTCGACACCAATGCCCCGGTATCCGCTCCCGACGGCGAACTCCATGAGGAATTTGTGGTGCTCGACCGCGTGGGACGCATGCAGGTGCCCCGTGAGTACATGGAACAGCAGAATCTCGGCCACAACGCACGGCTCCACTACCGCTACGACGGCAAAAACCTCATTCTGGCTCCCATGAGCGAGGAAAGTGACGAAAAGACCGAATAACCAGGACAGGAGACCCCATGATCAGCACGCTTTTCTTTGACCTTGACGCAACCCTTCTCCCCATGGATCAGGACTTGTTTATCAAGACCTACTTTCAGGAACTGACCAAATGCTTCTCCCCGGATCCCTTTGACGCCGCAGCCCTCATCGACGCGCTCTGGAAGGGTACCCGCGACATGGTGCTCAATGACGGTTCCATGACCAACGCCGAGCGTTTCTGGATTCGCTTCGATGAACTGCTGGGCAAGGGCGCCCGGCTGCAGGAAGCACGGTTTGATACCTTCTATACCCAGGATTTCGAAAACGTCCGCCGCATTCTCACCGCCCAGCGCGACTGTGGCCCGCTGATGGCTCATCTGCGTGACAAAGGCTACCGGCTGGTGCTGGCCACCAATCCCGTATTCCCTGCCGTTGCCGTACGCACGCGCCTGTCCTGGATCGGCCTGAGCCCCGAGGATTTCACCTACGTCTCCGACTATGAAAACAGCGGCACCTGCAAGCCCAATCCCCAGTATTTCCTCGAAATTCTCTCCAAAATCGGCGGTGATCCTGCCGAATGCATGATGATCGGCAACAATCTGCGGGAAGATCGCGCAGCCCTCAAAGCCGGCCTCTCCCTCTTTATCATCGAGGATCATCTGGAAAATCCCGACAACGTCGATATCAACACCGTTCCTCACGGCAGCTACGCTGACTTTGAGCGTCTGATGTACGACCTGCCGCCCGTCAGCCGCTGACACCTATCCATTACATTTCAGGAGTGTTTTTCATGTCTTTCAATGCCGAACGCGCCTTTGACCTGTTAAAAAGAATCGGCTTTACCCGTATTGCCGGTACACCTGAGGAACTCCGCGCCGCCAATATCCTGATGGACGAGGTTCGCTCCATCGGCCTTGAGCCTCAGCTTGAGAGCTTCACCGTTCCCGATGCGCTCAACTGCCGCGCCACCTTTGAGGTGCTGGCCCCCTATCAGGCAAGCTACGAAGTTTCTGCCTACAAATGCTGCGCGAATACTCCGGAAGATGGTCTGGAAGCGGAGTTTGTGTACGTCGAGGACTGCACCGATGCCGCACTGCGCGACGTAAAGGGTAAAGTCGTTCTGATCAACGGCATGCTGCGTCTTCCCCTGTATCGTCGTCTGCTGGCCCACGGCGTCGCCGGTATCATTACCATGTCCGGCTCCGTTTTCGGCCGTCCCGAGGATGACGATCTGCTCGGCCGCAAGATCCGTTCCACTCTCGCCCGTTTCGGTCTGCTGCCCGTCGTCGGCATCCGTATGCGCGACGCTCTGGACATGGTGGCGCGCGGTGCCTGCCGCGTGCGCATGACCACCTCCTGCGAGCCTGCGGAGCTGACCTCACACAATGTCATGGTCACCATCCCCGGCTCCAAATATCCCGAAGAAATCATCAGCTTCGGCGCACACTATGACTCCGTTGAGTTCTCCACCGGAACTTACGACAATGCCGCCGGTTCGGCTGTTCTCATGGAGATGCTTCGCTGGTATGCCGAGCATCCGCCGGTGCGTACTCTGCGCTTTAACTGGTACGGCGCTGAGGAAATCGGTCTGGAAGGCAGCAAGGCCTTCCTGCGTCTCCACGCCGAGGAGATTCCCCGCCACCGGATGATGTTCAATCTCGACGTAGGCGGCCCGGTTTTGGGTCAGGATGTGGTCAAGGTCTGCGGTGATATGGCCATTGTCCACGCAGCCGACGCTTTCATGAAGCTGCGCGGCTATCCCACCAACGTCGTTCAGGGCACCCAGTCCAGCGACTCCATGCCCTTCGCCGATCATGGAATCCCCGCGCTCAACTTCGTACGCTATGCCACGGCCAACGCTGCTGTCATGCATGACCGCAACGACATCATTGACTACCTCTGCCCGGCAGCGCTTGCCAAGACCGGTGTTCCGATGCTGGACTTTGTAAGCCTTGTCACCGAGGCCGTCGTTTTCCCCTTTGAGCGCACCATGCCGCCCGAGATGGTTGCCACCATCGACAGCTATTTCTTCAAAAAGGAACTGGCGGAAGCCGAAAAGTAAGCTTTCTCTTGAACTCTGGATACTTTTCAATAAAATGCACCCCGTCGGCAGTTTAAACTGCCAACGGGGTGTTTTCAGCTTTATATGAACTGAAGCAATCTGTTCAAATTAAACCGGTTTCGTTATACTTTTGCCAGGAAATCGGTGATCGAGTTCATAAATCCCAGCAAAGCTCCCACGTCGCTGCCCAGATTCAGGAAATGGTAGCCCATATCCAGGTATTCCTTTGCATTACCGATGCCTGCCACGGTACCGGCGAAAACACCGTGTTCATTGGCCTTCTTTGCAACAAGCTCACGGATGCGGCAAACCTCGGGATGATTAAGCTCACCCGACACACCAAGACGGTGGGAATAATCGCCGGGGCCAAAGAAGATCATATCGATACCGGGAACCTGACAGATCTCATCGATTTCTTCCACCGCCTCCGGATCCTCAATCTGCACGATGACGAAACGATTGCGGTTGGCTTCTTCATTATACGCCTTGGCTCCGATGTTGCAGAACAGACCGTCGGCATTGCCGCCGTCGACGGGACGACGGCCTATGGGATAGAAGCGGGTCATCTCTGCGACCTTGCGGGCATCCTCTGCAGACATGATGTGAGGAACCATGATGCCGGACGCATCCAGCTCCAGAGGACGGATGTAATCGGAATAGCTGCCGCGGGGTACACGCACCACGGTATCGGCACCATAGGCTTTTGCTGCAAGGATCTGCTGTTCCAGTACGCCCCAGTCATTTGCAACGTGTTCGGTACAGGTCCAGATACAGTCGATGCCGTGGATGGCCATCATCTCAACGACGCGTGAGTCCCGTGTGTTGACTTTCAGCGAGAATGCCGGCTTGCCTGCGCGGAGCTTATTTAACACTTTACTTTCGCGAAGATGCATTTGGTTATCTCCTTTACATGTTAATCAGATTAACGCATAACCTGTCCGCTTTCCAACAGCAGTTCATGTGTCTGCATTTCATCAGTTTAATGCCAAAAACGGTGTCTTTCGACACCGTTTTTGAACGTTTCTTTTAATCAATACAGTCGGGCCCGATCAATAATTGTTGGCCATGATTTCGAAGTAGGACTGGGGATGTGCACACACGGGGCAGGCAGCGGGAGCAGCCTTGCCGACCACGATGTGGCCGCAGTTGCGGCACTGCCAGACCATGTCGCCGTCACGGGAGAACACGAGGCCGCCGTCAATGTTGGCCAGCAGCTTGCGATAGCGCTCTTCGTGGCTCTTCTCGATCTTGGCAACACCCTCAAACTGGGCAGCGATGACGAGGAAACCCTCTTCGCGGGCAACCTTGGCAAACTCGGCGTACATCTCGGTCCACTCGTAGTTCTCACCTTCGGCAGCATCGGCCAGATTCTCGGTGGTGGTGGGCACAGCGCCGCCGTGCAGATGCTTGAACCAGAGCTTTGCATGCTCACGCTCGTTGTTGGCAGTCTCGGCAAAGATCGCAGCGATCTGCTCATAGCCGTCCTTCTTGGCCTTAGAGGCGTAATAGGTATACTTATTGGTGGCCTGGGATTCACCGGCAAAAGCGGTCATCAGATTGGCTTCGGTTCTGGAACCTTTCAGTTCGGGCATGGTAATATCCTCCTGACAGTATTATTTTCTTGCTTATAATATACCATATTACTGCATTTTATGCAAGCCCTTTCGGAAATTATTTTACACTTTGCCTTTCCCGCTGCAAAGCACTGTAATGCTCCCGCGCCAGTTCCTGTTCGGCGCGAACCGTCACCTCCAGTACCGCCAGACGCTGCACGGCATTGTTGTGCAGGTCAACCTTGCGTTCCAGTCTCTCAAGCCGGTGATTTGTCAGGCGGTTGGAGGCCATAATACCGGCGACACTGCCGCCGACGGTACCGAGAAAGGCCAGAATTGCAACGATAATCTCATCACTCATCTGCACTCACCTCCAGACTGCCTGCCCATTTGCTCAGCAGCGCACGCAGGTTTTCAGGACTTGGGGTAAGTTCCCCATTGAGTACCTGCCGCCAGTAATCCGGGCTGTTGATGAGCCCTGCGGCTGCAAGAATCCCCGCCGGATCGTAAAGCTCGTCCTCCACCATGCCGACAAATTCCTCCCATCGGCCGGTATCCCGCAGGATGCGCGGGCAGTTCTTGCCCGACCATTCGTGATGCTGGCACATGCGGGACGTGTCCCAACCGTTGGCATCCAGAATTGCCGCGCACACTTTCGCCGCATGGCGCAGCGTTTTCTCCCGGTCGCCCGATTCACAGATCTCGATGGAAAGCGATGTACGGTTTCCTCTTGCGTCGCCTGCATGCCAGGCAACTTCGTCAAAGGGCAGACATTCAATGGCCTCCCGCTCGTCTACGACAACATGAAAGCTTGCCTGGCGCTTATTGCCGGGTCGGGCAAGATTGTCGCGTTCATTGCGCGCGGTGGATGTGGGATTGCCGGTGGAATGGACGGTCAGCGTGGTTGGTTCCAGCGTCAGTCCCGGACGCTGGTTCACCTGGGTATGCGGAATGTGGTCGATGCGGTACGTCATCACGGCTCCTCCTTTCCCTGCACGTTTTTGCCGAAGAAGAAACCCAACACCAGCATAACGGCGCTGGAGAAAAGCTCCGGGACCGGCAGACCGCGCAGCGTCAGAACAGACAACACGGTGACAAGGGACAGGGTTACGATGCTTTTGACATCAATGAGTCGGGAAAATGCGTGAATAATGCGGATCAATGCTTCTTTCATGATACCTCCTTGTGATTTACTTCTCCGAAAAAGAGTGTATCATAAAAAACCGGTTCTGTCGTCCCAGATTTTTCCCGCATTTTTCCCACCATTTTCTCAAGTTATGTAAACTACATTGCAAGTTATCTTGCATTTTGTTGACACACTGCCCCTGACGATGCTATAATAGGCTTAACACAACTACAGGGAGAACATACGATGTATTCAACCAGACAGGCCATCCTCCTGCGTGCCCGCAGGATTCTTGAAACCGTGACCCCCATCGATTCAAACTGCGGCGCACTCTGCGACGCTCACTGCTGCCGCGCATCCGAGGACGAATCCGCCGACGCCATGTGGCTCTTTCCCGGCGAGGATGCCCTCTACCATGACGGTATACCGGGACTGACCGTGCACGATGCCCACGGCAATGAGGGGTATCCCTTCCTCTTCTGCTCCTGCGAAGGCGGAGAGGGCTGCGTGCGTGAAGCACGCCCCATCTCCTGCCGCATCTTTCCGCTGTTCCCCATGGCGGTGAAGAGTCCCCGTACCGGCAAGTACCGCATCGTGGTCACCGCTGATCCCCGTGGTGTGCGCCATTGTCCGCTGCTGTGGGAGGGTTCCCCTGCGATGACGCAGGAGTTTCGCCGGGCAGTAAAGCGTGTGGGACAGCTCATGCTCACCGAGCCAGAGCTGCGCCGGTATCTCATTGCAACAAGTGAATACCTCACCGGCCTTGCAAAGCTTTTGTAATCGCTTCTGTTCAAAAGATCCGCTGCCTTGCGCAGCGGATCTTTTCATATCCCGTGAGTCGTTCTGACCCGGGCTGCCTTCCCGGCCGTATATAATCATCGATCTGAGAGAAAATAACTATTGACAAATCGATTGCGCTCAATTACAATAAGATTGTAATCAATAAAATATGATGCAATATATCAAAAGGAGTATGCAGTATGAACCTTTATGATTTTACCGTCAAAACCCAGGATGGACGCGAGGTTTCGCTGTCCGATTACGCAGGTAAGGTTGTGTTGATCGTCAACACCGCTACCGGCTGCGGTTTTACACCGCAGTACACCGAGCTGCAGGAGCTCTACACCTCCTTTCATGACAAGGGCTTTGAGATCCTCGACTTCCCCTGCAATCAGTTCGGAGATCAGGCACCCGGCAGCAATGAAGAAATCCATTCGTTCTGCACCGGCCGTTTCGGCATCACATTCCCCCAGTTTGCAAAGATTGATGTCAACGGTGACAATGCAATCTCTCTCTATCAGTGGCTGACTGCCAACACTAAATTTGAAGGCTTCGGTATGTCTCCGATGGGCGTCATGCTCTCCGGCGTTCTGAAAAAGATCGACCGTGACTACAAGACCACTTCCGGCATCAAATGGAACTTCACCAAGTTTCTCATCAACCGTGAAGGAGAAATCGTCGAGCGCTTTGAGCCCACCGACATGAAAAAGCTCCGCGAGAAAATCGAAGCCTGCCTGTAATCGTCCCTTTAACGTGCAAACGGGAGACTGCGCAAACACGCAGTCTCCCGTTACTTTTCTTTTAGAGCCATTTTCGCCGATTTACAGATGTTTTTCGGATGCAAACCAGGCTCTGGCATCTTCCTTGTCCCGCTCAACCTGCCGGGCCAGCACATCCCAGCCTTCAAATTTCTTCATAGCACGGCGATGGGATAATAGCTCCACCCGCACGGACTGACCGTACACATTCCGATCAAAGTCGAACACAAACGTCTCCGACAGCCTTGCCCGGTCCACGTTGCAGACCCCTCTGTACGTCACGCCGTCGATGGTTACAAGTGCGGTGTAAACGCCCGCAGGCGGGGTGACCAGCTCCTCCGGCATCGGCACGTTCATCGTGGGAAAGCCCAGGGTATGCCCAAGGCTTTTGCCGTGGCACACCTCGCCGGAAAATCCGAAGGGACGTCCGAGAATCTCCCGTACCCGCTCCATGCTGCCTTCGGCAATCAGACGCCGTACCGTGCAGGAAGCCACCGGCTCACCGTCAAAGTCCATACGCTGCACCACCGTACAGGAAAGTCCGCGCTGTGCAAACATATGCTGCAAAAGCCCGGCATCTCCCCTGCCGCCCCGTCCGAAGCGGTAGTCATAGCCAACTGCCACACTGACCGCGTGCAGCCGGTCCAGCAGAATCTGCTCCACGAAGGTCTCCGCCTCCATGTTCCGCAGCTCGGCAAAAGGCAGCACGATGCATTCATCCATCCGACCCTCACGGCAGATCGCCGTCTCGCGGTCTGCAAGCGTCTGCACAAGCTGCTGCGCCTCGCCTTTGAGCGCTGCGGCAGGATGCAGGTCAAACGTCACCGCCGCAGCCGTGCAGCCCTGCGTGTCCGCAGCATCACGGGCAGCCTTCAGCACCGCCCGGTGGGCTGCATGCACGCCGTCAAAGAATCCCAGCGCCAGTGCGCGGGACATACTTTCATTCTTCATCGAACATTCCTTTTTCCACCAGAAGCTCCGGGCGTTTGTCCGTTTCCCGGATGATTCCCAGTCCCAGGAAGTCCTTCTGCTGGCTGTAAACCCGGTAGCGTCCGCCTTTTTTGCCCACCAGATACACCGGTGCGCCGTTATTGAACCTCTCGGTATTGGCAGGCGTCAGGCCGACCGCCGGCAGGTCCATGAACAGGACATCGCAGGAGCGCACGGTGGAGGCAAGCTCTCCAAGGCTTTTGAGTTCCTCAAGCTTTTCCAGCGTATACGCTTCCTCAATGGAAAACTGTCCCGTATGCACGCGGCGCAGTGCCGACAGGCAGGCACCACAGCCCAGCGCGTCGCCGATATCGGCGCAGAGCGTACGGATAAAGGTACCCTTGGAACAGGTCACGCGGAAATCCCACTCATATTCCGCCCGGGGGCCAAATTCCGGCACCACGGCATGAGAAAGCTCATGAATCACAATCGGCCGCGCTTCGCGCTCAATTTCACGACCCTCGCGGGCTAGCTTATACAGGCGCACGCCGTCCACCTGCACCGCCGAATACATCGGAGGCAGCTGCAGAATCTCGCCCCGGAAGCGCGGCAGAACGGCATCAATGGCCTCAAGCGTGGGATAGTCCGTACTTTCCTGCAGGGTTGTACCGGTGATATCCTGGGTATCGGTGCTCAGGCCGAAGCGGAAACGCGCAACGTAGGTCTTGTCACCGTCCGTGACATACTGGGCAGCCTTCGTACCGCGTCCGAGAAAGACCGGCAGTACGCCGGTAGCCATCGGGTCCAGCGTTCCGCCGTGACCGATGGTCTTCTGGTCAAAAATACGCCGCAGTTTATTGATCACCGTATGGGAGGTCATACCCTGAGGCTTGTCAACAATCAGTAATCCAGTCATAGGTATCCTTTTCTCAGATAAATTCGTCCTTATATTGTACCATTTTCTCCCGCACATTGCAACGGTTCCCGCGCATTTTTCCCGAAACACCGCCGCACCGATGGAGAACGGCCTGCATACTGTATACTGACGGGAATCCATCCGGGCGCACGTCCCGGATGCAACGAAACGGAGGTCTTTTCTTGTCAACGATTCCGCTTTCCGCGCTGAAACCGGGGCAGTCCGCCTCGCTGGTCGGCTGTGAGTTCATGCCAAAGGCAATGCATCTGCGTCTGCAGGAATTGGGGTTCATCCCCGGAACCCGTGTCACCTGTCTCTACGAAAGCCCGCTGGGGGATCCGTGCGCCTATCGTGTCCCGGACGGCGTGTTCGCGCTGCGCGCCCGGGATGCCTGCCGCATTCTGGTGCAATGTCCGTGATACCCGAGGCTTTTCCCGGAAGCCTGCCTTACAAAAGAAGCTGCACCATCGCTCTTGCAGGTAATCCCAACGTCGGCAAAAGTACCGTTTTCAACGCACTGACGGGACTCCACCAGCACACCGGGAACTGGGCAGGCAAAACCGTCGAGAACGCAGAAGGGCAACTGCGCATCGGGGACTGCACCATCACGCTTGCCGATCTGCCCGGCGTCTATTCCCTGACACCCCGCTCCGCCGAGGAACGTGCCGCCCGGGAATATCTGCTCTCCGGACGTGCAGACGCCGTCATCGTCGTCTGCGATGCCACGGCGCTCTCCCGTGGGATTCATCTGGTGCTGCAGATTCTGGAACTGACCAATCGCTGCGTGGTCTGCTGCAATCTCATGGACGAAGCAGAGTACCGCGGCATTCACGTGGACTGCCCTGCACTCGCTGCCGTACTCGGTGTGCCTGTGATCCCGGCCGATGCAAGGCGCGGTCGTGGACTGCCCGCACTCATTGAGGCAGCTCTCACCGCAGCCTTTGCCGACTCCGCACCGCCCATCACGCCGTTCTGGGAATCCACACCCACAGGACGGGTGAAATGTGCCCGGGAACTTTGCCGAAACTGCGTCCGGCAGGAGGATCGCGGGGAGGCCTGGCGGCGGCGCCTTGATCGGCTGCTGACCGGCCGCCTGACGGCCTTTCCTATGATGGCTCTGGGGCTTGCGCTGATCTTCTGGATCACAATCCGGGCCGCAAACGTGCCATCTTCATACTTAAATGCCCTGTTCAACCGCATTGAACCTCATCTGCTGACCTTTCTGCAGGCAATCCGTATCCCATCCCCCGTAACGCAGGCGCTGGTATACGGCGTCTGGCGGGTCACAGCCTGGGTTGTCAGCGTGATGCTGCCGCCGATGGCGGTGTTTTTTCCACTGTTCACCCTCGCCGAGGATGCAGGACTCCTTCCGCGCATTGCCTTTAATCTCGACCGTGCCTTTTCATGCTGCCGTGCCTGCGGCAAACAGGCGCTGACGACCTGCATGGGCTTTGGCTGCAATGCCGTAGGTGTCACCGGCTGCCGCATCATCGATTCGCCCCGTGAGCGGCTCATCGCCCTGCTTACCAACAGCTTTGTCCCCTGCAACGGACGTTTTCCGACGCTGATTGCACTGATATCCCTGTTTTTCGCCGGGACAGGGCTATTTTCTTCCGTTCAGTCGGCAGTTATCCTCTTTGCCCTGATTCTGCTGTCACTGTTCATGACGCTTGCCATCTCAAGGCTTCTCTCGGCAACGCTGCTGCGGGGACTGCCGTCCTCCTTCACGCTGGAACTGCCGCCCTATCGCCGTCCGCAGGTATTGCGGGTACTGCTGCGCTCTTTGCTTGACCGCACGGTTTTTGTTCTGGGACGTGCGATATCGGCTGCCGCGCCCGCTGGGCTCACTCTCTGGCTGCTTGGAAACATTCCCGCTGGAGACACGACTCTGTTGACCCGGATTGCAGGCTTTCTTGACCCTGTCGGCCACTTTCTCGGCATGGACGGCGTGATTATGCTTGCCTTCATCCTCTCTCTGCCCGCAAACGAGATCATGCTCCCCATCGCGCTGATGGGATATCTCTCTCAGAGCACCATCAGCGAACTGGGAAGTCTGGATGTTCTCGGTCAGCTCCTGCGTGCCAACGGCTGGACCTCACTCACGGCTCTGTGCACGATGTTTTTTTCCCTCTTTCACTGGCCCTGCGCCACTACGCTGCTGACCATCCGAAAAGAGACCGGCAGCTGGCGGTACACAGCGCTCGCTGCTCTTCTGCCAACGGCGGTCGGAGTCATCCTCTGCACGCTGACCGCATCCGTCGGCCGGATGCTGGGACTGGGGTAGTGCTGCCGCAAACGAACAAAGACGTCAGGTTCACACCTGACGTCCTTGTTCAGCTATTCAATCACGTCCCACCAAAGGGCAGCCCATAAAAGCTCTGCTTCCTCACGGTTGACTACCGTATGCATCGCGTCCGGCGGTATACGTACCACATCGCCCACGGTGACGGGGATTTCCGTACCGTCGATGCGCACAAAGCCGGTGCCCTTGAAGAAGAAGTACACCTCTTCCTTGTGATGCTTGTGATACTCCATCTCACCGGGACCCGCCAGATATCCCCATGCATGGGCAAAGGGAGCTTTCAGCCCCTCGGGCATCACGGGAGAAGCCATTATCGTATTCTGATGGGCAAGCTTTGCACGCGCAGGATCGAAATTGTTTTTGAGTTCCATAACCGGCCTCTCCTAGTCGATATTCAGCTTATCCTTACACTTATCCATGCCCCAGGCAATGGCAAAGCCTGCGCCGAAGGCGGCAAGGCTTGCCGCTGCGTCCCAGAGATCGGCGTACCCCGCCGGAACGATCAGCAGCGTTGAGGCAATGACGATACCGAGGATGCAGCGCGACATGCGGGTATGATGCTTATCCAGCAGGTAGTTTACAAACCGTGCGCTGAGCAGCACGGAAAGAATCAGCCCGCAAACCAGCGGCAAAATGACGCCCATATCCAGCGCCGCGATTCCCGCGGTCATGGGCTGGTAAAGCCCCATGAAGATCAGTATGGATGAGGAACTCAGTCCCGGCACCACGACGCTTAGCCCCCAGATTGCGCCGCAGAAAGCATACCAGCCGATACCCGGCTGAATCTGCGCCATTGCACCGTTTTTCAGGTACAAAAGTATACCGAAGGTCAGGGCAAGAGCCAACGCAAAGCCCGACCAGCCCTTCTTTTCCTCCGCTGCATTGCGTGCACTGTCGCGGAAGAGCTGCGGCAGCGTACCGCTGATGAGTCCAACGAACAGGGCAAGCGTTGCCGAGGACGTGGAGGCAAACAGCAGTTCCACAAGCCTTGCCAGCAGCACAAAGCCGATGGCAACACCGATGATAATCGGTACAAACAGCTTATAGTATTTCTTCACCGCACGCATCGGATGAGACAGCAGCGCCATCATCGGCTCGTAAATGCCGAATACCACGCACAGCACGCCGCCGCTGATACCCGGCAGAATCGCGCCTGCGCCCACCATCGCGCCCTGAAGCACCCGCACACCCAGTGTCCAGATATTGTTCTTTCCGGGACCATTCCCGGGTTCTATTGCCATGAGGTCATCCTCCGTTATATTCTATCTCTTCCATTGTACACGAAAACGGTTCGTTTCTCATTAGTTTTTTGAAAAGTTTTCAATTCATTCAAAATTTTGCGCTGTCAGAATGCATGGAAAGCCACGGTTTCCCCTTTTGATTTTGGTTGCATCCACTCTTGACTTCCCTCGTTTTTTTTCGTATAATAATCAGGATAATGAACTGGCCGTAACTGGCTGGCACGAAAGGAGAACTTCCATGCCGAATAACTCTCAGCGTTTGCTCTTTACCGGCGCTCAGGTGTTTATGCAGGGTCGTTTCCGCCGTGCGGATATCGCGGTGGCTTCCGGCCGAATTGTCGCTATTGGCGATTCTGTTCCCGCCGCTGCCACAGACGTGGTGTTTCCTTCTTCTGGTCTTTATGTCGTACCGGGTCTTGCTGATGTCCATACGCATCTGCGAGAGCCCGGTTTTTCTTATAAGGAAACCATCCGCACCGGTACCCTGGCTGCCGCTCACGGCGGCGTGACCGCAGTCTGCTCCATGCCCAACCTCAATCCCGCTCCCGACTGTTACGAGACGCTGCGTCCGCAGCTTGAGCTCATCGAGCGCGACGCCTGCATCCACGTCTCCCCCGTCGGCTGCCTGACGATGAAGCGTGAGGGTAAGGAACCCGCCCGTTTCGACGAGCTGCTTCCCCATGTCTGCGCCTTCTCCGACGACGGCTCCGGCATTCAGGACCGCGGCCTCATGACTGAAATCATGACCGAGCTTGCCTCCCACAACGCACTCATCACCGCCCATTGCGAGGACAACTCCCTCCTGCGCGGCGGTTACATCCACGACGGCGTCTACGCCGCTGCCCACGGGCACCGCGGCATCTGCTCCGAGTCCGAATGGGGTCCCATTGCCCGTGACCTGGAGCTGGTCGCCCAGACCGGCGTGCGTTATCACGTCTGCCACATCTCCACCAAGGAAAGCGTTGCCCTCATCCGTGAGGCCAAACGTTCCGGCCTCCCCGTCACCTGCGAGACCGGCCCGCATTACCTGATGCTCTGCGACGAGCAGCTAAAAGAAGATGCCTGTTACAAGATGAATCCCCCCATCCGCGGCCGTGCCGACCGCTCGGCGCTGCTGGAAGGCCTCTTCGACGGCACCATCGACTGCATCGCCACCGACCATGCTCCCCACAGCGCCGAAGAAAAGTCCAAAGGCCTTGAGAAGAGCGCCATGGGCATCGTCGGCATCGAAACCTCCTTTGTACTGCTGTACGAATATCTCGGCGCCCGCGGTTTCCTGACCCTTGCCGAGTTTGTGGACCGTATGTGCCTGCGTCCCCGTCAGATCTTCGGTCTGCCCGGCGGCACCATCGCCGTCGGCGAGCCTGCCGACCTGACCTTCATCAACATGATGGCGCCTTCCCACGTCAATCCCGATGAATTCCTCTCCAAAGGCCGCAGCACGCCCTTTGCAGGATATCCGATCTCCACCCGCATCGAGCGCACGCTCTGCGGCGGCTCCATTGTCTACGAAAGAGAGGCTTAATCCGTGTCTGAACAGGCTATTTTCACGATTCTGGAAAACCGCGCACTGACCGCGGATATGTACTGCCTGGTGCTCACCGGCCCCACCGCCGCCATTACCGCACCCGGTCAGTTTGTCAACATCCTCATCGACGGTCTCTATCTGCGCCGTCCCATCTCCATCTGCGACTGGAGCGTCAACACCATCACGCTGCTTTACCGCGTCGTGGGCGAAGGCACGAAGAAGCTCGCCGCCATGCCGGTTCATGCAAAGCTCGACGTGCTCGTGGGCCTAGGCAACGGCTACACCCTGCCCGACGAGGTGAAATCCCCCCTTCTGGTGGGTGGCGGCGCCGGTGTTCCCCCGATGTATGCGCTGGCCAAGGCATTCCTCGCCAAAGGCATCACGCCCACCGTGGTGCTGGGTTTCCGCAACGAGGATGATATTTTCTATAAGGATGAGTTCGAGGCGCTGGGCGTTAAGCTCCTGCTGGCGCTGGGCAGCACCTTTGTCACCGACCGCATCCGCGAGGATAAGCCCGATTACGACTACTTCTACGCCTGCGGTCCCGAACCCATGCTCAAGGCGCTCTCCGAGCAGACCGTCACCTCCGGTCAGCTCAGCTTCGAGGAACGTATGGGCTGCGGCTTCGGCGCCTGCATGGGCTGCACCTGTAAGACCAAGTACGGCAACAAGCGTATCTGCACCGACGGTCCGGTTCTGGTAAAGGAGGAAATTATCTGGTGAATACGAAAGTAACGCTCAGCGGTCTGACGCTGGATAACCCCATCATCCCCGCCAGCGGCACCTTCGGCTTCGGTCGGGAGTTTGCCCGGTTCTACGATCTGGATGTCCTCGGTTCCTTCTGCCTGAAGGGTACCACCCGTGAGCCCCGTTATGGCAATCCCACGCCCCGCATCGCGGAGACGCCCTCCGGCATGCTCAACGCCGTCGGTCTGCAGAATCCCGGCATCGACAAGGTCATTTCCGAGGAACTGCCCGCCGTGGCTAAGATCTTCCACAAGCCTGTGGTTGCCAATCTTTCCGGTTTCTCCATCGACGAGTTCGTGCACTGCGCTGCCCTCATGGACAAGCAGGATCAGGTCGGCATCCTCGAGATCAACATCTCCTGCCCCAACGTACATCACGGCGGCATGGCCTTCGGTATGCTGCCCGAGTCTGCCGCTGAAGTCACCCGTGAAGTCCGCGCCGTGACCAAAAAGCCCATCTACATCAAATTAAGCCCCAATGCAGCCGATATCGCGGCTGTTGCGGTTGCCTGCGAGAACGCCGGTGCCGACGGTGTCAGCCTTATCAACACCCTGCTGGGCATGCGCATCAATATGCGTACCCGCAAGCCTCTGCTGGCAAATACTACCGGCGGTCTTTCCGGTCCCGCGGTGTTCCCCGTGGCTGTGCGTATGGTCTATCAGGTCGCAAAGGCCGTCTCCATCCCGATCATGGGCATGGGCGGCGTCTCCACTGCTGCCGATGTCATCGAAATGATGATGGCCGGTGCCACTGCCGTGCAAGTGGGTGCCGCAAACCTCCGCGATCCCTACGCCTGCCCCAGGATCATCGCCGATCTGCCGAATGAAATGAAGAAATACGGCATCGAGAATCTCTCCGACATCATCGGAGCCGCTCTGTGAGCCATCTTCGTGAAAAAAACCGTTAACAACACTTTTATCATATAAGGAGGCCACTTTTATGCCCCGTGACGTTATCATCGCCTGTGACTTTAAGTCCGCCGCCGACACTTTTGCCTTCCTCGACAAATTCGGTGAGGAAAAGCCCTTTGTCAAGATCGGCATGGAACTCTACTACGCCGAAGGCCCCTCCATCGTGCGCGCCATCAAGGAGCGCGGCCACAAAATCTTCCTCGACCTCAAGCTCCACGATATCCCCAACACCGTCAAGAAGGCCATGGCCGTTCTCTCCTCCCTTGACGTTGACATGACCAACCTCCACGCTGCCGGTACCATCGACATGATGAAGGCCGCCGTCGAGGGTCTGACTCGTCCCGACGGCACCCGTCCGATCCTGCTGGCCGTCACGCAGCTGACCTCCACCGATGAGGAGCGCATGCGCCGCGAGCTGTGGATTGACCACACCGTTCCGGACACCGTCGTGCACTACGCTGAGAATGCCAAGGCCGCCGGTCTGGACGGCGTCGTCTGCTCTCCCCTGGAAGCCAGCATCGTCAAGGACGCCTGCGGCTCCGACTTTTGGACCATCACCCCCGGTGTGCGCTTTGCCGACGGCGACGTGGGCGATCAGAAGCGCGTCACCACGCCCGCAAAGGCCCGTGAGATCGGTACCGACTACATCGTCGTCGGCCGTCCCATCACTGCCGCTGCCGATCCCGTGGCTGCCTATCGCCGCTGCGTTGCTGAATTTATCGGTTAATTTCGGATAAGGAGAATAACAACATGGAAAAGATTATTGCCAAAGCTCTGCTGTCCATCGGCGCTGTGTTCCTTCGTCCCGACGAGCCCTTCACCTGGGCCAGCGGTATCAAAAGCCCCATCTACTGCGACAACCGCCTGACCCTGACCGCTCCCGAGGTGCGTACCCGCGTTGAGGAAGGCCTGGTTTCCCTGGTCAAGACCTACTACCCCGAGTGCGAAGTGCTCATGGGCACCTCCACTGCCGGTATCGCCCACGCCGCCATCGTCGGTCATCTGACCGGCATGCCCATGGGCTATGTCCGCTCCGGCTCCAAGGATCACGGCCGCGGCAACCAGATCGAGGGTAAGCTGGAAAAGGGCCAGAAGGTCGTCGTCGTCGAGGATCTGATCTCCACCGGCGGTTCCGTTATCGAAGTCGTCGAAGCTCTGCGCGCCGCAGGCGCCGAGGTTCTGGGTGTTGTCAGCATCTTCACCTACGGCATGAAGAAGGGTCTTGACCGCATGGCCGCCGCCAATGTTGAAAACCACAGCCTGTCCAACTTCGACGCGCTCTGCGCCGTTGCCGCCGAGGAAGGCTACATCAAGGCTTCCGACATCGACCGCCTCATCCAGTTCCGCAACAATCCCAGTGATGAGTCCTGGATGGCGAAATAAGAGGTGTCGGATATGCTGAGACATCTCATCGACATCGAAGATCTCTCCATTGAAGAGATTTCCGCGCTTCTCGACACGGCTGATGATATCATCGCCAATCCCGCGGCCTATTCCGAAGTCTGCCGCGGCAAAAAACTTGCCACGCTGTTCTTTGAGCCCTCCACCCGCACCCGTCTGAGCTTCGAAGCTGCCATGATGGAGCTCGGCGGCAATGTTCTGGGCTTTTCCAGCGCCGATACCAGCTCCGCCTCCAAGGGCGAAAGCGTCGCCGACACCGTGCGCGTTGTCAGCTGCTACGCCGACATCATCGCCATGCGTCATCCCAAGGAAGGCGCCCCCATGGTCGGCGCTCAGTTCGCTGATGTGCCGATCATCAACGCCGGTGACGGCGGTCACAACCATCCCACCCAGACCCTGACCGACCTCCTGACCATCCGCCGCGAAAAGGGTCGTCTGGACAAACTCACCGTTGGTCTCTGCGGTGACCTGAAGTTCGGCCGCACCGTTCACTCCCTGATCGCTGCCCTCTCCCGCTATGAAAACATCCGCTTCGTGCTCATCGCTCCCGAAGAGCTGCGTCTGCCCCAGTATGTCCTGCGCGATGTGCTCGAGCGCCGCGGCTGCGACTATGTGGAAGTCGAGGAGATGGAGCCTGTCATGGGCGAGCTGGACATCCTCTACATGACCCGTGTCCAGAAGGAGCGCTTCTTCAACGAGGCTGACTACATCCGCCTGAAGGATACCTATATTCTCGATACCGAGAAGCTTTCCCTTGCCAAGCCTGACCTGAGTGTCATGCATCCCCTGCCCCGCGTCAACGAGATCAGCGTGCAGGTTGACAACGACCCCCGCGCCTGCTACTTCCGTCAGGCCCGCAACGGCAAATACGTCCGTATGGCTCTGATCAAGAAGCTGCTGGAAGCTGCAAAGGAGGCGTAATCAATGAATATTGACAGCATCGCCAACGGCATCGTGCTTGACCACATCCAGTCCGGCATGAGCATGGAGATC
>SVMB01000055.1 GCA_015067675.1 Oscillospiraceae bacterium
CGTCCCGGGTAATCTTCGCCAATCCCGACGTGCGGGCAAAAATCCGAACCTATCTGGAAGCAAACAGCATTCCCTATGCGGAAGGTCTTTGCTGGACGACGGACTGTCTCTACCGCGAGACGCCGGAGCGGGTTGCACGCCGCAGGGAAGAGGGCGCAAAGGTTGTGGAAATGGAACAGGCCGGCTGCATTGCTGTGGCGCAGTTTCGCGGGATGGACTATGGCGCGATCATCTACGGCGGCGACGATGTGTCGGGACCGAAATGGAACAAGCGCGCGGAGGTGAGCCGTCAGGGAATCCGGTATGAGCTGATCGGGCTTTGCCGGGAGATCGTGAAAACCCTGTGATGCTTTACAAGCCTCGGCGGGTATGCTATAATGAAGCAACTGATTAAGAAAGAGGGCTTTGGTTATGGATCGAGAGAAGCTGTTTCATTACGTGGCGCCCTGTTCGCTGCTTTGCTATACCTGCCCGGGGTTAAAAGACGGTGCCGTTGCCGAATGTGCGTCGAAGCTCTGCCGGTATTTTGAGGGGTATTATGATTTTAATGATGCCAACCTCCCGGAGAAGTTCCGGGGGATGCTCGACGAATTCAAGGTCTTTCATAATCGTCTCGAACGTTACAGCCGCCGCCACTGCCCCGGCTGCCGCAATAATCCCGGTGCAAATACCGGCTGTATCCCGGGCTGCGTGGTGCCGGAGTGCGTGAAAGCGCACGGTGTGAACTTCTGCGGTGATTGTCCGGAGTTTCCCTGCCAAAAAGCGCGGGAATTTTTCGATACGGTCAATCCTGTCATCGGAGCCGACTGGGAAAACGGCGGTCAGCGCATCCGTGACGTGGGAATTGATGCCTATTTCGAGGAAAAGAAGGATGTTTCTCACTATATCAGCTACAAAAAGCCGACGGACGGCGAAAATGCGTAAGCTGAGAGCCGTCTGACATATAACCAACAAAACAAATCCGCCGCAGCGCATATGCACCGCGGCGGGTTTTTACGTATCGGATCAGTAGATGAAGAGAATGGTCGGATCAAGCATGGGGCTGGGCGTACTGAGAATGTAACGATCGCCGTCACGCTCAAAGGCGACTTCGGCACGGCTGCCGTCGGGCAGGAGCTTTTCGATGCGGCTGACTTCACGGCGGATGACCAGCTCAGTCTGCTCAATGGGATCCATGCCGACGTTGAACACGCCGCAGAACAGACCGCCGTCGGCCATATCGGCAGCACGCAGGTACACTTCCTCATCGCCGGGGAAGTATACCGGCAGCTCATCGGTCATGGAGAGCATTTTGAGCAGCTGCTGCTTGCGGGAATAGTTGAGGAAGGCAAAGGCCTCCACCAGGTTGAACTCAGCCTTGGGCGTTCCGCAGAAGAGGAACACCGTGCCGCCCAGTTCATTTTTGTAGATAGTGGTGCCGGGGAAAAGGTGTTCGCGGTGAATCTTGTCCACGGAATGGTAGACCTCGGAATCTGCGATGGTATCGGGAGACGTGGGGACAAGCTGGCGCAGGCCGACCTGGATGTTGGTGTCATTGCCGTTGATGAAGAGACGCTCCTTCGTGGCCTGCTTGCCTGTCCAGGGACGCACATCCGCGCCGAGATACTTGCCAAAGCCGCGCTTGATGAGCTCTTCTGCGGTATCGGCTGCAAGGAAAACCGGGCCGCGGAGGATGTCGAGAATTTCTTCGTCGGTGTAGCGCTTGTCTATCGTGCTGCTTTCAAGACAGACCACGCCGCCGGGATCGGGAGAGAAGTAGTGAGGAATACCAAGACGCTCCAGCACGCAGGAGGACCAGGCAAAGCCGTCTGCACTGTTGGCATAGCTGGAACCAAAGCGGTGTACGGGTTTTGCGGAGACGGGTAAACGGCAGCCGCGCCAGCGAAGCGTCGGCACCAGTTCCGCCAGCGCCTCATAGAAGCCGCGATGCTTACCCAGCATCTTGCGGTAGGCAAGGCCCGACTGGGGCTCATAGGCGTGCAGACGGGTGATCCACTGCTTGGCGCCGCCGGCACCCTCAAGGATGGTGCCGGTGAAGTGGGCGTGCAGCGACATGGCACTGGTGGAGTAGCGGTTCTGGGGGCAGGTGTCGGTCTCGGCAAGGATGACATCCACGATGCCGCGCAGCTTTGCAATCTGGTTGGCGGCACGGCGGAAGGAATTGCAGACGTTGCGGGGATGGGGCGTGAGATAGTTACCGTTGCCGATGCGCACGACGACAGGATTGCCCTTTCCTGCGAGGATCGGCGCGATGATCTCAGCAAATTCGGCATTGGCGCCGACGCAGCAGAAGGTACCGGGGAGCGCAGGATCCACGGAGTCGATGGCGTCGCGCATGACCTGCGCGGTTTCGACGACGGCTTCACGCTGGGTGGAGACCATAATGTCGTTGTATTCCTGGAACTTTTCGTGGCTTTCGTCATCAACGATCGCCCAGAGCTCCTCACGGGAGAGATTGGTACCGGCCAGTTCGTTGAAGCGCTTCATGTGCAGTTCGCAGGCACATCCCCGGGCCTTACGGCCGATGAGACGGAAGTCGTCGTCGATCATGATGGTGTCGGGATGATGTTCGGCAATGGTCCTGAGCGCGTTGTAGATATATTCACGGAACCCCTTGTCGTAGGGGCAGACGGTGTTTGTCTGTACACCATCCTTAAAGCCGGTATAGCGCTGGAAGGGGAACATCTCGCTCAGCGTCCAGCCGTGGCCGATGGTGGCCTGGACAAGAATACCGGAGGGAACGCCAAGCTCACGCAGTCGATCGCGGAAGAGCGCGTATTTTTCACAGAGAAGTTTTGCCTTGTTGACCGGGGGATTGCCCTCGGGAACCAGCGTCATGCAGAACAGCGGACAGGTGGCAACGCCCTGTTCAACCTGCGCACGGATATCCTGACAGACCTCCTCAAGATGCTCCGTATCCAGGGGCATGATGGAGTAAAGATGGAGTTTTCCTTTGCTCATTTTGCAGAGATCCTTTCAACATATTCTTCCAGGCAGAGGCCGGAAGTCATCATTTTGGCTGCGTGGACAGTGCCCACATAACGGAAATGCCAGGGTTCATAAATGATGCCGGTGACGGCGGTTTTGTCGGCGGGATAGCGGAGAATGAAGCCGTAGCGGGCGCAGTTGGCGGCAAGCCACTTGCCCTCGGGCGTTGTACCAAACTGATCGTTTGGCAGATCGCGGTCCTCGGACAGAATATCCACGGCAAGCCCCGTGTGGTGCTCGCTGCAGCCGGGCCAGGCCACAAGCGTCGCGGTCTTTTTGATCGCGTCCTCACGGGAGAGTCCCAGCTCCATGTTCATCTGCGTGCGTTTTTCAAATATTTCGGTCTGAAGCTGCATGTCACGATAGGCAGTTGACACGCGGGGTTCACCGCCGGCAGCGCGGCAGTCATCCAGCATCGCTTCCAGCGCATCCCGGATTTCGGCATCCACCGGTACGCCGCAGGAGAGATTCGCGATCTCGAAATGATAATCTTCGGGAAGCGGGTGCTCGGTATTTACGAGAAGAAGCATCTTTTCTTCAGTCATACGGGTATCCTCCGGTTTACAGATTGACGTCGTTGACATAGATTACATCACCGGCGTCGGCAAGACAGGCATCCAGCGTCTTCATGACGGTCAGCGTGTCGGACACCGGGACAAAAGGCTCCTTGCCAAGAGCATAGTAGTCGTAGCAGAGATCGTAAATGTTGAGACGGGGATAGTCGTCCAGGTAGAAATCCTTCACCTTCCAGGGGCCGTCGCCCGATTCGTCGGATACATTGGCGATGGGGACGTATTGCTGGATGGGACGCTGGGAAACGGGCTCTGAATAGTAACGCACACGGATCACGTCGCGGCCCTGGGCGTCCCTGGTCTGTACGGCAGTACCCAGATCGCCGAAAATTTCCCACTGGACACAGTTGTAGGCAGCAGCCATGATCATCTCGATGTCCAGCACCACGCCGTTGTCGGTCCTGACGATGGCCTTGAAACTGTCATCGGCGTCGCCGTAGGCGAGTGCACGGGTGAGAATGCAGTTTGCCTTGACAGGCTTGCCGCCGGAGAGTTTGATGCATTCGTCAAAGTAGTGGGAACCGCGATTGTAGAGTGTACCGCCGCCGTTTTTGCGATAGGCCTGCCAGCTGTCGCGGGCGAAGTAGCAGGCGTTGCGGCGCTTAATGGTGAAGATCCTGCCCATGAGACCGGAGTCAATGGCAGCAGCCACGGCGCGGTGATCGGGCATGGTACGATGGGGCTGGTAGATCATCAGTTGCGGCCGGTGCGCTGCATGCACGCGGCGATGTCCTGTGCATCCTGTTGATTGTTTGCCATGGGCTTTTCAAGGAAAACGTCGATACCGTGTTCCATGGCAAAGATGGAGTGGTCACGATGGAAATGCGTGGGGGAGGCGATGACCACGAGATCAATGCCGGACTCTTCGATGAGGGTGTTGTAGTCGGTGTAGCCCTTGACGCCGTATTTTTCGCAGGCGGCGTTGAGCTTTTCCTGATTGATGTCACACAGGGCGACGAGCTCGAAGTTTGGATGCTCGGCCAGCATTTTTGTGTGGAACTCGAGGCCCATACCGAGGCCGACGACAGCAGCTTTCAGCTTTTTCATACGAATCCTCCTCTGAATTTGATGTCCTGTGGTAAGAAAATGAAAGAAAGAACGGATCAGCGGGCGGGTACAGCACGCCAGAGCATGTCGGCGGTCTGCCAGCGGGCTGATTTTTCGGCGTAACCCTCGCCGGGAAAGTGCGCATCCAGGAGCGCATAGATCTGTGCGCCGGTCTGTTCACCGGTGTTTGCGACAATCTGCTGATAGGGGAAGGTTTCGGGATTGACAATATAAGGATAGAGATAATCGGCGGCGGCGCGGATGAAGCACACACCCTGCACGGGATCCTTCTGCCAGTACGCGCCAAAACCGAGGTGATCGGCAATGTTGGCGATGTGGATCATGGCGATGAGGTTATACTGGGAATAGCTCATGGCGCGGGTGCGGGCAAGCTCCAGAGGCTGAGCGCCGCTGGGTTCGACGTGGGCCGCGATCCTGCGCTGGTAGGCAGTCTGGCAGATCTTTTTGGCAAGCCATTCGCGTCCTGTAAACACCGCAGCACCCAACACCTGCAGATCGTAGTAGGTACCGTGATTGTTGGGATGTACATCCTCGCTCAGACCAATCTCGGAGGTAATCATCCAGTCGATGAAACGGGAATACCAGTCCTTGAGTGCAGCCAGTTCGTCGTCACAGATACCGCCGATAACTTCGAGGAGGGCGGCGGCGTTGAAAACATCGTAAGAGTTTGAAAAGTCGATAATACCGATGCCGCGACCGTCGCAGACACCGGGAATGGCCTGACCGTAGCGGGCATGGGGGTTCATGCAGGTTTCGGGATTTAAGTGCCAGTCATAGAGATAATCCCGGGACTTGGCGGCAAAGCGGACATCGTCAAACCAGTAGGCTGCCAGCGCCAGAATCCACGCGCGCTCTGCCATGCCGCCGTAGCTGATGGGCTCGACAGAGGTGGGATTGACCTCGCCATCCCGGCGAATATAGGGAAGCCCGTCCGGCTTTTCAGGATCCGGCCACCAGTAGGGTCCGTAGGAAGCATAATCGTGAGGGTCGCCGGAGGTACCGCGCTGTTTGCGGCAGATGACGCTGAAAGTGGGAGCGTCAAGATATGCTTCTGCCTGTGCACGCAGGGATTCAAGAACCTCCCGGGGGGCTGCGTGGGAGGCTTTCATTTCAGCAAGCTTTGCACCGGAGAACGTAAGTGTGCGGGGAACGGCTGCGGACATACAGATGCCTCCTTGTCGAAATCTGGGTGAGAATACTGAGTACATTATAGCACAATTATCGGCGTATGCAAGAAGCTTGCTGAATGGAAAGTGACTTTTTGATGAGAATATCACTTTGTTTCCTGATTGAAAACACGGAAAAGATATAATTACATTGACAAAAGAGCTGCGTTCTGACAGAAGTATGAGAAAGCCTCCGCCGATGGTTCGGCGGAGGCTTTATGTGTCCCATTGAGCTTAAATTGTATCCATCAGCCGCGTTCACGGCGGAAACGGTCGATAAATTCACGCTGGGAGGCCTGACTGAGCTCGGCAAACCGACGGCTGTAGCCGCCGATGCGTACCACAAGCTGAGGATAGGCATCAGGATCGGCATAGGCCTTTTCCAGTGTATCAAGCTCGATGCTGTTGACCTGCAGCTGCAGTCCGCCCAGGTCAAAATAGGTCTTGACGAGGGCCTTGATCTTTGCACGACCCGCTTCCGATTCCAGAATCGTACGGTCGAAGTAAAGATCGATCGGCTGACCGCCGGAGAACAGCTCCTGATTAAGGGACGCTGCGGAAATGACCATGCTGGTGGGATCGGCGGAGCGCACATCGTTGGTGGGACCGGCATTCTTGGCGACGGGAGTGCCTTTGATGCGGCCGTCGAGGGTGGTGTAAAGACCTGCGCCGAAGCCGACATTGGTATCCAGCGTGTGCAAGGAGGGCAGGAAATACACGTTGTCAAAGCTCAGTTCCCGACAGTGCGCTGCCGTGATTTCACAGAGCCTGCGGGCAATGCCATCGGCATAGGCGCTGCCTGTACCGTACTTTTCACAGGCGCGGATGTCGCGCAGAAGCGCTGTGTCACCTGCAAAGTCGCGGCGGGCAGCGGCGAGGTATTCGTTCAGCGTATACTTCTTCTGACGGAACACCAGCGTGTCGATGGCAGCGATGGCGTTTGCGGTATTGGCAAGCGCCATGGTTTCAACGGTTTCGGTATTGTACCGGGCGCCGACAGCACGGTCCCGTCCGGTGGTGATGCAATCGGCAGTAATTGCCGAGAGCAGGGGATTGGGGAGAGTGGCGGCACAGTTTTCGGCGTTTTTGCGGTTAAAACGGAAGAGGGGAACGAGCAGCTCGCGCAGATAATGACTGTATGCATCCATCAGCGTATCCAGCGAGTCGGGGATTCCGGCAGCGAATTTCGCAGTCGTCAGCGAAAGCGCATGAACCAGCGGTTCGCCGCCGCAGAGAGCCAGCTCCAGCGGCAGATGCATATTGAACACGCAGCCCCACATAGAGGCGATCTCCTCGCCTGCGGCATAGAGTCCCATGCAGCTGTTGACCGTGAAGCCGACGGCAGTTTCATCCGGCACACCGCGCATACGCATGGCATTCCGGCAGGGAAGCTCACCGTAGAAGGTGGGCTGTCCGATGGTGAATAGTTCCGGATCAATCACCGCATCGAGGACATCCTCCGGCATATCCGGATGCACACGCACGGCAAAAATGGGGGAGGCGGTGCGCATTTCTTTCTCAACCTCGATGAGCAGCCGGGACAGATCATTTGTCATGTCATTCCCGTCGGCGTCCAGACCGCCGATGTTGAGGGCACAGGCACCGTCGCCGTAGGTGTTGAGAAGCCTGTAGAGGTTTTTCAGGTACGCCCGGACGTTCTCGCGGGTCTCACCTTCGGCAAGGGACTGCTTGTAGAGCGGCCAGAGATACTGATCGACTCTGCCCAGCGAAACACTGGCCCACGAAATCTCGGAGATGGGAATCAGCGTATGCATCGTCCAGACGGCGCAGATGGCCTCGTAGATATTGCGGGCGGGCTCATAGGGAACGCGCAGCATGGCATCGCGCATTTTGACAAGTCTCTGGTCACCGCCTGCACGAAACATGGAATCGGCAAGCTCTGCAAAGCGGCGGGTATAGATGCGTACGGCATCGATGGTGATGAGCATGGCCTGCAGCATCTGCTGCTTTTCGAGGGAAGCTGTATCCATCTCTGTCCGGATCTCCTGCTCAAAGGAAACTAACCCCTGCGTGATGATTTTGGCATTATCGATGCAGGAATGGGCGCGGTCAAAGCGCACGATGATACCGAAATCGCGGTTCAGTTCATCCTTGACCGCCAGCTCTTCGGGGGTATAAGCCTCGTATGCGGGAAATTCCCGGTGTTCATGGATCTGAAAACCCTCGTCGGACTCGGCACCGTACCAACCGGGGATCAGGTCGTCATCGCGGATGGAGAGGGGGATTTCTTCGCAGGTGTATTTAAAGATCATCGCCTGACGCGTAACCGCGGGGAGCGTGCAGAGCTGAGCGAAGTACTTGTTTTTGATGTGTTCGTAGAACTGGTAGAACATGATGAATCCCTCCGGAACAAAACGGCTCAGGTTGCGGCGATTCCGATTCCTTTAATATGTGCAGTTCCGAAAACACAGGGGGTTTTCAGACAATAGACGAGCTGATCGGCAGGACTGGTCAGGGTAATCTCCAGCCGGCCTTCGATGATCCGGGCGGCGCAGCCGTAGGTCAGCAGCGTTCCGTCATCGTTTTCATGCACAAAGGCCTTGCCGAGGACGGTTTCTTCCATGCACTTGAACACTTCGTGTACGTCATTGTCGCAGCAGCCGCCCTGACGGTCGGCTTCAGTATCCGACCAGCCGTCCAGAATCAGCGGGCAGAATGCGTAACCGCCGACCACCTTCTGCTCCCCGATACGGTACCAGTCGGAGATCATGTCGATGTACTGCTCGCTGTATTCTTTCATCACGTATTTGCCGCGGTAGGCTTTCTTTTCCGTGTCCACAAAGCGGTAGCCGTCCTTGACTTCCTGCTCATAATCCGGGACAAAGGAGCGGCCGCGAACATAGGGCTGGCTGCAGAATGCCCAGCGCAGATCGCCTGTTTCGTCGATGAGCTGCGAACAGCTGCCCATCACGTTCATCAGGCTGAGCAGATATTCCTTTTTACCGGTCAGCAGATAGAGATAGTATTTACCGTATGCGGTCCAGCCCGTCCAGCCGTGAGGACTGTTGAGCATGTTGACGCGGATCATCACGTCGTACTGGGATTCCCAGTAGCGCAGCGATGCACCGTTGCAGCGGCAGTCAGGAATGAGCTGCTGCTCAAGGCAGGAATGGACCTTCATCATGTACTCAGCCGCAGCCGTGTAGGGCGCACGCTCAGATTCCGGCAGCGTCAGCGCAAACATGGCAATCTGCAGCGCCGAGCAGGAGATCATGCCGTCCTCCAGCGTCATCTCACCCTCGGTCTGGATGTTGTCAAGACTGCGTACCAGATCATCAACGGCACGGCGGGCAGAGGCGTAGTGGATTTCGGACTTTTTTAGCAGCGCCGGTACGCCGCAGGCTCGTTCTGCCAGCGCCAGTTCCAGCATGGATTTGGCGACGTAGACCACGCAGGTATAATGCGTTCCGCGATTGCGGTATGCGCCGGTCTCATCCTGCACGGCCATGACAAGCTCGGCAAATTTTGCGGCCTTTTCAAGATAATGAAGCTTTTCGGCAGGATTTGCTTCGTACATATCAACCAGCAGGCTGATAAAGCAGGAGATGTTCTGGATGCGGTGGGGGATGGTGATGGGCTTGCAGGCATCCATGTCAAACATATACTGCATGGATTCCTCGAAGGCTTCGTATGCCTTTGCGCCGAAGGCTTCATCACGGGTATGCTTATAGTAAAGGAAGGTGGAGAAGAGGCCGTAGAAGCTTTCGGTATGCGTGGATGCCTTGGGCGGTTTTGCAAGCGCGTTGAGAGCCGCGTGATGCAGGTAGTGATCCCAGGGTTCTCTGATGAAGAAGGAAGCCTCGCACTGACGGCCGTTCGAAGCCTGAACACAAAGCTGATAGAGGCCGGGCTGTGACAGCGGAGCCGAAGCATCGACTGAAGAACCGTCGGGAGCCAGCAGCGTCCGGGTATAGCTGCCGCTGCAGAGAATCGAGGCGTCGAGCTTTTCGCCGGGTTCCTTGGTATACTTCTCAGCGTCAACCAGCGGAATCCCGGCAATGCATGAAAGCGTTTGCTTGATATCGGCCTTGGCTGCAACGGGAATCATGTACAGCGTGTTTTCATAGATCTCACCGGCCTTCATGATTCTCAGATGCTGCGGATGACGCTGGGGGAGAATGGTGTTCTGGTAAAACAGGATATCCGTGCCGGGAATACGGTGACCGCAGTCCAGATCATCATGGACGCTGGGGTCGCCGGTCATGTTGTACTGGATATCATAGGAGGCAACCGGTCCGGAAGTGGCAACAGCCAGGGCATTTTCGGCGGTGTTCATGTAATAGCCCCACAGATGCGTCTTTTCACAGCGCAGCAGAGTGGGGAAGAAGCTGTCGTTCCACTGCGGCCAGGATTCCATCCAGGTATCCACGCCCATGTGAAAGCCGATGCGGCCGTCAAAATCATCGCCGCGGTTTTCAATCCGCACGTGAATTTTGAGATGATCCTCACAGAGTTCATAGGCCAGACGGAAATGAAGGCCATCAAAGGCGGCAGAATAGCCGTTTTCGTCGGCGCAAAGTGCAATATCGCGCTGTACATCGTCTTTCAGCACGAAAAAACCGTAATTATCCGCAACAAACGGCACTTTGAATGCGCCCGCATCCATGCGGGAGAGGATACCGCAGTCGTTGATTGATACATGTATAGCCATAAGCTTTCAAAACTCCTTTTATCGGACTAATACCGGGAAGTTTTGCTCAAAGAACCCGGACGAATGGGAAAAATGCCCTTTCAAGCGGTATGGTATCACAGAACTTTTTGTCTGTCAAGCATCTGAGGGCTTGAGCGGACACGCTGATATTTCCGCCGCAATGGTTTTCGTGAGCCGGACAGCGCCATTGAGACTGAGAAAAACGGGACCGCAAAAATCCGCATCGTCCAGTCCGGCAGTATAATCCAGCACGGGAATCTGCGGAAGCTTTTGGATGTTTTCGTATAGAAAAATATCCAGAAGTCCTTTGGGCAGACGTTCGCGCAGGGTTTTTGCCAAAGGGGGGAGCAGCAAACAGGATTTTAAACCGAATCTCCGGCAGGTTTCATGCAGCTCCAGCAGCCGTGCACGCTCGATATCAAAAGCCTCTGCATTGCGTGCGCGGATGGCGGTAACATCAAGCGGTGCATGCGCGGTCAGGGCGAGGTCAAACTCCTTCGACCATATGTTCAGCATGGATGTGGTGCGGGATTCAAGAGTTTCCGCGTCGCAGCCGGATTCTTCGCGGGATGCACCGTAAGGAAACCAAAGCTCATCTGCAGGCTCCGCACTTTCATACAGCCGGAAATACCGGGCAAAACGGCGGCGGGGATTCTCATCACCGTTGTTTTTTCCAAACGAAAACGGGCAGACCGTCAGAATGACCGCACAGCCGCGGGGCAGCATTGGTGCGACGTATTCAAGCAGCGGCTTTTCCATCAGGAACGAGGATGGAGTCATACCAAAGTTGAATCCTTTTATGCCGCTGCGCCGGTACTCAAACGCATATGCAGACGGCCCGGAGCCGAAATTGACCATTTCGGCGGTTTCGACGACGTGACGCTGGGCTTCTGAGAAAGGAACTGCCATGTGATATGCCTCCGCAGTAATGGATTGTACGGGAATACTCGGATTTGGATTTCGTGTCCTCTTTAGTTATAACCGTAATGCGGTGAAAATGCAAGGAAAAAACAAAGGACTGTGCATTTTCTTTTCTGAATGGCGAATAAAAAGTATATAAGCAGGAGACCTGTTCGGGCGAACAGGTCTCCTGCTTGCAGCGTATGAGGATTACAGGTTATAATACTTGTCAAACTCAGCCGGATGGGGGATCTGGGACATGGCGCGGCACTCTTCGCGCTTGGTCTTGATGAAGTTCTTCAGAAGCTCCTCGGGGAAAACGCCGCCGGCGGTCAGGTAATCGTGATCGGCTTCCAGCGCATTGAGGGCTTCATCCAGAGAAGTGGGCAGACCCTTGAGCTTGGCCTTCTCTTCCTCGGGCAGATGGTAGAGGTTGACGTCGTAGGGACCCCAGCCGTTGGCATGGGGATCGATCTTGTTCTTGACGCCGTCGAGACCGGCCATGAGGATGGCGGCATAGCAGAAGTAGGGGTTACAGGTGGCGTCGGGATTGCGCAGCTCGAAGCGGCGCTTGTCGGGGCTCTTGGCGTAGGCGGGGATGCGGATGACGGCAGAGCGGTTGGAGGTGGCGTAACCGACGGTGACGGGAGCCTCAAAACCGGGCACCAGACGCTTGAAGGAGTTGGTGCTGGGGTTGGTCAGAGCGCACAGAGAGGCGATATGCTTGAGCAGGCCGCCCATGAAGTAGTGCGCGGTTTCACTCAGATGAGAATAGCCGTTGTCATCGGAAAAGACCGGCACACCGTCCTTGAACAGGAGCATATGCACGTGCATACCGGAACCTGCCTCGCCGTAGATGGGCTTGGGCATAAAGGTGGCGGACTTGCCGTACTTAAGGGCGGTATTGTGGATGATATACTTGATCATCATGGTCGCGTCGGCCATCCTGGACATGACGCCCAGCTGGGGCTCGATCTCAAACTGACCGGAGGCGGCGACTTCGGGATGATGGTAATTGATTTCAATGCCGGCGTCGAGCATATGCATGACCATCTCGCTGCGGCACTCATAGGAGATATCAAAAGGCTTGGCAATGTGGTAATTCTTCTGCTTGGGAACGACAACGCCAAGACCCTCGGAGGCGCTGTTCCAGTAGGACTGCTTGGCGTCAACGGTCACACCGATGTTCTTGCCGCTGACTTCCCAGCCCACCTGATCGAAGAGATAGAACTCAAACTCGGGCAGGATGAGCATGGTGTCGGCGATGCCGGAGTCTTTCATATACTGCTCGGCAGCCAGAACGATGTTGCGGGGATACTGGGGCAGGGGACGATTCTCGGGGCTGTCGATGATCATGGCATTACCAGTCATGGACAGGGTGGGAATGGTGCAGAAGGGATCGATAACAGCGGTGTCGGGATCAGGGATAAAGACCATGTCGCTCTTTTCAACGACGGCGTAGCCGTAATTGGAGGCGTCAAAGCCGATACCGCTCTTCATGGTATCCTCGGAGAAGTTTTCAGCGGGGATGGTCACGTGACGGTACTGACCGTTGATATCGACCATCTTGAAGTCGACCATCTTGATGTCTTTTTCACGGATGAGAGAAATGACTTCCTGAATTGTCATGCGGTATATTCCTCCTCAGTAATGACTGAATCAAGTATAACAAGAATTCAATCACACGTCAATTGTTGCAATCGTCAATTGTTTGGAAATATTGCACGTAATTCATGGCGTTTTTCTTGAATGAAAACAGAATGATATGTAGTATGGACGATGTGAGGGTACAAAAAGGTACGTGTTTGATTGAAACGGTTGTGAAAAGGGCGTGAGTATGGTATAATACAGACTGACCGGCAAAACAGCCCCTACGGGCAGCGTTGCCGCATGAAAACAGTGACGGGAGTCCGTATTATGAAAGATTTAAAGGGAAAAGTTGCCCTGATTACCGGTGCCTCCGGTGGAATCGGCGCGGCGATTGCCCAGCGGTTTGCGCAGGATGGGATTGATCTGGTTCTTTGCGGCCGTTCGGAGGAAAAACTTGCCGCGACGGCGGAGCTTGTAAAGCCCTATGGGATTCGCGCAGCATGCTGTGCAGTCGATCTGACCATGCCTGACGCACCGCGGCGCTGCATTGAGGCTGCGATTCAGGTCTTTGGGCGGCTGGACATTCTCATCAACAATGCAGGCATTGCCCTATCCTGCAGTTTTGAGCAAACCACGCCGGAGCAGTTTGACACCATCATGAACACGAACGTCCGCGCGCCGTATTTTCTCTCACAGGCGGCACTTCCGCTGCTCCGGAAGTCCGACCATGCCACCATCATCAACATCGCATCGGTGGTAGCCCACAAGGGATACCCTTTGCAGAGTGCCTACGCGGCATCAAAGCATGCACTGCTGGGAATGTCGAAATCCCTTGCCAATGAAGTATATTCCGAAGGCATTCGGGTACATGTCATTGCTCCCGGCGCGGTATTTACGGATATGGTACGTGTGTCGCGTCCCGATCTCTCGGACGAGGGAATGATTCTGCCGGAGGACATTGCCGAGATTGCAGCGTTCTTTGCAGAGCATCGTACCAATGCGGTGGTGGACGAGATTGAAGTACACCGTGCGGGAAAAGCCCCTTTTGCATAATTGGTAGAGTGATGCCGGAGCCGTTCGTGTAAACGAACGGCTCTGTTGTAAATAAGCGCAGGTGGCAATACTTGCACAGCAGCCGCAATGCAACATTTGCACTGCGGCTGCTGATCCTATACAGAGCGTAACTCCGTATAGAGGTTACTTCATGGAGTTCTCGTAGGACTCGATCATCTTCTTGACCATCTGGCCGCCGACGGAACCGGCCTGCTTGGAGGTCAGATCGCCGTTGTAACCCTGCTTGAGGTTGACACCAACCTCGGAAGCGGCTTCCATCTTGAACTTATCCAGGGCTTCGCGGGCGGCGGGAACGAGAGAGGTCTTGTTGCTGGACATAATCACTATCTCCTTTGCATGATCCGCTGCTGCGGATCGTTCATTCATTGATTGCACGGCTTATCGCCGCAATCCTATCATACCCGCAGATTCCCGACCGTATCCGAGGTGCTTTTTGGTAACACGGTTGTGTTTCACGAAGTATTCATTATGTCCACTATGCATATCCTGTTTGTTGGCTTCTTTGGAGAGTGAAAGGACAGCGGCGTAAGCCGCTCGATAATCTTGTGAAAAAAGGTGTAGGATCATTCTGAAAGAAAGCATTTCGCTGAGAAAGGTATGGATAAGCAGAAACTAATATGGTACAATGAAAACAGCAGAAAAAAAGAATTGGTATACCGGGGCAGATATTCGGGATTGATTACTGCTTATTTCTCCGGACGACAGGGGGCTTTGTGATGTCCTTGACATACGGAATCATTGCGCTGATTTCGCTTTGCATGGTTGGAATATGTGTAATGGCAGATAAAAAACGAGATGTGTGGCTGCTGTTGGTGTTTGTTTCGGTTTCTGTCTGTAATCTTGGTTACTTTATGCTGTCGGTATCGCGCAGCCTGGGAGCAGCACTCAATTCCAACAGAATCGCCTATCTGGGCAGCGTGTTTCTGCCGCTTTTCCTGCTGATGATGATACTGCGCTTTTGCGGAATGAAGCTAAACAGGCGTGTCTTTGCAGCGCTTGCGGTGATTGGCTTTTTGATGCTTGGAATCACAACCAGTCCCGGTATCCTGCCGATTTATTACCGGACGGTTGATATCGTTGTTGCAGATGGGGCAACAAAGCTTGTCAGGGAATACGGCCCGCTGCATTCTATGTATTATGTCTATCTGATCGGGTATATGTTTGCTATGGTGGGCACGGCATTCCGTGCCATTGCCAAAAAGAAAATTCGCTCCCGGTCCCATACGATACTGCTTTTGTGCGCAGTATTCTGTAATATTGTTATCTGGCTTGCAGAACAGTTTCTGCCCCGGGGATTTGAATGGCTTTCTGTTTCCTACATATTGACCGAATGCCTGATTCTGGCCATTTACCGCTCGATGCAAAAACAGGGAATATTGCCGCAGGCAAGCAAAACGCAGCCTTATACTATCAATGTTCTGCTGACGGTATTTCTGCTTCTGTTTGCAAACTTTGTCCGCGTGGTTACCATGAACACAACCCCGGCCATGTATGTAATTTCTCACGTGATCGTTCTGGTGATCTATCTCGGGATTCTTGTGTTTTGGGGCGTGTCGGTTTACGACCGGATCATAAACAGAAAAATCAGACAATATCTGATGATTCTGGTAGGACTCATGATCTTCTGGATGCTGATGCGAACGCTTCGGCTTACGGTTCTGTATCATGTATTTCCACTGGGGCAGTGGTGCTGGTACGCCTATTATATTTCCATGATCCTCATTCCGCAGTTTTGCCTGTTTGCGGCAAAGCATATCGGCAAACCGGAAGAGTACCGGCTGCCGAAAAAGTGGAACCTCATGTATATTCCATCGTTTGCGCTGATCGCGGGGATTCTCACAAACGATCTGCATCAGTGGGCGTTCCGATTCCATATGGGATATGAACTCGGCTGGGATATCTATCAGCGTACGGTACTTTATTACGCCGCAGTTGTTTGGATTTTTACCTGCGTTGCGTGGATGATAGCGGTGCTTGTCAGACGCTGCCGTGTACCGGGAACGCAAAAGATGATATGGATGCCGATCGGAATGCTCGGAATAGGGTTGCTTTACTCCGTTTTGTATGCGGTTGATACCGATCTGTTCGGATTTATCGAAATGACGGCAGCTCTCTGCTTTACGGTCGTTGCCATTTGGGAAAGCAGTATAAAGACGGGTCTGGTACAGTCAAACACTCACTACAACGAACTGCTCAAGTACTCAGGGCTCGGTGTGGCGGTTGTGGATAACGACTACACCCTGCATTATAGTTCGGATGATGCGCTGCATTTGTCCAAAGATCAAATGCGGGCAGCCGAAGAGTCGGCACTGATGCTGGACGGCGGCATTCGAGTATCCTGTGCCCGGATCAGGGGCGGCTATACGTTATGGCAGGAAGATTTATCGGAGCTGCTGGATGTTTTGAATGAACTGGACGAATTGCGGGAGGAACTGAAAGGATCCAATGCGTTGTCCATGCAGAATTATCAGATGGACAAACGGATTCGTTCCCTTGCGGAGAAGAACCGGCTGCATGACAAACTGCATAAGCAGACGGCGCACCAGATCAATCTGCTCAACGACTGGCTGCATTGTTTGACAGAAACCGCCGATGCCGGTGAAAAGCGGGAACTGCTGCGCCGGATCGTTGTGGTTGGCGCATATCTGAAGCGCCGCAATAACCTGATTCTTGTGGGCGAGCAGGATGGGTTCATCCAAGCAGAAGAACTGCATCTTAGTCTTAAAGAGATGATGAATAATCTGCAGCTTGCAGGGATCAACTGCGCCTGTACGGTTCAGATTGACAGAAATATCCCGGCAGAGACAGCAATGAAACTCTTTGATTTCTACGAATATGTCGTAGAAAACGCATTTGACGGACTCAGTTGCCTGCTGGCTCGGTTTTTCATCCGTGAAAACAGCTTTTATGCATGCGTGGACGCCGTGTGCGGGTTGGATTTAACGATTCTCCAAACGGAACAGATTGCGGTGAGCGTATCGGATGAAAACTGTTATACACTTTCCTTCAAAACAAAGGGAGGTGACGGTAAATGACATCGTACTTTTATCAGACCGGCCAGATACAGCAAATAGTTCTTTTAATACTCAGTCAGTTTACCATGATTGCCATTGCGGCAGGTTTTATTCTGCTGTTCAGGCGCAGATGTAAACTGCAAAAGCAGCTCAGTCTGGGTGCAACCTTTTTGCTGAACGCGGTGCTTTATGTATTGATGCAGCTTGACAGCCGTATTAACGGAGCGGAGCGGGGACCTCACCTGCAAATACCGTATGTTGTACTGCTGCTGATCATCCTGCTGTCTCTGGCATATACCATATGGGCTTTTTTCAGCGAAACGAAGCAGCGAAAAACAATCAGCAGCATTTCCATCAAGGAGGCGTTTGATAATCTGCCGACAGGTGTCTGCTTTTTCAATGCGGAAGGATTGCCTGTCCTCTGCAATCTGGCGATGTATCGATTCAGCTTTGCAGTCTGCGGAAAGGACATACAATTCATTACTGACCTTGAAAACTGCTTTGCTGATGATTTTATCCCCGCCGACGGTGTTGTAAAAGAAGGGAAAATCTTTATTGTGCCCGATGGCAGCGCATGGCGTCTTGAAAAGCGTTCCTTCTCTTATGAAAGCGTCAATACGTATACCCAATATATTGCTGCAGACGTGACAGACCTGCATGAGCATCAGCTTGAACTGATGCAGGAAAACGAGCAGCTTTATAAAGTACAGGCAGATCTTAAAAAACTGTCGGCGAATGTGGTTGCGATCACCCGTGAGGAAGAAATCCTGAATACCAAAATGCGTGTCCACGATGAAATGGGCAGATGCCTGACGGCGGCGCAGCAGTATCTGAAAGACGAGAGCGGCGAAAGCATCCCGGACAGCCTGGCACTTTCCTGGCAAAGAGCCGTGTCGATGATCAAATACAGCAACGATACACCCGACGAGGATATGCTGTCACAGATCCGCAAGACCTGTGAATTTGTCAAAGTACGTTTTATCCAAACCGGCGAACTGCCCAAAGAGGAAAACGCAGCCTATCATCTCACCTGTGCTGTGCGTGAATGTGTAACCAATGCGGTTCGCTATGCGCAAGCCACCGAACTGTATGCGGCATTTTCGGAATCCGAATCCGATGCAGCGGTGGTCGTCACGAATAATGGTAAAGTACCCGAATCGGAGATCGTGGAGGGCGGCGGGCTTTCCACTCTGCGCAGACGTGTGGAACGCTGCGGCGGCAGCATGACTGTGCAGTCGTTTCCGTACTTTCAGTTAACCGTAACCGTACCAAAAGAAAAAGAGGGGATATCATGACACGTGTGCTGATCGTAGAAGACCAGAAGATGGCGCAGGAAAATATGGAAGCCATCATTCGCTCCAGTGATGCATATACCTGGGCAGGTACAATACCCAATGCAGCCGATGCGGAATTGTTTTGTATGAGAGAACCGGTTGACCTCATTTTGATGGATGTCTGTACCGCGCGTGACGAAAACGGTATCGAAGCAGCTGCAGTCATCAAGAAAAAGTTTCCGGAAATCAAAATCATCATCGTCACGTCCATGGCAGAGCATAGCTTCATTGAAAAGGCGAAGGCGGCACGCGCCGACAGCTTCTGGTATAAGGATTCCGGTCATGATGAACTCCTGGATGTGATGAACCGGACGGTGTCAGGAGAGTCGATCTTTCCTGATAAGACGCCTGAGGTAAAGCTGGGGCTGACCACAAGTTACGAACTGACGCAGTATGAGTTAAACGTCATACGTGCTCTGATGCAAAGTACCGGCGATGAAGATGCGGCGTCGATGCTTGGCTGTACCAAGTCCAATGTGCGCTGGCATATCGGCAGGATACTGGATAAGACGGGGTATCGTACAAGAATGGAGCTTCTGATTGCCATAGCACAGAAGAATCTGATCATCGTTACCCCGGATAAAGCGCTGGAAGACAGCGAATAACAATGATATCGCAAAGAATGCAGTTTCCCGGTTATCACAGGGAAACTGCATTTTTTTTGACACTATAATGCGTGATACAGATATTCTTCAGAATACTGTTACTTGTAACAGTGACTATGATCTGCGGAAGAAGTATAATAAAATAGGTAAGAGTATATGCATTTTTCCACTCTTTAGAAAGCAGGTGACGCTTTGAGACGGATTGTGATCAATATGAAAAATGCGTTGTTCTGCAATGCTGTTTCGGAAACGCTTCGCAGATCCGAAAACGACTTTGACACCTATACGGTTGATACCCCTGATAAGGTGGCAGACGAATGCAGATGGCTCGATCCTTACGCTCTTCTGATGGAGGTAACCGGTTGTCAGGTCTGGCAGCTTTCCGAACGGCTGAAAATCCGGGACGAGGTCAAGGCCAAACAGCCTGACTGCAGGATTGTGCTCATTGTGGATGAAAACGCCGAAAAGGACCTTGCCAGACAAGTCAAGCAGGCCAAAAAAGACGGTCTCATAGATCAGTTTGTCTACAGTTCCATTTCGGCAGCCTATCTGGCAGATGTGGTTGATACCCTTTGATCAGCGGCTAACAGCAGCTGATATCGGTTTGAGCGAACAAAGTGAAGAATTGCCGAGTGTACGGCGAAACAAAACAACATAACCAAACACAAAATCAGACTAACAGGAGGCAGTGACAATGGGTTTATTTGACAAATTGTTTTCCAAGAAGGAATGCGCGATCTGCGGCGGCGAAATCGGACTTTTCGGCAACCGTAAGCTGGAAGACGGCAATATGTGCAAGACCTGCGCGGCAAAACTTTCTCCTTTCTTCTCCGATCGCCGGGAAAGTACCGTGGAGGAGATCAAGGAGCAGCTGGCTTACCGCGAGGCAAATCGCGACGCTGTTGCGGCTTTGCACGTGACACGTGTTATGGGCAGCGGCAATACCAAGGTTTATATCGATGAGGATGCCGGAAAGTTCATGGTTGCCTCTGATGGAATAACAAAGTCCCATCAAAACCTGTTGGACATCAATCCCGATGTCATCGGTTTTGAACAGGTCACCGGCGTGGAGCTGGATATCGATGAAGACTATGACGAAGAAAAGCGCGAGATCAAGGATGCGGAGGGCAACACCAAGAGGGTCAGCTACAATCCGCCCCGGTATACCTGGAGCTATGACTTCCATGTGCTCCTTCGGGTAAATCATCCCTACTTCGGTGAGATAAAGTTCCGTCTCAATGAATCCAACGTGGAACTCAACCCCGATAACCCGCTGCCTCAGATGCGCAAGCCCGATCCCAAGAAGAACGTCGATTACTGTTTTTATGAAGATATGGGTAAAGAAATCAAGGAAGTCCTGATGCAGGCGCGTCAGCAGGTCCGCGACGAGGCGGCGGCTGCTGCTGCTCCCAAGGCTGCGGTGACCTGTCCCTACTGCGGAGCTACGACTACTCCGGATGAAAAGGGCTGCTGCGAGTACTGCGGCGGCGCGGTCAACGACTAAGCAAACGATCGCTGAAACGAGATGGTTCAATGGCAAGGAGCAGAGGGAATATCATTGTCCGTGTCGTTGAAGGTATGACATACTGAACTGAATGTAGTTGTGTCATGTGATGAATTGATGCTGTATCTGGAACTGCTGCACAGAAGCGTCGGGGCTGGATAAGAGTCTTCGGGAGCCGGCAGCGACGGCGGAACAACAGGAGCACCGACAGCACAGCGGTGCAATATGGGAGGCTCGGGTATGAAAAAGAGCATTGCATATACTGCATTTGTGATGATTGCACTCCTTTTCCTGTGTGGATGTCAGCATTATGATCAGGCGGAGGCAGACCTGATTTCCGAAAAAGGCGCGAAAATGATGCAGATATGGCTGGATGAACATATGCCGGATGCGGAGATGACAGAATGCTCGGCATTTATCCGGAACATCAAGTATTCAAGTCGGGAATACCTGACGGATTATGCTGCCGGACGCATTGACCTCGACGGAAAAGAAGCCTCCTTTGCCATTGATACCGTGACCGGGGATGTGTATTTTGAAAATGATCAAAGTACGGCGAAGAAACTCGACCGGATCGCAGCGGAGTATCTTTATGAAACCATGGGGATTACCCCGGAAGGCGAAGCCGATCATTTTGAATGCTATGTCCTGGCACCGTTTCGTGACGAAAACCATGAGCTGAAAGCGTACCAGTTCGATTACGGGTTTGATTTCGGTCTTCCGGCAGGCGTGGAGGATCTGGAAGCCTTTGTCCGTGATCCGCAATCCCGAGCTCAGATTTATGTAACTGCTGAGATCACGCTGCCGGATGATGCGGATCTTTCCAAATATGATTTGGAAACCATGGAGCAGATCGGTAATGCGTGCGGAATGCGTTTTAAGTCCATTACCATTGAAAACGGCACGCAGACATTTTTGATGGGAATCCGTGAATGGATGACGACAGCCAGCTTTTACGAATACGGCGACTGGCTCGAACGGGACGGTGTTTGTATTGACGGTCGTGTCAGAGTCCGGGAAGAGGAACGCGACGATTTGACCAATGAAATGAAGGTATCCGACCGGCGCTTTGACCCGGAGCAGGATCTGGTATTTGAGAAAACCGCGACGGGATACCGGTATTACCTGCCCAACGAGGATTGGCAGGAGGGGTTCTATATCCGGGCGCAGGAGGGTGCCGGGATTCTGGAATATAACTACATCGAGTACAGTTATTCTGACGTAGCCGGCTTTATTGCGGGTAAATACGATTCCGATGAAGAAGATGGCTACGAACTCATCTGGCGAGAGCAGTCAAACGGTGACTATGTGCTGTCGTCTAAAAAGAAGGAACTGCCGGAGTATTTTTCACATGCTGGAAAGCTGGAACGAATCGGATAAGTCTCCATCCTGCCGGAGAAAACGAGGTAAGGTTCATTTTCCACGATAACGGAGAGAGAACGATGACAAGCGTGAAAATCATATGTATCATTCTGATCATTATGATCATCGGAGGTATCATTATGGGTTTGTTCTTCGGCGGAAACCGGTATCAGGTGGATTATTGCGGCGAAAAATCTTCCTATCAGGGAGCGAAGCGCGCCTATAAGCCCGGCACACAGGTAAAACTGTATTATAAGAATTTCAGACCGGACAGTGAGTATTCCTTTTATCTGGACGGCGAGTATATCCCTCTGGAATTTGATTCAAAGGGTGCTGCCATCCGCTTTGTCATGCCGGCGCATGATGTCAAACTGGAGTGCAGAGCCAGGAGTTCGATGGCAGGCGGCCCGGCAGGGCGATAATGAGAGTGCAATGCTTATGAAAAGGATGTTTGCATGTTCACGGAGGCGGTGCCGCATGGAGACATTATACAGCCATTGTGGAGGCACGTCTGCATGACAACATGACAGGAATCTTTGGTATGAGCAATCAGAAAGAGTAACCAAAAAGTCAAATGGGGGGATTCTTATGGCAGTACAAGTGACCAACTATCAATGTCCGGCCTGTTTCGGTCCGCTTCAGTTTGACTCTGCCTCCGGAAAGCTGGCATGTGAATACTGCGGCTCGTCTTATCCGGTGGCGGAGATTGAAGCACTGTATGCAAAGAAAAATGAGCAGGCTGCGCAGAATATGAAAGCAGCCGAGGAAAAAAAGCAGCAAACCGGCGGCGAAGAATGGGATATGTCCGGTCTCAGCGACGACTGGGGAACCGATGCGGAAGGTATGCGCGCTTACAACTGTCCTTCCTGCGGCGCTGAGCTTATCTGCGATTCGACGACGGCGGCAACCTCATGCCCCTACTGCGGTAATCCGTCCGTAGTTCCCGGTCAGTTTGCCGGAACGCTCAAGCCTGACTACGTAATTCCCTTCAAACTCTCTAAGGAAGATGCAATCAAGGCGTTGAAGAAACATTACGAAGGCAAACCGCTTCTGCCGGCAGCCTTCAAAAGTGCAAATCATCTGGAAGAAATCAAAGGCGTGTACGTTCCCTTCTGGCTCTTTGACGGTGAAGCCGAAGGCGATGCTGCCTATGAGGCGGAAAACAGCCAGACATACGAGTCGGGTGATTACGAGATCACCGAGACGGAGCACTACGATGTCTTTCGTGCAGGTACCGTGACATTTGAAAACATCCCGGTAGACGGATCTTCGAAAATGCCCGATGACTACATGGATTCCATAGAGCCGTTTGACTACTCGGCACTGACGGCGTTTTCGACTGCCTATCTGCCCGGATTTCTGGCGGATAAGTATGATCTCTCGTCCGAGGAAAGTGGAAAGCGTGCCGATGCCCGTGCGGAGAAAACGATGGAGAGATGTCTGCGGGAAACTGTGGTCGGCTATGAGCGTGTGGAAGAGCGGTATATGAATACGACCCTGAACCTGGCGAGGTCAAATAT
>SVMB01000056.1 GCA_015067675.1 Oscillospiraceae bacterium
CAGCGCACGACCGCCATCCTCGGGGAGGGCATGCTCCATCGCGGCGACCTTGCGCTCAAAGACTTCGTCGGTGGGATTGGTCACGCGGGAGTAGCCGTAGGGGCCGCCGACATCGTCGGCGAAAATGGAAGTCTGGAAAATCGGCGGGCTCATCGCGCCGTAGTTGAGGCTGTAGTCTTCACCGTAATGTGCGGCGATATCTTCGGGCTTGGTGAAAATGCTGTCTGCCATATTCGTTTATTCCTTTCATGAGTAGTGTTTGGAATGTGACAAAACATCCTGACGTATAAATACTATAAGGAATTTAAAAGGCAAAGTCAATGAAAAGTTCCCGCAAGGCGTAAAATTACTGTTTTCGATGTCACTTATCCGTTTTTTACTATTTCCGTCTGAAAATTACTATTGTCATTCACCGTTCATTCATATATTATGATAGTACAAGCTTGTGACCGGAGGATGCCCGGCGACGGTCGGCTCCTCCACACTCTGCCCGGTTTACCGGGGAATCATTTATGAAGGGAGATCACCATGAAAAAGATCATTGCCCTGATCCTTGCAGTCCTCATGCTGGCGACCATGATGGCCGGCTGCGGCGGTGGCGGTAACACCTCTACCACGGCTGCTGCTGCTTCCACTACCAAGGCTGCCGGTGGCGCCGCTGCCACCACTGCTGCTGCTCCTTCCGGCGTTCCCGCCGACAAGGCTTTCGGCGGCGTTGCTCCCGAAGACCAGATCGACTACATCAACTATGAAGGCGCCGTGCCGATCATCAAGGAAGGCCAGGAAATCACTCTGTCCTTCGGCGTCGAGCTCGAGTCCGGCTTCCCCAACAACGTTACTGACAACTGGTTCTGGAAGTATGTTGAGAACGAACTCAACATCATCCCCGATGTTGCACAGATCCTCGACATGGAGAAGATGAACCTTCTGTTCGCCTCCAAGCAGGTCCCGGATATCATGATGCACATCAACCTCACCACCACCCAGGTTGCCACCTACGGTAAGCAGGAAGGCCTGCTGCTCAACTACGCTCCCTACCTCGAGAACTATATGCCCTCTCTGAAGGCTTTCTACGATGCCAACCCCAACTGCGCCCCCAACTACACCGTTTCCGCTGAGGGCGATATGTACGCTCAGTCCCGTGTGCTCAACCCCACCACCTGCGTTGGCTGGTACATCCACCTTGGCTGGCTGCAGGCTCTGGATATGGAGCTGCCCACCTCTATTGCTGAGCTGACCGATACCCTGATCACCTTCCGTGATACCGATCCCGCCGTCTTCGGCGTTGACCGTATCGTCCCCATCAACGGTAACTACTCTGATGACTGGGGTAACCCCATGGGTATCCTGGCTGAGTCCTTCGGTTATCTGGTTCGTCCTTACTTCCAGACCTGGGACGTCGCCGCCGGTTATGAGGCCTGCCTGCATATCGACGATCAGGGCAACGAAGACTACGGTCTGCCCGTCCTCGACGATCTGTTCTATGACTACATGCAGATCTCCAACGACTGGTACAACGAAGACCTGTACAGTCCCGACTACTTCACCGGTGACGCTGCTCAGCTCGTCGCCGAGAACAAGGCCGGTTACACCGGTGTCGAAGCTACCCACGAAGGCATGGGTAAGAATGACGTTCCCGACACTCCCGGTTCTGAGTACAAGAACGAGTATCTGCTGATGCCCGCTCTGGATTCTCATGTCCGCACCAACCCCAACACCGCCAACTACCCCGTCTACGGTAACTCCGGTTACTACATGTCCGGTATCTCCGAGCATCCCGAGGTTCTCTGCCGCTTCTTCGACCTGTTCTGGAACCCCGAGTATGACTACGTGGTCAAGATGGGCCCCATCGAAGGCGTCCATGACACCTACGGCCTGAAGGGCTACATCGCCGGCGATAACCCCCTGACCGAGAACAAGGAAAGCTACTATATCGAGGGCGAGGAGAACGCCAACACCTATAAGAACAACAACTACGTTCCCACCTACATGGATCAGACCCTGCAGACCTGGGACTTCTCCTACCGATTTGCCTGCGCCGTTGCCCAGGCTTCCGGTAAGGATCCTGCTGAGCTGAACATTGTCCTGGGCTCCAAGGAAGTTGACGACGCGAGAAACGCCGAAAACTACGCCAAGGATCCTGAGACCTACTGTGAGTCCAAGTATCGTGAGTGGAATTTCTCCATCCGTACCATGTATTCCGAATCCGGTATGGACCAGCCCCTGCGCTACGTCTACCGTGACCAGGATACCTCCAACACCATCGCCGACATCAATGCCGTCTGCTCTCCCTACATCCAGGAGCAGGTTGCTCTGTTCATCACCGGCCGCCGTCCCATTGACGACGTTGCCAAGTTCCAGGAAGAGCTCATCGCCATGGGCCTGCAGGAATACGATGACATCCTCTCCGGCGAGTACGAAGTCTTCAAGGCTAACATGGGTTAATTAAGCCCACGATCAATCAGTTTCTTTCCTGACTAAGCTTTTGGGGGGCACGGGCTCCGTGCCCCTCAATTCTTTTACCAAAAATCAGCTTTTCTTGCCTGCAATGTAATTTTGCTATTCTCCGACCCCACAAGGAGGTGTCTCGCTTTGCGCAAATCTGCCAATATCGCGGTAGGAAAGAAGCCTTCTGTCAATAAAAAGAAGGTTATCCATACCCTGAAACGTGTTCTGGCGCACTGGGAGCTCTATTTATTGCTGCTCCCCGGCCTGATCTACATCTTCATTTTCAGCTACGTTCCCATGTACGGTGTACAGATCGCCTTTAAGAACTTCAGACCTTCTCTGGGTATCTGGGGAAGTGAATGGGTCGGCTTCAAGCACTTTCTGCGCTTCTTTGCCTTCCCGGACTTCTGGCCTTACATCCGTAATACCTTCCTCATCAGCTTCTACGGCATCTGCACCTTCCCCTGTGCCGTTATTTTTGCCCTGATGCTCAACGAGCTGAGAAATGAGAAGTTCAAGAAGACCGTCCAGATGATCACCTACGCGCCTCACTTCATCTCCACCGTCGTCGTCTGCGGTATGGTGCTGCTGTTCCTGAACACCTCCTACGGTCTGTTCAACAACGTGCGCGCGTTTTTCGATCTTGAGCCTATCAAATGGCTTGAGGAAAAAGCCTATTTCCGATCGATGTACATCATATCGGGTATATGGTCAGGTCTGGGCTGGGGTACGATCATCTATCTGGCAGCTCTGGCCGGTGTCTCGCCGGAGCTCATCGAAGCGGCACGTATCGACGGCGCCAACCGTTTTGATATCATCCGCTACGTCAACATCCCCACCATCCTGCCCACCATCATCATCATGTTCATCATGAACTGCGGCAGCATCCTCTCCGTCGGCTTTGAGAAGATCTTCCTGCTGCAGAACTCCTTCAACCTATCGGTTTCGCAGGTTCTATCGACCTATACATATAACATAGGTCTTATCAACGCACAATACAGTTATTCGTCCGCTATCGGTCTCTTCAACACCCTCGTCAATATCTCGCTTCTCATCATCGTCAATATGATCGTGAAGAAGGTTTCTGACGTCAGTCTGTGGTAAGGGGGAGAGTAAAAGTGAAAAAAGCTAAGAACGGCGCCCCGATTAAGCAGAGCAAGATCGACGTGGTATTCGACGTTGTCAATGTAACGCTTGTCACCCTCATCACGCTGATCATCATCTATCCGCTCTACTTTACCCTCGTTGCCTCCTTCTCCGACCCCACTGCCGTCACCCTTGGTCAGACGGTGTTTTGGGTCAAGGGCTTCACCCTGGAACCCTATATGAACGTCTTCAAGAACTCCGATATCTGGCTGGGCTACCGCAACACGATCTTCTATACCGTCTGTGGTACCCTCTGGAATCTGTTCCTGACGCTGCCCACCGCTTATGTCATGAGCAAGAAGGATCTGCCCGGCCGTAACTGGCTGTCCTGGTACTTCCTGTTTACCATGTACTTCGGCGGCGGTCTGATCCCCAGCTACCTCAATGTTGTCAACCTCGGCCTGCTCAACAAGCCCATCACGCTTGTTATCCTCGGTGGTCTGAGCGTCTACAACATGATCGTCACCCGCGTGTTCTTCCAGAACTCCATCCCCGGCGATCTCTACGAAGCTGCCAAGATTGACGGCGCTTCCGAGTTCCGCCAGTTCTTCACCATCGCGCTGCCCCTCTCCACGCCGATCATCGCCGTTATGTCCCTGTGGTACGCGGTCGGCCGCTGGAACGAATACTTCACCGCTCTGATTTACCTCAATGATCCTGATCTGGTGCCTCTGCAGATCGTCCTGCGTCGTATCCTGATCGAGAATCAGTCCGCGGCGTCCATGGCCAGCCAGGAAGAGCTTGCGCTCGATCCTGAAATGAAGGCTTACTACGATCACCTCAAGCATATGGCCGAGGGCATGAAGTATTCCGTCATCTACATTGCATCCGCGCCCCTGCTCATTGCCTATCCCTTCGTTCAGAAATACTTTGTCAAGGGCGTCATGATCGGTTCTCTGAAAGGCTGAGTTAATTGAAATTTTCCGGCGTTTCCCGCTTAGTCAGACGCTTCCTGATGTCCTATATAGGCATCGTAGTGCTTGCCTGTATACTTCTTGGTGCGGTGCTGTTCAGCTTCTCTGTCCGGGAGCTGAACAGCGCCTACCTTGAGACGCAGCAGCAGCGTTTCGACACTGCGGCTGAGCTTTTGGAACAGAATTTTGAACTGATGGAGGATATGAGCTACCGGCTCAAGTCCTCCAGCGTGATGCGTTCCGAATATCTCAACCGCAGCGGCTACAATCCCGCGCAAACCCTGGCATATCTGCGCAATTTTGAAAGCTTCGTCCCCATTGCCGACGAGTTTTTTGTGATCTACAACGAGCGCGAGAGCGTCTTTCGCGTGATGGACGGCGCGGCGACCAATACGTTCAATGTTCTCTGTAATGTGTATCTGGGTATCCGCGACCGAGACTATGTCGAGGCGCTGAAAGAGCAGATTCGCGGGGCAGAGGCGAGCACGCTGATTATGCCGGAGTATGCGCTGAGCAATGCGCCCGAGGGAATGGGAACATTTGCATTGTTCGCGGTTCCGTTTACTATGTCCGAATATCATGCCGACCGTGCCGTGCTGGTGTTTGTTGTACGCATCGACCGGGTGATAGATGTATTGAGCGCCTCCATCGGCGATATGGATATCCCGATCAAGGTATCGTTCGGGGATGAGGTATTGCTGTGTACGCAGGAGGGCGCATATGAGCAGACCGAGGTTCGGTGCCTGCTCAATGACCGCCTGTGTGTCCGACTGGACATGGCAGGTATCGGCGTTTATGCCCGTCTGGGCACGTTCTCCCGCACGATGTATCTGTATATCGCTGCGGTTGTGATTGTCCTTCTGGTCAGCGCATGCTACCTGAGCTGGACAAATTACCGTCCCATCCGTGATCTGTCACGGCGGTATGCGCCGTCGGTGTCGGCCTCGGATGAGTTGAAAGCGTTGTCGACCATGTTTGAAAATCTGTTTGAAGAAAAACGCCTGTCCACCCAGCGCCTGCATCAGGAGATACAGACGCTGTCCCAGCAGCGCAGTGCGATCCGTCGTCAGATCGTCCAGCTGCTCATCTGTGGCCAGTTTGATATTGAAAATACCCGGGATCTGAAGTATCTGGATCTGATCAGTGACGTAACGTCCTATTGTGTGCTGGTACTCTATCCGGCAGAGGACGGCTTTGCAGATCTCAATACCCTCATCACGAAGCTGGAGAAGCTCGGAGACGAGAATCTGACCCTGCGCGGTACCGCGCTGGCCGGTGAGACCAGCGCCGTGTTCATCTGTGCAGCCCGCGACGCTGCCGACCTGCGCGACGTATCGGATATGGTGGAAGCGCTGGCTTTGGAAGTGGATGATCCTGTGCGTTCGGTCTCCGGACTCATCTGTGATACGCTCTCAAGAATCCCGATTTCCTTCCTGGATGCACTCAACCGGGCTAATCTGCCCAATTCCCCCTCGTTCAGCGCCGAATTTGCAGGCGTCGATGCCTGCGCACGCCGTATGGCGGCCGAGCTTGCCGTGTGCAATGTGGATCAGGCGCTGGCATTTCTGGATCAGGCCATGGAACTTGTAGGCCGCGACGATCCGCTCTATGTGCGCATGAGCATGAACTCTTCCGTCATCAACAGCCTCTCGCAGCTGGCCTATCGTATGCAGCTGGGCATCGCCGGTGACCAGTTCAATTCCATCATGATCCTGCAGGATCCGGAAACCTTCCGGTCAATGACCGAGGAGCTCATCCGTAGCATCGCCCAGGCCATCGAGCAGGGCAGCGAACAGCCGCAGACGGAAATTCTGGACTACATCCGTGATCACCTCGGTGACTATGACCTGAGCGTTTCGTCGCTTAGCAACGTATTCTCGATCCCCGAGAAGAACGTGTCGCGGATTATCAAGGAGATTACGGGTCTGTCCTATAAGGAATATCTCAATCAGGCACGTGTGGAACGTGCAAAAGAGCTGCTGGTGAAAGCAAACCTTTCCGTCACCGAGACCTGCACGCAGGTTGGGCTGTCGGAGGTTTCCTACTTTATCCGCATCTTTAAGAAGCTGACCGGCGAAACCCCGGCCAATTACAAGCGCCGCATGCTCTGAGCGGCAACAAGTGAATGATCGCGTACCCAATCGGCAGCAGCAGGCCGGTTCGGTACGCCTGTCGGACGACGCCGTGTTTCATCCTCCACACGGCGTGCGTGCAGGACTGTCGGGACATTGCAGTGGTTGTTCTGACAGTCCTTTTTTTATCGAAAAATGTGCCGGAAACCGGAAATATTCCCGACTTTTGCCGGCTCTGTTGAAACCGGCAGAGGCAGTATGCTATAATGCAGTTGAGCAGAATGCTCGTGATCTGCATTGGTTTCAATAACTTGGTCTGAGGTGAAAGCGTATGACAGGCAGACTCTTTTTGCAGGCAATCATCAAATTCCTCGCAGGCGTGATTCTGGTGGGGCTTCTTATCTTCCTGCCTGCCGGGTCGCTGGCGTATGAAAACGGCTGGCGGCTGATGGGGATTTTGTTTGTTCCCATGTTCGCGGCGGGGATTGTGATGATGGTCAAAAGCCCCGATTTATTGCAGAAACGGCTCAATGTCAAAGAAAAGCAGAGAGAACAGAGCCTGGTGGTGAAGCTCAGCGGGCTGATGTTTCTCGCAGGCTTCATCGTCGCGGGACTGGGATACCGCTTTGAATGGTACACCCTTCCGGAACCTGTCAGCATTGCGGGAGCGGTGGTTTTCCTCGCAGCATATGCGCTCTACGCCGAGGTACTGCGGGAGAACGCCTATCTCAGCCGCACGATCGAGGTGCAGGAGAATCAGAAAGTGATCGATACCGGACTTTATGGCGTGGTCAGACACCCGATGTACAGCGCCACGATTCTGCTGTTCCTGGCGATGCCGGTGGTGCTGGGGTCGGTGTATGCGTTGGTGATTTTTATGGCCTATCCGATGATCATCGTCAAAAGACTCAAAAATGAAGAGGCGCTGCTGGAAAAAGAGCTGGATGGCTACCTTGCCTACGAACAGAAGGTCAAATATCGCCTGATACCGTTCATTTGGTGACGGTTTCTCCGCCGGACGCGGCTATAATATGATGGAAAATGGGGAAAATGCAGATGCTGACGTATCAGAATCGTAAATTTTATCTCGATGGCAGGGAATTTGTCATCCATTCCGGTTCGCTGCACTATTTTCGCGCCCTTCCCGCGTATTGGGAGATCCTGATGAGAAAATACCGCGCGGCTGGCCTCAACTGCGTGGAAACCTATATCGCCTGGAACCTCCATGAGCCGCGCAAGGGCGAATATTGCTTTGAAGGGATCGCCGATCTTGAGCAGTTTATCCGGACAGCGGCTAAAGTGGGCCTGTATGTGATGCTGCGTCCGGGCCCGTTCATCTGCGCCGAGTGGGAAAACGGCGCACTGCCGTCCTGGCTTTTCAGGGATCCCACCATGCGCATGCGCTGTCTGGAGGAACCCTATATCACCCATTTAAAGGACTGGTACCGGGTGCTGCTGGCGAAAATCAAGCCCCATCTGCACGGAAACGGCGGCCCGGTCATCGCCGTGGCGCTGGAAAACGAATACGGCTCCTTCGGCGACGACTTCGACTATCTCAGCCAGGTGGAGGCCATCTACCGTGAGGCCGGGCTGGACTGCTTTTTCTTCTCCGCCGACGGTGACGCCAGGGCATACCTCTGCACCGGAAGCCATGACCATGTGCTCAAAGGGCTCGACTTCGGTATCGGCAAAACCGATATGCCGGGAAAGTTTGCACTGCTGACCGATCGGTATCTGGACGGACAGGGCCCACGCCTGATTGCCGAATACTGGGGCGGCAATTTCACCCACTGGGGCGATGAAAAGTGGTATGAGTGCGACGATGAGCTGTTCCGGGAAAATCTCTCCCAGATCATCGAAAACGGTATCAGCTATAACCACTATATGTTCTTCGGCGGTACAAACTTCGGCTTCATGAGCGGCGCAAACCTGGTGACAAACGGCAGCTCATCCGCCGTGCCGGGACGCGATTCGGTGTTCCGGCCTGATACCACCAGCTACGACTACGACGCGCCGCTTACCGAATGGGGCGATTACACCGAGCGCTACTTCATCACCCGGGAGCTGCTGGGCAAGACTGCGCAGGAGCCCCTGCCGCCGGTACCTCCCGCGCCGGAATATCAGACAATCGGCCAGGTTAAACTCACCGCATCGGCCAGCCTCTTTGACAATATGCATCTGGCCCGGACGCAGAAGAGCAAGACTGTGGAGTGCATGGAATACTACGGGCAGGATTACGGCTATATCCGCTACCGCAAGGTGATGAGCTACGATGCGCCCCGGGACGCCATCCAGATCGAGGGGCTGCGGGATCGCGCCTGGGTATATCTCAACGGCGAGCTGCTGGGCATCCGGATGCGGACACAGGACGAAAGTGCGGTAAAACTCCCGGACGGACTGAAAAAAGGCGATGTAATCGACATTTTTGTTGAGAATTGCGGACGTGTCAACTTCGGTACGCTGACCTATCGCGGTGACTGCAAGGGCATCATCGGCGGGGTCTATCTGTCAAACCGCGCGGCATTTGACTGGGAGGTTTCCTGCTTTGACATGAAGGATATCTCCGGGGTCAGCTACCGCGAGGGGACGCAGGCAGGACTTCCCGCATTCTTCAGGGGTACATTTGCTGCCCAGCCCGGACGGGAATGCTTTGTCCACATGGAGAACTTCCGCAAGGGCATCGTGTTTGTCAACGGCTTCAACCTCGGACGGTACTGGGAGATCGGCCCGCAGGATGCGCTGTACCTGCCCGGCGCACTGCTCAAAGAGACAAACGAAATCGTCGTGTTCGAAACCGACGGCCTGCGCGGGGAGCCGGCGGTGACCATCACCGCAGAGCACGGACTGCGAGGCAAGACCCATAACCCGGTCGCCGGTCTGTGAGGGCGTTTGGAAAAGCGCGCGGGTCTCTCAGGTATTCGGAAAAGCGCGCGGGTCTGAGAGGACTTTCGGAAAAGACAAGGTTTTTGCGGGAAAAAAAGCTGTTCGCTTGTCATCTGCCCTGTGAAGTGTTATAATACCCGTGAACTCCCGCAGGACAAACTGTTTTATCATACTTTGGAGGTTATCATCATGGAATACATTACCGTACATGAAAAGAAGGTTGCCATCACCCGTTCCTGCGACGTGCTGGTCGCGGGCGGCGGCGTTGCCGGTATCGCGGCGGCGCTCAGCGCTGCCCGTCAGGGTGCCGACGTGACGCTGGTGGAGCAGCAGTGGCTGCTGGGCGGTCTTGCCACCGCCGGTATCGTCACGGTGTTCCTGCCGCTGTGCGACGGTATGGGCAATCAGCAGATCTTTGGTATCACCGAGGAACTTCTCCGGCTTTCCATCAAGTACGGTCACGAGGCACGCTATCCCAAGGCGTGGCTGGAGGGCGGTACGTTCGAGGAAAAGCGGGACGGTCAGCGCTTCCTGGTTCAGTTCAATCCCCAGATGTTTGCCCTCGCCGCAGAGGAACTGCTGCTGGCCGAAGGCGTGAAGATTCTCTACGGCGCGAAGGTCACGGATGTGCAGATGGAGGACGGCGCGATCAGGGCAGCTGTGCTCAATACCCGCGAGGGAGACTCCGGTATTGCCTGTCGTGCCGTCGTGGACTCCACCGGTGACGCGGATCTCTGCGTGCAGGCAGGGGAGGAGCTTTATCTCTACGGCGCGGGCGAGCTTAACTTTGCAAGCCTCTGGTGCTACTTCTCCTCCTACGGTGACGAGGGCGCCGGGTATAAGATTTTCGCCGAGAACTACAAGGAAAACCGCCGCTACGACGGCACCAAGGCCGACGACTTGAGCGATCAGATGATCTACGTCCATCAGCAGCTGCTCTCCCGTACCTTCAAGCAGCGCGAGGTCACGGGGGATCAAAATCTCATGCCCGTCACCATGCCCACCATTCCGCCCATTCGCTGCACCCGGGGCATCAAGGGCGCCTACACCCTCGACGAGAGCGAGGAAGGCGTGGTATTTGCCGATTCCATCGGCCGCACCACTGACTGGCGCAAGCGCGGCCCCGTGTTTACCGTGCCCTACCGCTGCCTCTACGGCAAAACGAAGAACCTGCTCACCGCAGGCCGCAACATCTCCGTCACCGAGCCCATGTGGGACATCACCCGCTGCATTCCCACCTGCGGCGTGACCGGTGAAGCAGCAGGCATCGCCGCCGCCATGAGCGCCGCCGCAGGCGTGAGCGTGCAGGAGCTGGATGTGAAGCAGCTGCAGGCAAAACTCGCCGCAAACGGCGTCAAGGTAGACTAGATCCTACCGGATGCATCATTACGGTACGACCGTGAGTGGATCATTATCGGTATTTCATTTGAAAAACGATATTATATCAGGAGTTATTCCCTATGAAAGACCTCTCCTTTCTCACCGACCACTATAACGAAGGCATCGAGCGCATCAACGCCATCGGCGCGCCCATTAACTTTGTGTTCATCACCGATGCCCACAACCGCACCTATGAGTATGCCATTCCTCTGGGCATCGAACCCGGTACCGACTGGGAGTATGCCGCCGATCATATTCAGTCCATCCAGTATATTCTCGACCGCTGCCCGGGCATTCAGTGCGTGATCTCCGGCGGCGATATGGGCAACGAATACGATGAGGATGGGGAGAAGTTTATTTTCTCTCTGCAGGAAGCGGCCGATTGCCTCCATGCGCTTTCCGTGCCCGCCTACTGCATCACAGGCAACCACGACGACGGTCTGGGAGTTGCACGGATGAAAAACCTCAACCCCGCAGAGCACGTGCTGCTGCCCCGTGACTTCCACCGTATGTTCCAGCGTAACATCGACAGCGATGTGAACTATTTCTATATCGACTTCCCCGGCTATCGCTTTGTGTTCCTCGATACCTCCGACAAGGCCTATCCCAAGGACAAAAACGGTCCTTTCCCTCCCGGCTGGCAGCTGGAAGTGAGTGACGCCCAGATCAAATGGTTCCGTGAGGAAGCCTCGGCCACCGATTCCCGCATCATCGTATTCTCTCACAATCCCATCCGCAATATTGGTATCATTGGTTCCTGCGGCGACAACTCCCTGATCAAGCCCTATGACGATATGCTCCGTGCCCCCGCGCTCTATCACTATATGAGCATCAATCCCAAGGTGGTGGCAAACATCGCAGGGCATGTTCACTACGATAATATCGTTTACCATGACAATAAACTTGTTACCATCACCACTCAGTGTTCTCTTTCTCAGGAATGGACGCCTTCCTGCCCCAAGCGTGTGCGCGGCACCGTGACCGAGACGGCCTTTGACGTGTTTTCCATCAAGGATGACATCATCTACATCACCCGTTTCGGTGCCGGTGAGAACCGAATTGCACCCATCGAGCGGGATAAGAAGTAAGTCCCACAGTTTTTCACCTTTTTACGGCGCGGATCATATCGTAAGCAGGCAGATCCGCTCATATGACCGGACAACGGCACATAAAAAGAGGCTCCCACGGCAAAGGGAGCCTCTTTCTGCAACTGTTAAGCCTCGGGGCTTTCTCGAAGCACCCTCTTTCTGTTTCTGGAAGGTTGTGTGTCTGCGGCGGAGGCGAACCCTCTGCCAGAAACAGATAGAGGGAGCTGCGGGGCAAGCTTGATAGCCAATGATCCTCATATCTCCTTGTACACCTCCACCGGGATCGGCGGATCGCCGGTGCGGTTGTGAAACGTGTGCACGATGACCGTGTACTTCTGACTGTCCAGCGTGGAAAGGTACTCAAGCAACGCGTCGCGCTCACCGTAGTAGCCCGAGGAGCCGCCGTAGTAGATGCACAGCGACATCACACCGCCGGGTTTGAGCAGCCGCAGCCCCGCCTCAATCGCCGGGATGCTCGACTCGGGGCGGGTGAAGATCGCATGATCCCCGCCGGGGAGCCAGCCGAAGTTGAAGAGGATGCAGTCCACGCTTTCGGGAGATGCGTAGACCTCCATGTTGGCGTGACTGTCCAGAATCACCCGGGTGCGGTCGGAAAACCCCCGGGTTTGGATCAGCTCACGGGTCTGACGCACGGCGTCGGGCTGGATGTCAAAGGCCAGTACCCGACCGGATTCTCCCACCAGCTCACAGAGAAAAGCCGTGTCACGGCCTCGTCCGGCGGTGGCGTCAATGCAGAAATCTCCCGGGCGCACATGCTCGGAGACGAATTTGTGGGCAAGCCAGAGTGTGTTGAGTCCCATAATAACCTCCCGGGGTGTGTGAGTGAATTATGAATTGGCACAATTCATATGGAATTGTCCGTCTGCAGTGCAAATGCCTGCGGGCGTGACCGGCTTACGCTTTCCTGCGAAGCCCCAGCGTGCACAGAAGCGCCGACGCGCCAACGCCTGCAAACAACGGGTCAAAGGGCAGAATGCCCCAGAGCCCGAATACCAAAACCACCGCAGGGCTCGCGATCACTGCCGCCATGACCCAGCGGGAGTCAAGCCGCCCGGGCAGCCACAGAGCCGCCGCCAGCGGCACCATGAGTACTGCCCCGCGCAGTCCCATCGACATGAAGGAAAATTCCAGCATCATATCACCGATAGGGCAGGCGCACACGCCGCAGGCAAGGGCCAGTACAAGCAGAATCAGAAACCGCGAGAAGCGCAGATTCGCCCGGGGTGCCGTGAAACGCTTTGTGAGGTTCTGGATGATGTCCCGGTTGATCACCGTGCTGATGCCCAGGGAGAGACCGGCACCGGTGCCGATGACGGTGATGAGGAGGGTTGCCAGGATGAGCCCTGCCGGAAGTGCCGGGAGATGATCGAGGATGAACTGGGGGAAGGCAAGCTTTGCCGAGGCAAGCTCGGGGACGTTTGCGCGCATATACAGGCCGATGAGAATGCCGCCGATGCCGATGGGAGGGGTCAGAACCGCGCTGAGAAGCGCGCCGCGACGGGCGGCACAGTCGCTGGAACCGGCAAGGATGGGCTGCGCGTAGCTCTGGGTGGTGAGAACGCCCAGCAGCAGGGAGAGTCCCGCACCGGCGTCTGTGCCGATGCCCCGGGCGAAGAGATTGAAGTAGGTGGCGTGGTCGAGGGCGTTCCACAGGGAGCCGATGCCGCCGGAGAGGACCAGCGCCATGCCGCCGCCGGCGATTACGGTCACGTAGAGCAGCACGAGCTTGACGATGCCGGTCATGCCGGTGCCCAAAACCCCGCCGAAGATGACGTAGGCCGCCATGAGAACGGCAGAGGCCGCGATTGCCCAGATGGCGGGCAGCCCGGGGAACACGATGGCGATGACGGCGGAGGCTGCGATGAGTTGGGAGAGGAAGCTGATGAACGCGCCCACGCTGGAGAGCAGCGATGCAGCGATGCCCACGGGCTTTCCGTATTCCCGGGCGATGATGCCCACGATCGTGGTGCAGCCGGAGCGGCGCAGGGGAACGACGTAGAGCAGCGCCAGCACCGCGCAGGCGATGCCGCCGCCGAGGGTGAACCACCAGGCGGACAGGCCGTAGTGATAGGCAAGCTGTGCCGTGCCCACGGTGGAGGAGCCGCCGACCAGGGTGCCCATGATCGCACCTGCGACGACGGCGGAGCCTGCCCGTCCTGATCCTGAGTCAAACTCCGCGCCCGAGCGAATGCGGCGGCCGGAGAAGATGCTCACGCCGAAGATGAGCGCCAGCGCAAGCATCGCGCCGATGGCGTGTGAGAGGGTGAGGGTATATTGCATGAATTGCTCCTTTTGGATGTGAGGGTACCATTAGTGTAGCACAGGACAGCATGTTTTGCAAGCGTTCCTACAGCACCCTCTTTCGGTAACTGTTAAGCCTCGGCGGCTTCTCCGCAGAACCCTCCGGGGGCAACTCATAAGCCTCGTGCGGCTTCCCCGCAGCTCCCTCTTTCTGTTTCTGTGAGAGGGTTCACCTGCGGCGCAGGGCAGTGAACGCTTCGCGTTCCTTACGAGAAAGCGCAAAGCGCTTTCTCCGTTGTTCTATCAGAACGTGTTCTGACTGTTACGCCCTGTGCATTGCGCATGCACCCCTGCGCCATAGGAACTCTGCGAGTTCCTATCTTTCTCTCCTTGTCGAGAAAAAGTAGGCAAAAAGCGCCACCCAAGGAAGGACTACCGGTCCTTCCTTGGGAATCCATCCCCAGAGTCGGGGATTAAGGCCTATGAAGTGCGGTGTAACCATGAAAGTTCCCCACACAGCACATTGGCTGCCTCGGTGCTGTGCTCGGCATGACCCTGGTTAAGAGAAGTTCATAGGCGATGGTCGCCTCCGGAAGGGGCTTCCCCTTGGGCGGCGTTCTTTCCCCCATTTCTTTCGCCGCAGAAAGAAGCGTGAACTCGAAGAGTTCAGGGGGGTCACGGGCAGCGCGCCGTGAACGCAAGGCGTTCACGCGGCGCAGGGCGTGTGTCAAGAACACAATGACATCCTCCGTGAACGCTTTTGCGTTCACGAGGCGCACGAAAGTGCACAGTTACATACAGCACGGTGCTACGGGACAGCCCCGAGGCTTATGAGTTGCCCCCGGAGGGAGCTGCGGGGAGGCTTCCCGTAAAAACCGCAAAAATATTTGAATAAACTATTGACAGAATTTTGCAGTTTGTAGTATACTTACTTCATCCATATTTGAAATCACTCTGCCGGGATACCGAAAACTACATGGCAGATTACGAAAAAGGAGGAAAATTTATGGATAATCAGAAAAAGCGCAGCACATTTACCGGTTCGCTGGGATTTGTTCTTGCCGCGGCCGGTTCGGCTGTCGGTCTGGGCAATATCTGGCGCTTCCCTTACCTCGCCGCTAGAGACGGCGGCGGCCTGTTCCTGGTCGTTTACGTGATCCTTGCCCTGACCTTCGGCTTCACCCTGCTCACCACCGAAATCGCCATCGGCCGTAAGAACGGCCAGAGTCCCCTGACTGCCTACGGCGCGATGCATCCCAAGATGAAGTGGCTGGGCACTATCGCCTGCGCCGTTCCCATGATTATCCTGCCTTACTACTGCGTCATCGGCGGCTGGGTGCTCAAGTACCTCTCCGTCTACGTCACCGGTCAGGGCGCCGCGGCTGTGGCCGACGGTTTCTTTACCGGCTTTATCACCGCCCAGTGGGAGCCCATCATCTGGTTTGCCATCTTCATCGGCGCGACCATTTTTGTCGTCTACAAGGGCGTTGACAAGGGTATCGAGAAGCTGTCCAAGGTTCTCATGCCCCTGCTGTTCCTGCTCATCTGCGGCATCGCCATCTTCTCCCTGACCCTGTCCCACACCGACGCCGCCGGCGTGACCCGCACCGGTCTGCAGGGCCTGAAGATCTACCTGATCCCCAACTTTGAGGGCATGACTGCCGGTAAGTTCCTGCGCGTCGTTACCGATGCCATGGGTCAGCTCTTCTTCTCCATCAGCGTTGCCATGGGCATCATGGTCACCTACGGCTCCTACGTCAAGAAGGACATCAACCTCAACAAGTCCGTCAACCACATCGAAATCTGCGACACCGGCGTGGCTCTCATTGCCGGTATGATGATCATCCCCGCCGTGTACGCCTTCATGGGCAACGAGGGTCTGTCCTTTGCCGGTCCCTCCCTGATGTTCGTGGCTCTGCCCAAGGTTTTCGGCGCCATGAGCCCGGTCATCGGCACTGCCGTCGGCATCGTGTTCTTCCTGACCGTATCCTTTGCCGCCCTGACCTCTTCCGTTTCCATTCTGGAGGCCATTGTTTCCAGCTTCATGGATAAGTTCCATATGGACCGCAAGAAGGCCTGCATCGTGGCCTCCGTGATCGCGGTTGTCCTCGGCCTGATCGTCTGCCTGGGCTACAACGTCTTCTACTTCGAGGCTGCTGTTCCCGCCGGCGGCCAGATTCTGGACATCATGGACTACCTGTCCAACTCCGTGCTGATGCCCATCGTGGCTATTGCCACCTGTATCCTCATCGGCTGGATGGCTAAGCCCAATTCCATCACTGACGAAGTCAAGCTCGGCGGCGTGAAGTTCGGCCGTGAGAAGCTGTACGTGGTCATGATCAAGTACGTGACCCCCATCATGCTGTTCGTGCTGCTGCTGACCTCTGCCGGTATCCTGAAGCTGTAAGCGCAGCGAAAAAAGCGCCTGTAAGTAATAAAACAAACCGCCTGCGGCGTACCCGAAAGGGTGCCGCAGGCGGTTTTCTATGTCTCAGGGGAGAGGGCGTGTCCAAAAGCCGATAGAATCTTCTGTTGTAAATCCAGCCGCATTGTAAAATTTTCTGCGCCAGTCGTAAGAGTTTACATAACACTTTTCGATCCCGAGGTCACGGCAGCGCAGCGCGATTCCGGCCATCATAGCTGAGCCTATGCCCATCCGACGGTACTTCTGACGCGTACTGACCGGCTCGATAAAGGCGGTTGAAGAGAGCTTGTCTACATAACAAAAGCTGTAGGAACAGATATCACCATCGGAGGCGGTTACGAGACATTCGAAGCTGTCAGAGTACATGGTTGCGTCCTTTCGTCCGCGATAACCGTACATATTCACTTGGTAGTGAGAGCAATCCTCATTCTCGGGATGAAAACCAAGATTACAGGCCGCGGATTTGGCATATTCATTCGGAATGGACTCCCCGTACACCAAATGAAAGCCGGGAGGAAGCGTGATCTCACCGGAAAACTTCATGGGAAGGATGAAATTGTCGTAATCCTGTTCAGCCTGTTTGACATATCCGCGACGGGCAAGTTCGGCTGTGCGTGCGGTCAGACTGTCGTGAGTTACGACCAGAAACAGGATTTGGCCATTTTTATCGGGGTGGAACAAAGCACGGCAATGTGTTTGGGCATAGGTCAGTATTTCGGGAAATAGATAATCAAATCCCCGGCGAATACTGACATATATTGCGTCATTATCCGGCAGGATGCAGGCGCGGATGTTATTGTTCTCTTCACAGATGAAGATATAATCCCGGGAAGGAATGAAATCTGGCCGACAGGAGTGCTGAGGATCAATGCGAAAGAGCAGATCATTGAGCCGCTGGGGCAGCCAGGAGGTCATGCGGTGGCTTTCGTCGTAGCAGGCGCGCAGATGATTCTCAAGACGTGCCAGATCACGGTTTAGCTCAAATCGGTGTATCTCCATGTATTAACCTCGCTTTCATCCGAGAATGCATAGTGCGAAAACGTGCCCTGAAGCATTTTATTCTTTGGCAGCCGTCTTCATATTAACATAGGTCACTCATGAGAGCAAGGGAAAGAATAAATATAAATGTTTGTGCGCACTCTGTCCTCCCAAATCCCCAAAAATCCCGTATTGACGAAGGCGGCGTTTGGCCTTATAATGAACTCAAAACCCCCACAAACCCTGTCGGATGCATGACTATACTTATTACGAAAGCCGAGGTAGATGTACATGAAAAAAGAGTATAAGGTTCTCCCGCGTATCCCGCTGGATAAAAGACTCAGCCCCGATCGTCATACCGACACCCGCTTCACGATTCAGTCCTATGCCTCCCGCGAGGCCGTCGATCGCCGCCGCGAGGAGCTGCGCTTTAACCTCCGCATGGCCGCAGGATTGTATCCCTGGCCTGAAAAGACCCCGCTGAATACCAAAACCGAGCTTGTCGGCAATTATGAGGGCTATTGCCTCTATAAGATCATGTTCGAGTCCCGCCCCGGCTTCTGGTCCACCGGTAATCTCTATCTGCCCGATCCGCTGCCCGAAAAGGCTCCCGCCATCCTCAACGTTTTCGGTCACTGGGATCCCCAGCGGCTCACCCGCAGACCGGACGGCGCTGCCGACTATCCCCAGCAGCTTGCAAACTTCGCCCGCATGGGCTTTGTCTGCCTCGCCACCGACATGATCGGCAAGGTGGACAGCCTCCAGATCAGCCATGAATACGGCCGGTACGAGAAGGAACTCTGGGCGTCCAACGGCCTGGGCGTGCAGCTTTGGAACAATATCCGGGCGCTTGATCTGCTCTGTGAGCTGCCCTATGTGGATGCCGATCACATCGGTGTCACCGGCGCCTCCGGCGGCGGCTCCCAGTCGCTGTTTCTGGGCCTGCTCGACGAGCGCATCCGTGCCTGCGCACCCATCAACATGATCTCACTGCACTTCCAGGGCGGCTGCCAGTGCGAAAATGCCGCGGGCTTGCGCCGTGATACCAACAACGGCGAGATGTGCGCGATGATCGCGCCCCGTGCGCTGTTCCTCGCCGGTTCCACCGGTGACTGGACCTCCTGGCAGGAGACCGAGGAAGTTCCCGCGATGCTAGAAGCCTACCGCCACTACGGCGCGGAGGACATGGTGGAGCACTATTATCAGGTAGCCGATCACCAGTATAACGCCAAGACCCGTCGGCGCATCTATTCGTTCTTCGCCCGTCACCTGATGGGTAAGGAAATCCTCTGGGACGAGCAGCCCATCGATGTCCCCGACCTGCAGGCGCATACCTGGTTTGCAGGAAAGGGTCACGCCCCGGGTTACAATAACGACGCCGAGTTCTTCGAGGGCTTCAAGGCCGAGCGCAGCGCCGCAGTGGCAAAGCTCCCCGACTGCGAAAAGAAGAAGATGCTTACCTGGGTCACCGGCATCCGCAAGGTGGCCTACGCCCTGGCAGACCCCAACGTGGAAGCCTGGGACGGTGTTGCGGTGGAGAAGAGCATTGTCATGGCCTCTCACGGCGAGCAGATTCCGTGGATGAAGCTGACCCCCGCCAACTGGGACGGCAAGAGCGTGTGCCTGGCGCTGGGCGGTGCGGGTAAGGAATGCCTGGACAATCCTGCAGTGCGTGCAAAGCTTGATGACGGCGTGTGCGTGATCTCGGGCGATCTGTTCATGACCGGCGAGTATACCGTGGGCCCGAAGAAGGTAGCAGGCCCCTTGAACGCCTACCGGTACTTCACCACGTTCCACTACACCGCCGACGCTTACCGTGCGCAGGACGTGAGTCTTTTGTGGACGCTTGCCCGTGGGGCAGGTGAGGAGTGCACGATCTGGGCGGACGGATGCGCCGCACGCAGTGTGGCCTGTGCCCTGCCGCTGCTTGAGGGCGTTGCGAAGGCCGAGCTGGAAGCTGAGGCTCTCGCCATCACCGGCGACGACGCCTACTACCGCGACTGCTTCATCCCGGGGATTCTCACCCTCGGCGGCGTGGAAGGCTGTCTTTCCATGGCGGGCTGTGAGGTTGTGAGATTTTAAGGGAGAAGTTATCACTTAGAACCCTCTGTCTGTAGCTGGAAGGTTGTGTGCATGCGCAATGCACAGGGCGTTACAGTTAGTACACGTTTTGATAGAACAACGGAGAAAGCGCTTTGCGCTTTCTCGTAAGGAACGCGAAGCGTTCACTGCCCTGCGCCGCAGGCGAACACGCTCACGGAAACAGAAAGAGGGAGCTTTCCCACACGTTTGCACATGCTTAATAACTTTACGGAAGTGATACGATGTTTGAAACCTTCAAAATCCTGTTTTCCCAGTCCCTGCTGCTGTTCTGCTTCATAGCCATCGGCTATACCTTCCGTAGGACGGATAAACTCCCGGCGGGGTTTAATAAAGGACTGTCGAACCTGCTGGTGTGGGTGTTTCTGCCGTTTCTGATCTTCAATAGCATGGCAAAAAACTTCCGGCTGGAGGTGATGGGGGAGAAGCTGGAACTGATCTGGCTGTCTCTGGGACTCATGGCGGCCTTTTTCGTGCTGGCAGCGATCTTTTCACGGGTCTTTGCCCGTGAGCGCAGCACCCGGGACGTGTATATGTACTCCTTCCTCTTTCCAAACTCCGGGTATATCGGAAATCCCCTGGTTCTTTTGTCCTTCGGCGAGCTGATGCTCTTTGATTTCATGATCCTGTGCATCCCATTCATGATCCTGACCTACACCTACGGCGTGTATATCCTCAATCCCAACCGGAAATTTAACCTGCGCAGTATCTTCAACCCTGCCATGGTCGCGCTGCTGCTGGGCATGGCGGCGGGACTGCTGGAACTGCGGATTCCCACGGCGGTGCAGACCATTCTGGACACCGGTGCTGACTGCATGGCGCCTGCGGCGATGATCCTGACCGGCGTGGTGTTTGCGTCCAATAACCTGAAAACCATCGTGTCCAACGCAAAGGTGTATCTCGCCGTCGGCATCAAGATTGTGCTCATTCCCCTTGTCGTGGTCTGGGCGATTGCCGCGGCAAAGGTGCCCTACACAAGCGCCGTGCTGCTCATCACCATGGTCACGCTGCCCACGGGACTCAACAGCATCGTCTACCCCGAGGCCTACGGCGGTGACAGCCGGACAGGCGCGCAGCTGTGCTTCGTCTCAACCCTGACAAGCCTTGTCTTTATGCCGCTGATCTTTGCCTTCCATACCTTTCTCTGTGGATGAGGGAGTATCCGAATACCGCCCGGCCGCTTTCCAGCGGCTCGGCGGTATTCCTGTTTCTGCCTTGAAAACACGACTGAAATAATAGATGTCCCGGAAGCCGCAGCGCAGGGCAGCCTCGGCCACGGAGATGCCGGGAGCACGCAGAAGTTCGCGGGCGTGATCCATTCGCGTCAGGACGAGATAGCGGTTGGGCGTGATGTCGAAGTGAGTTTTGAACAGATCGTTGAACCGCCGCCGGGAGATGCCGCAGGAAGCTGCAGCGTGACTCAGACAGTCCTCCTCGGCGAAGTTGGCGTCCATGTAGGCGCGAGCCTGCACAAGCCGCAGATCGCGATGAGCGTAGGGCTTGAGGCGGATGCGGGAGACCTCGGCGCAGAGCCGGTACATCTGGCTCATCAGCATCAGATCGTCATGTCCGATGGTACCTTTAAGCGCTTCCATTTTTTCTAAAATCCCGATGATCTCGCTGCCGTTCTGAACCCGGATGCAGAACGAGTCGGTATCCACCGGCTCGGTGGTGGTGAAGTGAACCGCGAAGGCCATTCCCTTTTCTAGAACGCGGACTTTGTAGTTGTCCTTCAGATTGAAGAAGAAAATACAGTTGTCTTCCAGGGTAAAAGACTGAAATCCGAAGTCGTGAAAGCAATTTCCGCCGATGTGGATGCCGAGAATGTGATCGGGGCGGTTGCGGGCAGTCCAGCGTCGGTCGGTTGGAATGTGTCTGACGATGCGCCGGATGCGCTCGACGCGCAGGTTTTCAAAAGTCACGGCAGTATCCCTCCCTTGGCTTCATTATAGTACAGGGAACGGGAAGTGTAAAGAAAAAACTTCCCGATTTCACAAATCAGCCCCGGTATCCATTGTGAACCGGGGCAGGGAATGCTAGAATACAATCAATCACCAATGCTTTGAAAGGGGGATCCCCGGATGCGATATCCCGAACTGCGCGATGAATTAAAGAAATACTACTGGTATGACCTGACCCCAAAGGCCGATGCCTTCTGTGAAAGCCTGGAACGGGAGCTGGACGAGCAATGGATGCCTGAAATGACGCCCTATGAGATGAAACTTGCACAGTATCGGCTGATTACAGAACGTTTTGAACCGGTACTCTTTGTAAACGCACCATTTTACTATGATATGGGCACCATGTGGGGACAGTGCGACGGCGCGGGGGAATTTCGCGGCCACAGCCATCCCGGCGGCTGGACATTTCGCAAAAACCGCCATCGCTACGTGGAGCAGGACGAAAATCTCTGGAAACTTCGCTCGGCTCAAGGGTCAGAGCTCTTTTACCTCATCTGCGGCCCCTATAACGACGTACGGCAGCACTTCAAAACCGATTATCGCCCGATCTTCGAGGGGGGACTCTCCGGAATCTACGAAAAAGCACAGGCACGGCTTGCAGCCGCCGAAACAGAAGCCGAGCGCACGTTCCTGGGCGCCCTGTGCGAGGGCCTGCTCTGTATCAAACGTATTGCGGAGAAGTTTTCCGAGGCAGCTTTTGCAAAACTCCCCACCGTGCGCGATGAGCGAGAGCGTGCAAATCTCCTGCGCATCGCCGAGAGCGCGGCCCGGGTGCCGTGGGAGAAGCCCCGGACGTTTTATGAAGCGCTCAACACCCTGGCCTTCATGCGCAAGGCCGTGGGAAGCCTGGAAGGCGTGGGAGTCAACACTTTCGGACGCGTGGATGTGGAACTTTTGCCCTTTTATGAGCAGGACATCGCCGACGGCACGCTGACCAGGGAGGAAGCGTATGAGCTCATCGCGCAGTTTCTCATCTGCTTTGATATGCACTACGACCACGACATGAAGATGGTCAAATACGCCGACCACGAGATGGAGAATACCTACGTCCTGGGCGGCTGCGACGCAGAGGGGAATCCCGTCTGCAACGATCTGACCCTGATGTTTCTCCGGGCGACCCGGGAGGAGGGGATCATCTACCCCAAGATCAAGTGCCGTTTCGGAAAGAACTCCCCCAAGGTGTATCTCGACGAGATCGACCGTGCCGTGATCGCCTCCACCTCCACCGTGCTCTTCCAGAACGACGACGCGACGATCCCCGCGCTGCTGCGCTCCGGCAAAACGCTCGATGAGGCCCGGGACTACATCATCTCCGGCTGCTGGGATGTGAGTGTCAACGGCGTGGAGAAGCATGACTGCGGGGCTTATGTAAACCTGCTCAAGCCCTTTGAATACTCCATCCACCGGCTGACAGATAAGATGGAAACTGTGGGCATGACCTTTGCGCCCATCGATGACGCTGCGGAGTTTGAGGAAGT
>SVMB01000057.1 GCA_015067675.1 Oscillospiraceae bacterium
AGGCACGATCATCGTCGAGCATATTCTGGTAATGGGTGTAGAGCGGGCAGCCGCCGATGTAGAGGTTGACGCACTGGAGATCAACACCGGCAGCACGGGCGATCTGATGCAGATAGGTCATGGCATTCTGGGAGAAGCTGTTGCCGATGGCGAGAACCTTTAACATAATGCGATTCCTCCTGAAAAAGATGTGAAAGTGGGATGCTTGTACGGCTTATGCGTTTTTGAACAGGTAATCGGTGACGGAATGCAGATAACGCAGCTTATAGCGCAGAATCTGGTCGGGGGCATGACGATCGCCGGGAATTTCGTAGTTGAACAGACCGTCGTAGCCGATTTCACGCAGTCCGCGCACGACGGAGAAGAAGTCAACGGTTCCTTTTCCGAAGGGGATGATGTGCTGGTCGCGCTCACCCTCGTTGTCGGTGATGTGCAGCGCCTTGACGTAGGAGCCGCAGGCGCGAAGAAAGTCGATCTGGGGCTCACCGGTGAGGTTTAAGTGACCGGTATCCAGGCAGATGCCGAGATTTTCGTGATTGGCCTCGCGCATCAGAGCCATCAGTCCGGCGGAGGTATCCAGGTCGGTTTTGTAGAGGTTTTCCATGCAGATGACAAGGGGCGTACCCTTCACATGGTCAAGCAGCGCGCCCAGAACGGTCATGCGGCGGTGCTTCATCTCTTCATAGGAGAGTTCAGCCGTGGGTTTGCCGTAGGTGTCGGGGGCTCCGGCGCGGGAACCGCCATGGAGCACGGCGCGGTGAATACCGGCTTCCAGATACATATCCAGCCACTTTTTCAGGATATCGATCTTTTCCATGTAGTCGGCGTCCGTGATGCGGGCCTGCAGCCACAGATGTCCCTGGGGGAAGGCAAAGCCTGTGTCGTCACAAAGCTTTTTGAGGTAGGCACCGGCGGCAGCGGGGCTGCCGTGCTGCTCAAGCATCGCGTGACCGTCCTCGTCGGAGAGCTCGGAGCACCAGAAGCAGTTTTCGGTGAAGGCCGCGATTTTATCGGGCATGCTCAGTTCATAGAAATAGGTGGACCACACGCTGGGTCTGATCATGGCGGGAAACCTCCGTAGGATATGGAATGTGGTTTGGCTCCCGCTGTATCCGAACGATGCAGCGGGAGCCGGATGGTTTTGGGATAATCAGATGTTGGCAAACAGGCGGTTGAAGACCGGCCAGCCAAGATCGGCATAGAAGCGATGGCCTTCGGGACCGACGACCAGCTCGCACTTGTCGGCAGCACCCTGGGCGGCGTAGATCTTCTGCACGGTTTCAAACTCGCGCTTGACGCCGTAGAGCGGGAAGGAGGAGTCCTTGGCGCCGCAGACGACGACGATGGGACGGGGCGCGATCATGAGAGCCAGGTCGCCCATCTCGAAGTACTTGTAGAGGCGGGGAATGTAGTTGCAGACGCAGTGGTACTGGGAGAAGATGGAGTCGTAGAGGCCGCAGAAGGCGCAGGAGGGCATGGCAATCTTGATGCGGGGCTCGACGCAGGCGGTGTAGAAGGTGGCGGTACCGCCGCCGGAGTTGCCCATGAGGCCGACACGGTTGGTGTCACACTCATCAAAGCAGCCAAGGGCATCAATGAGGCGGGAAACGTCGGAGGCGCGCTCGCCGATGAGGGTGCGGCCCAGCAGCAGAGCCTGAACGGAGGGGGCATAGCAGGAAACGGTCTTATCAAGCTCGCCGGTCAGCTCGCCGAAGCCGCGCTGCTCAAGCGCCACGGCGGCATAGCCCTGACGGACGGCCTGCACGCAGAAGTCGCGGTCGCCGTCGATATCTTCCTGGTCGCCTTCATGCTTGGGACGGCCGATGGAGATGTGCATACCGGTGGCATGACCCTGCAGGCAGATGATGGTGGGCAGCTTTGCGCCGCCTGCCTTCCATACGCCCTTGGGCAGCAGCATATGGGCGGGCATGAAGAAGCCGGGCTCAGACTCAAAACGGAAGCGGATCTCGTCGAAGCGGGGATCGCCTTCGTAGACGTATTCGATGATGGGTTCCGGATTGGTGCGCTTTTCCGGAGGAGCCATGAGTTCAAAAACCTTATCGGTCATGCGCTGCTTCTGGGCAGCGATGTCAGCGGTGGGATCAAAAGAGTAGAGCGGATTACGGGTGGCAGCCAGATCAAAATGGGCGTTGGACACGTAGGGACGGCCCTGCAACATGATGAACACTCCTTACTTGTATGTAAATGTGTGAAAGAATTAAAGCTTGGCCAGCATCTTGGCGTAAACAGGCCAGCTCTGGGCAGCGTAGAAGCGGTGGCCTTCCTCGCCGACGACCAGTTCACAAGCGTCGGAGGCGCCGACGCTTTCGTAGATCTTCTCTACGGTGGCATACTCCTGCTTCACGCCCTCAAAGAGGAAGCCGTGATCCAGACGACCGCAGACGACGATGAGCGGACGGGGCGCGATCATGAGAGCCAGATCGCCCATGTCGAAGTACTTGAAGCTGCCGGGGACAAAGTTGCAGATGCAGTGACGCAGAGGAAAGATGGAATAGTTATAGCTGCAGAAAGCGCAGGAGGGCATGGCGATCTTGACGCGGGGCTCGACGCAGGCGGTGTAATAAGTGGCGGTACCGCCGCCGGAGTTGCCCATGAGGCCGAGGCGATCCATATCACATTCGTCAAAGCAGGAGAGCGCGTCGATGAGGCGGGAAACGTCGGAGGCACGCTCGCCGATGAGGGTACGGCCCAGCATCATGGCCTGAACGGAAGGAGAGTAGCAGCGGCCGCCGAGGCCGGGAATTTTGCCGTCCAGCTCGCCGAAGCCGCGCTGCTCCATGCAGACGGCGGCGTAGCCCAGGGCAACGGCCTGAATGCAGAAGTCACGGTCGCCGCCGGAGATGGTCTTTTCGTCGCCTTCGTACTTGGCACGGCCCAGGGAGATATGCATGCCGGTGGAGTGACCCTGCAGACAGATGACGGTGGGAAGCTTGGCGCCGCCTGCCTTCCAAACACCCTTGGGCAGCAGCATATGGGCGGGGATGAAGTAGTTGGGCTCGGATTCGAAGCGGAAACGGATCTCGTCAAAGCGGGGATCGTCCTCGCAGACGTATTCGATGCGGGGTTCGGGGCTGGTACGCTTCTCCGGCACGCCGAGGAGGTCAAAGAGCTTCTCGGTCATGCGGGTCTTCTGCGCCGCGATGTCACCGGCGGGGTCGAAGGCGTACTGACGGGTTGCGGACTCGACGATATTGAAGTGAGGGGTGAGAACATAAGGTCTTTCAGCCATGGTATTCGATCTCCTTACGATAGTTTGGGAAAACGCTTACATTTTGGCGAGCATTTCGGCGTAGACCGGCCAGCTCTGGGCAGCATAGAAGCGGTGGCCTTCGTCGCCGACGATGAGCGCGCAGCGATCGGCCACGCCGAGGGCGGAGTAGATCTTTTCGACGGTGGCAAACTCCTGCTTGACGCCGCCCAGCGGGAAAATCATATCCTCGCGGCCGCAGACAACGATGAGCGGACGGGGGGCGATCATGAGCGCCAGGTCGCCCATCTCGAAGTACTTGTAGAGGCTGGGAATATAGTTGCAAATACAGTGTGCGAGGGAGAAAATGGAGTCGTGCAGGCTGCAGAAAGCGCAGGAGGGCATGGCAACCTTGACACGGGGCTCGACACAGGCGGTGTAGAAGGTGGCGGTACCGCCGCCGGAGTTACCCATGAGGCCGACGTGCTCCACGTCGCATTCATCAAAGCAGCCCAGCGTATCGATCAGGCGGGAAACGTCGGAGGCACGCTCGCCGATGAGGGTGCGGCCCTTCATCATGGCCTGAATGGAGGGCTGCTGGCAGCGGGAAACGTAGCCCACGGTACCGTCGAGTTCGCCGAAGCCGCGCTGCTCCATGCAGACGGCGGCATAGCCCAGCGCCACGGCCTGAATGCAGAAATCACGGTCGCCGCCGGAGATGGTCTTATCGTCTCCGGGGAACTTGGCGCGGCCCAGAGAAATATGCATGCCGGTGGAATGACCCTGCAGACAGATGACGGTGGGGAGCTTCTTGCCGCCGGATTTCCAAACACCCTTGGGCAGCAGCATATGGGCGGGAACGAAGAAGTTGGGCTCGGACTCAAAGCGGAAGCGGATCTCGTCAAAACGGGGATCGGCGTCAGAGACGAAGTCGATGACGGGTTCGGGAGAGGTGCGCTTTTCCGGGACGCCCATGAGTTCCGCAAGCTTATCGCTCATGCGCTTCTTCTGTGCCGTCAGATCGGCGGCAGGATCAAAACCGAAGAGGGGCTTCTCGTTGGCGGCAAGATCGAAATGCGGGTTGAGAACGTACGGTCTGTCCATGGTATTTTCTCCTTTATCTGGCATATAAAGTATATAAACTCCGGATACGGGAGTTGGGAATACGTCAGGGGACTCAGCGCTCCAGAAGGAGCTCCATCATGTCATAGCCGTGGGGGATGAAGAGACCGGTTGCGGCGGCGCTGGCTTCATCGTAGTGGGCAGCACCTGCAGCCAGAGGCTTGCGGCTGTCGTAGAGCATGAAGGGCACCGGATCGCCGGTATGGGTACGCTTGGCAAGAGGCGTGGGATGGTCGGGCATGAAGAGCAGACGGAAATCCTCGCCGTCGGCCTGCATGGCTTCCACGATGGGGCCGACCATGTCGCGGTCGATGGCCTCGATGGCGCTGACCTTACCCTCAATCTTATACTGGTGGCCACATTCGTCGGGCGCTTCCACGTGGATGTAGACGAAGTCGCAGCCGTCGCGCAGCAGCTCAATGGCTGCATCCGCCTTGCCGCGGAAGTTGGTGACAACGCCGCCGGTGGCGCCTTCCACGTCGATGGTGCGCAGGCCTGCCAGCATACCGATGCCGCGGATCAGGTCAACGGCGCAGACAACGCCGCCGTTGATGCCGAAGCGGTCGTGGAGTGTGGTGAAGGCGGGCTTGGTACCTTCGCCCCAGAACCAGCAGGAATTGGCGGGATTTTTGCCCTGGGCGATGCGGTCGCGGTTCACGGGATGATCGGCGAGAATGCCGCGGGAGATCTCGGTGAGCTTCATGAGCAGCTCGCCGTGCTCGCCGCCGGGAAGATGACCCTTGAGGGGCTGATTGGTGATATCGTGGGGAGGCGTCAGGGTAGAGCCGGGCTTTGCATGGGGAATGACCAGGCAGTGACGGTAGCTGACACCGGGATAGAGCTGCACGCCGAGAGGTGCAAAAGCACGCGCCAGATCGGCAATCAGGATACGGGCCTCGGCGGTGGAGATTTCACCGGCGGAGTAGTCGCGCATGGTGCCGTCGATGAGCGCGCCGGGAGCTTCGATGGTGACGAGATTGCAGCGCAGGGCAATGTCGTCGTCTTTGAGTTCGACGCCCATGCTTACCGCTTCCAGCGGAGAGCGGCCGGTATGGTAGATCGCGGGATCGTAGCCCATGCAGGACATATTGGCGGTATCGGAGCCGGTGGGCATACCGGCGGGGATGGTACGGACCATGCCAAGCTGTGCAGATGCGGCAAGCTTGTCGGCATTGGGGGTGGATGCGGCGGCGAGGGGCGTACGGTTATTCAGTTCGGGTACGGGCGTATCGGCCATGCCGTCGCCCAGGAGCAGGATGTATTTCACGTGGGACCTCCTTGGAAAATAAGAGATGATTTGGGGATACGGGTATATGACAATCGCGGGGAAATGACCCCGGCGATGGTTATTTCTTTGCTGTCAGGAAGAGGACGGTGTCGGCTGCCACCGCTGCGGGAAGGGGACAGACCTCCCAGATGCGGCCTTCCGTCAGGATGCGGCACTCAAGAATCTCGCCGATGCCGTCGAGCCTGAGCGGGATTGCCTCGCTGCCGGGATTGGCAAAGACGGCGGCGACGGTTTCGTCGTCTGCCGCTGCGGCGGCGTAGAGGCGGGGATCGGTATTTTCGAGTCTGACCTGATTTTTGCGGCCGTAGAGCTCGCCCCAGGCAAGGAAGGAATAGTAGGCGGGCAGCGGCTTGTGGGTCAGGGGATTGAACAGGCCGCCGTAGATGCTGGGGCCCAGACGGGCGTCGTAGAACATGGCCGACTCGATGGGCTCCTCCTGAAACATCACAAACATACCGGCGCAGAAGGCTGCATGGTGCAGCGTGCCGCGCTCGTTATGGCCGCAGTTCCACTCGTTGCAGGTGGTCTCGGTTTCCTTGAAACCGTATGCATCCAGACGCTCACGGGCGTGGCGGGTGAAAATGCGGTTATTCTCGATGTCGGTGTCGTAGGTGTGCCAGGAGAAGAAGTCGAGGGGGGCGTTATGTGCGCGGGCATAGTCGAGGAAACGGTCAAAGTAGGTCAGCCAGTGGGTCCAGAAGGGACGGGTCGGATCAGAACGTACCAACGCGCGGAAGCCGCAGCTTGCGTAACCGCCGATTTTCAGGTGAGGGAAGCAGGTCTTGAGATGGGTCGCGGCGACGCGGTAGAACTCAAAGAACTGCTGGGTGGTGCCGGTCCAGGTGCCGCTGACACCGGCTTCGTCATTGCCGCCTTCGGGCTCATTCCAGATCTCCCAGTACTTCATGGAGTAGTGGAAACCGTCGGCCCAGCCTTCGGTGTAGTGACGGATGATGCCTTCGCAGATGCGGGCCCAGTGGAGGAAATCCCTGGGCGGATGGACGTGATAGCATTTGATTGAGGCGTAGTTTTCGATGGTCTCACCGAGGCGGTAGAAGGGCTCGACACCGGCGTCCACAAGGGCGGTGATGACCTGATCGGTGAAAGCAAAGTCGTAGGAGGCAGGATCTGCGGGATCGGCATCGAAATTGGGAAAGACGCAGTGGATATCCACCAGATGACCGCCCATATGGATGCCCAGATCGTGCAGACGGGAGTAGGGGATACGTGCCTCGGTCAGATAGTGAAAGAGGTCAAACCGGAGTCCGTAATAAGGCGGCTGTCCGACGCCGTGAACGGGCTTGATGGTGCCGGTGAACTCGGTGGGGGAGATACGGATGTCTGCCATAGCCATGCCTCCGTAAAAAAACTGCGGCCTTTCGGAAAGAAAGGTACCTTTTTCGTGTATTATATCACAGATCGGGGTAATATGCAACGGCTGACGGACTGGTTTGCGAAAGTGTGGAATTTGTCAAAAAACTTTAAATAAAGGTTGCATAAAAGGGAGCGACATGGTATACTGTGTGGTGTAAGGCAGACTTACGCACGGCAGGCAGCTTGAAGATCGCGTCTGCAAAAATATGAGTTAGGAGAAATTATTATGGGAGATCTTAAATTCAAAGATGTGACCGCGCAGTTTGATCCTGCGGACATCGAAAAGAACCGGGTTATCTGCGGCCTTTCGATCATCATCCCCGTTCTCTTTTTCCTGCCGCTGGTCGCGGCGAAGGATTCTCCGGTAGGTAAGTTCTACGCCAATCAGGCGCTGCTTCTGCTGCTGGCAGAGGTTGTTTCCCGTCTGCTGGGCATCATTCCCTTCGTAGGCGGCATTCTCGGCGCCATCCTCGACGTCTGCATCGCCATCTGCTGCATCATGGGTCTGGTGTTTGCGCTGACGGGCCGTGCAAAGCGCATCCCCCTCATTGGCCACTATGATCTGATCAAATAAAGCCTGATATCGGGCGTTTTCGCCGGAGGCAAGAGCTGCCTCCGGCGAATTTTTATGGTGTCTTGAGCGTACGGCACGGCAAGTCCGGCGCAAAAGAAGCCGGGACGCAGGAAATCAAACGTGCAGGAAAAGATAAACCGCTGAGAGACGGCTTTTTTTGCAGGAAAACACTTGCAATCCGACGTATTCTCTGTTACAATCGGGATTAGAACAATGTGCAATAAACAAAGAGGGAATTACCGGCTTTTTTCGGCGTTTTTACAAGCGTAAGAGTTTGCGAATCCTCTTTGTGAATCCCGCACGAGGGATACGGAGACTGAATAAGTGAGGTTTGAGGACATGAAAGAGTACGTTTTTGAACGCTTTTCCGATGATTCCTATCGTCTGATCAATCAGGCAGGCGTCAAGGAGGTTTTTCCGGTCCAGGAGGGCAACGAAAACTTCAACGCCTGCTGGGATGCCTGCATCTCCCCCGACGGCAAATTCTATTACACCCTGTCCAGCGAATCCGGCAAGTGCGACCATGCCAAGATGGTCCACTATGATTACGATACCAACACCCTCACCGAGTGCTTTTACGCCGGTGACGTGCTGCTGCCGCAGGAGCGTCAGCTGCCCCATTCCAAGCTCCACACCTCCATGAACTTCATGAACGACGGCCGCATGATTGCCACCACCCATTCCACCGACCGGGCAAAGCACCACGTGGAATGGATGCCCTTCGGCCATCACAACCACGTCTGGGAGGGCTTCCCCGGTTCGCAGATTCTCGTCTGGGATCCCAAAACCGGCCATCTGGAAAGCTGGGGCACGCCGGTGCCGCACGAGAGCATCTACGGCTCCAAATACGATCCCAAGCATGACCGACTCTACATGATCGGCTTTATGCGCGGTCATGTCTACTCCTTTGACTGCAGAACCCGCCGGGTCACGAAGGATCTGGGCAAGGTCGCCGAGCTCTACTGTTACCGTCTCGTCCTCGGCGCCGACGGCAACATCTACGGCTGCACCAAGTCCGGTCAGCTCTTCTGCATCGATACCGAGAAGAACGAGCTGGTGCAGATGGAGTTTCACGTACCCGAGTATCCCGACAACTACGTCAACAACACCTGGTATCGCTACATGGAATGCGCCCGCAACCATCCCTCCGGCCGGTTCATGTACTTCACCAACGCCACCGCGCCCTATATGCACAAGCTGGACTTTGCCACCGGCGAGGTCTGTCCCGTGGGCGATCTGATGCCCAAGGACGGCATTTATGAGCTGCCCGCGCCCGACGGTTCCTGGAATTCCCACAGCTTCATCATCGACAAATACGGCGTCATCTGGTACTGCATGCACCACTGGAGCATCCACAACAACACCGGGTACACCGATCCGCGCCCCTGTTACCTGCTGCGCTGGGATCTGCAGAACGGCGAAGAACCCCGGTGTCTGGGCATCATCGGCACCACTGAGCGCGCGCTCAACAGCATCACGGAGATGGAGTATGACGAGAAGCGCGACATTCTCTACCTGGCAAACGTCGGTCACGGCTTCGGCTCCGATGGGCCGGCTGCCATGGGTATTGACCTTGCGCAGTTCCGTGCGCATATGAACGAGCCCGGGCCTGTTGCGCAGGACGAATTCCTGCGTCCCCGCAAGCTGACCGAAGAGGAACTCAAAGCCCGGGAAGAGCGGGCAAAGAAGAAGATCGGCGAGGAAGTCACCGAGCACAATCCTTTCCAGGCTTTCCATCCCACAAAGGTCACGCCTGTGCGCATCTGGCGCAGCGTGCCCCGCGACCGTGTCGCCGAAAGCGGTGTCATCGGTATGGCCTGGGACGATGCCGGTATCCTGCACGTGGTCACCGGCTCCACCGGAAAGTTTGACGAGGCAAGCTTTGTCATGCGCATCAAGGGCGGCAAGGTTGCGGCCCGGCTGGACTTTGATCTGATTGCGGATACTTACCGCGAATGGCTGCGCACGAACATCTATCCGCAGGCGCCGACGGTGCCCGAGGGCGCAAAGCTCCCCGAGGCCACCGGCCGCCGCTACCGCGCTGTGGCGTCTGCCTCCGCCCAGTGGCATGACGGCCGCACTTTCGTGGGTACGAGAGATGCGCTGTGTGCGCTGGTGAGCCCGGAAGGCAAGGCTTATTCGCTGGGCAATGCCGCGGCTTACGGCCCGGTGCGCTGCGTATGCACCAATGCGGACAAGACAGAACTCTGGGGCGTCGCCGGTGACGATGAGGACATGGGTTATGTGTTCCACTACGACGACGAGACCGGCCTTCGCCAGCTGGGTATCCTCAACTACAACTCCCACGGCTTCTTCGACGGCCCCACCGCTGCCAATGTGCTCTCCAGCGTGACGCTGTCGGGCTGCGGAAAGTTCCTTGCCATCGGCGGCGCTGATCGCATCGGCACCGTACACATCATTGCCCTGTAAATCACCAGGTGAGCGGAGGAACACAGAATGGAAAAGAACACGGTTTTCAAACGTTTTTCGGAGGAATCCTTTCGATTGATCAATCAGACCGGCGTTTCGCACGTGCACCCTGCAGCCGAGGGCAACGAAACCTTCAACTGCAACTGGGACGGCGCGGTTGCACCGGACGGTTACTTCTACTTCACCCTCTCCAGTGAAAACGGCCGCTGCGATCATGCAAAGCTCATGCGCTGGAAAAAGGGGATGCCGGAGATGGAGCAGTGCTTCTACTCGGCGGATTATGTGATCCCGCAGGAGCGGCATATCCCCCATTCCAAGCTCCATACATCCATCAATTTCATTCCCGCCGACAATCCCTCCGGCTATCAGGTCATCGCTGCGACTCATTCCACCGACCGTGCAAAGCAGCACACCGAGTGGATGCCGTTTGGACATCACAACGACATCTGGGAAGGCTTTCCCGGCTCTCATGTGCTCATCTGGGATCCCGACAGCCGCCATGTGCAGGATCTGGGCGTTCCGGTGCCCCGTGAGAGCATCTACGGCGCGGTCTATGATCCCAAACACCACCGGCTTTACATGGTCGGCTTTATGCGCGGTCATATCTATTCCTTTGACCTGACCACGAAGAAGGTCATCGACCTGGGACGCGGCATGGAGTTCTGCTCTTACCGTCTCAGCCTCGGCGGTGACGGCAATGTCTACGGCGGCTCGAAGGCCGGTTACTTCTTCCGGGTCAACACAGAGACCCAAAAGCTTGAACAGCTGCCCTGGGAGCTGCCCGATTATCCCGGCAACTACATCAACAACACCTGGTACCGCTGGATGAGCCTTGCCCGCCCCCATCCCTCGGGAAAGTTTATGTATATGCTCACGCCCTGCTCGGATCATCTGTGGCGGGTGGATTATGAAACCATGGAAGTGGCTCCCGCTGGCGGTATCCTGCCAAAGGACGGTATCGTGGAGCTGCAGAGTCCGGAATCCTGCTTTGCTACCTACACCTTTGCAATTGACAAGGACGGCGTGATCTGGTATGCCATGCGCGGCTGGGCCATGAAAAGCCGTCTGGACTTCGTCTATTGGGTTCCATGCTACCTGTGCCGCTGGGACATCGACGCGGGCCGGGAGCCCGAGGTGTTGGGTATTATCGGTACGATGGATAACGTGCAGACCCTGACCTGCGAAATGGACTACGACGAGAAAAACGACATCCTCTACTGCTGCAACGTGGGACGCGGCTTTGCAGAAAAAGGCCCCGACGTCATTGCCATTGAGCTTTCAAAATTCCGGGAGCATATGTATGAGCCCGGTCCGGTCTCGTCCGATCCGCTCATCCATCGCCGGGATCTGACGGAGGAGGAAAAGCGCGCCCGCGACGAACGGCTCAAAAAATACGTCGGCGAGGAAGTGACCGCCAACAACCCCTACCAGCCGGTTCCCGACGCTGACTGCTATCCGCTGCGTCTGTGGCGTTCAATCTCCGATGCAAACATCGATGAGGCCGCTGTCATCGGCATGGCCTGGGATGACAAGGACATTCTCCACGTGGTCACGGGCTCGAGCGGGACGATGGACGCGCCGAAATATGTGCTGCGGGTCCGGAATCGCACGGTGATCGGCCGTATGGACTGGGAGGATCTGGGTGAGAGCTATCAGACGTGGCTGCGTGAAAACGTGCTGCCCGGAAAGCCTGATGAGCTCCCCGCAAACATCATGCTGCCCGAGGCCACCGGCCGCCGCTACCGCGCCACAGCCTCCGCCACCGCCAAGTGGCACGACGGACGTACCTTTGTGGGTACGCAGGACGCCATGTGTGCGCTGGTAAGCGACGATGGGCGTGTTTATGCCCTCGGCAACGCCGCGGCCTATGGTCCCATCCGCTGCATCACGACCAACAAGACCAAAACAAAGCTCTGGGGCGTCGCCGGTGACGTGGAGGATATGGGTTATCTCTTCACCTACGACGATGAAGAGGGTCTGCGTCAGATGGGTATCATCAGCTACAACGCCCACGGGTTCTACAAGACCACCCAGGCAAATGTGCTGACCAGCGTGGCGATTTCCCCGGATGAAAAGACTCTCGCGGTGGGCTCCGCAGACCGAATGGCGGACGTTCATCTGATTACACTGGAAAAATAAGCTGCAAACGGCAGCTTTGGCAGAAAAACAAGTATTTTTATGGATTTGCGGCGCAAAGCCGACAGAAAGGAACTGCATTATGAAGCTGAAGGATAAATCTATCGTTGTGACCGGCGCATCTGCGGGTATGGGTAAGTGCATCGTCGAGCTCTTCGTCAAGGAAGGCGCAAATGTTGTGGCAGTTGCAAGACGTGCCGAGAGACTGGCGGCTCTGAAGGAGTCCCTGAAGGATGCCCCCGGCAAGCTGGTGGTGTTCACCGGCGACGTTTCCAAAAAGGAAGACAACGAAGCGATGATCGATCTGGCGGTTTCCGAGTTTGGAAAGCTGGATATTCTCGTGAACAACGCCGGCGTTATGGACGATATGGCTGCGATGGCCGACGTGACGGATGAAAAGTACGATTACGTCATGGGTATCAACGTGTACGGCCCTCTGTGCTCCATGCGCAAGGCATGTCAGGTGTTCCTGGCTCAGGGCAACGGCGGCAACATCATTACCGTGTCCTCCGTTGGTTCCATGCATCAGGCTGCCGGCGCTGTCTACTGCGCTTCCAAGGCTGCCGTTAACGCTTATTCCCGTCACATCGCTTTCACCTACATGAAGGAAGGCATCCGCAGCAACATCATCGCCCCCGGCGGCATTGCCACCGAGATCGGCACCGCGATGGGTATGCCCAACATGGACGGCTTCAACCGCGTCAGACCCGTGCAGGCGCTGGCTCCCGCTCCCGGTCAGCCTCTGGATATCGCCAACGCGGCTCTGTTCCTCGCCAGTGATGATTCCGCGTATATCAACGGCGTGGTTCTCCCCGTGGACGGCGGCTGGACTTCGTTCTGATGCAGCTTCCCACAGGAAGCAAAAGTTCAATCTGCAGGAAAGGAACTGACAATATGAAGAAATACGCGCTTGAGCGTTTCTCTGATGAGTATTACCGCGTGATTAACCAGAACGGTGTAAAGCAGGCCCTGCCCAAACAGGAAGGCAATGAAAAGTTCAACGCCTGCTGGGACGGCGCCTGCGCTCCCGACGGTACGTTCTACTTCACCCTCTCCTCCGAAGGCGGTATGTCGGATCATGCAAAGCTGGTACGCTACGACCGTGAGAAGAACGAGATTGTGGATTGCTTCTACTCCGGCGACTATCTCCTGCCCAACATCCGTCAGCTGCCCCATTCGAAGTTTCACACTTCCATCAACTTCCGTCCCACCGACAACAAGTGCGGCTACGAAGTTGTTGCCACCACCCATTCCACCGACAAGACGCCCTTTCATCCCGAGTGGATGCCCTTCGGCCATCACAACCACGTCTGGGAAGGTTTCCCCGGCTCTCAGATCCTGGTCTACGATCCGGACACGGGTCATGTGAAGTCTCTCGGCACACCGGTGCATCATGAGAGCATCTACGGCGCGCGGTATGACCCCAAGCATGACCGGCTTTACATGATCGGCTTCATGCGCGGTCATGTTTACAGCTATGATTTCAAGACCAAGAAGGTCGAGGATCTGGGCAAGGCGGCCGAGCTCTACAACTACCGTCTCGCCCTCGGCGCGGACGGGAATATCTACGGCTGCACCAAGTCCGGCTATCTCTACCGCGTCAATACCGAGAAGAACTGCCTTGAGGACATGGGCTTTGAGATGCCCGACGAGCCCGGTCACTACATCCACAATACCTGGTATAAGTATCTGCTGGCCTGGCACAACGATCCCTCCGGCAAGTTCATGTACTGGAAGACCCTGAGCTCGGACTACATGATGCGTCTGGACTTTGAGACCGGCGAGGTCAGCCGTGCAGGCCGCATCGTCCCCGGCGACGGCGTGGTGCCCTTCCCCTCCGAGCATTCCGACAATGAATGCGACACCTTCTGTGTGGACAAGTATGGCGTGATCTGGTATCAGTACCGCGTTTGGCAGATGGATTCCCGCCTTGACTACCGTTACACCGAGCCCAACTACCTCATGCGCTGGGATATCAAGAACGGCTGCGAGCCCGAGGTGCTGGGCATCATCGGTACCCCCGAGTACACCCAGAATCTGACCACCGAGATGGATTACGATGAGGCCAACGACTGCATCTACTGCGTCAACGTCGGCCGCGGCTTCGGTGAAAAGGGCCCCCACATCACCTGCATTGACCTCAAGGTGTTCCGTGAGCATATGTACGAGAAGGGCCCGAAGGTACAGGAGAAGGAATACTATCCGGTTGACCTGACCGAGGAAGAGAAAAAGGCCCGCGATGTGCGGCTTGCCAAGAAGGCCACCGGCGAAGAAGTCACCGAACACAATCCCTTCCAGGCGTTCCCCATCGAGAACGTGCGTCCTGTGCGCATCTGGCGCAAGGTCCCCCGCGATCAGATCGAGGAATCCAAGGTGATCGGCATGGCCTGGGATGATGAGAATATCCTGCACGTGGTCACGGGTGCCTCGCCCGATGCGCCCCGCTACATCATCCGCATCCGCGGTGATGAGGTCAGAGGCCGTCTGGATTACGCGCTGGTGAAGCAGGAATACCGCGACTGGCTGGCGGCGAATATGCTGCCCCGTCCGGTGGATGCGCTGCCGGAGGGCATCATGCTGCCCGAGGCTACAGGCCGCCGCTATCGTGCCAAAGCCTGCGCCACTGCAAAGTGGCACGACGGCCGCACCTTTGTCGGTACGCTGGATGCCCTGTGCGCGCTGGTCAGCGATTCGGGCGACGTGTATGCGCTGGGCAATGCCGCAGCCTACGGCCCGATCCGCTGCGTCTGCACCAATGCCGCCAGGACAAAGCTCTGGGGCGTCGCCGGTGACGATGAGGACATGGGCTATGTCTTTACCTACGATGATGAAGAGGGTCTGCGTCAGCTGGGTATCCTCAACTACAACACCCACGGCTATTTCAGCGGCCCCACCGCCTCCAATGTACTGTCCAGCATCGCCCTCTCTCCCGATGAAAAGACGCTGGCCATCGGCGGCGCCGACCGTATTGCGACGGTACACATCGTCACCCTGTAAGAGATCTGCGGTATCGGATATCTGCGGATGCAGCGGCACGTGCGGTGTACACACCTGAAAGGATGGCTCTTTTATGGAAAAGAAGTATCAGTTTACAGGTCTCGACGACGAGAATCTCTACAGATTGATCAATCAGCACGGCGTGAAGGCGGCGCCTCCGCCGGAAGAAGGCAATGAAAACTACAACTGCTGCTGGGACGGCGTTTTATCTCCTGACGGCGTGTTTTACTATACTCTGTCCTCCGAGTCCGGCAAGCATGACCATGCAAAGCTTGTACGCTACAATTATGAAACCAACAGCGTCGAGGAATGCATGTACGTCGGCGACGTAGCCAATCCCCGCGTGCGCGAACTGCCCCATTCGAAGTTTCATACCTCCATCAACTTCCGTCCTGCCGACAATAAGTGCGGCTATCAGGTCATCGCCACCACCCACAATACCGACAAGGCGCCCCAGCATCCGGAATGGATGCCCTTTGCGCTGGCCACCGATATGTGGGAAGGTTTTGCAGGCTCCCACATCATCGTTTACGATCCCGATACCGGCAAATCCGAGTCCTGGGGCATTCCGGTGCCCCGTGAAACCATCTACGGTGCCAAATATGACCCCGCCCATGACCGGCTCTACATGATCGGCTTCATGCGCGGCCATGTCTACTCCTTTGACTGCAAGACCCGCCGGGTTACAAAGGACTTGGGCAAGGCGGCGGAGGTCTTTAACTACCGTCTCTCCCTTGCACCCGACGGCAATATCTACTCCTGCACCAAATCCGGCGAGTACTACCGCATCAACACCGAGAAAAATATCCTTGAGGACCTGCATTTTCAGGTTCCCATGTATCCCGGCGCCCTTTCCAACAATACCTGGTACCGTTATCTTGCCGCTGCCCGTCCCCATCCCTCCGGCAAGTTCATGTACATGACCAACTGCTCGGCCTGGGATATGTTCGCCTACGATTTCGAAACCGGCGAGATCTACTCCGTTGGCCGCACCCGTCCCAAGGACGGCTACTTCCCCCAGTATGACGAGATGGGCTACAGTGTCACCGCCTTCTGTATCGACAAGGACGGCGTGCTCTGGTATGAGCAGACCTGCAGCATCACCAATTACCACGGAGAGCTCATCCGCCTGCCCGCCTATCGCTCCCGTCTGTTCCGCTGGGATATTGAGAACGGCAAAGAGCCCGAATGTCTGGGCATTCTGGCAGTTCCCGGCCGTATGCGCGGCATCTGCGTTGAGATGGAGTACGATGAGGTCAACGACCGCATCTACACCGTGGATCACGGTCAGGGCTTCGGCGCAAAGGGGCCCTGCGCGCTGTGCATTGACCTGGCAGAGTTCCGCCGGCATATGTACGAACCCGGCCCGATCTTTGAGGGAGAGGGCGTACGTCCCCGGCAGATCACCCAGGAAGAAGCCGACCGCGCCGAAGCACGCCGCAAGTCCGGCGCCGGTGAAGAAGTCACAGAGGCCAATCCCTTCCTGGCATTCCCCATCAGGGATGCCTATCCCATCCGTCTGTGGAACAATGTCCTGCGTCCCGAGGATTCGATGGTCATCGGTATGTGCTGGGACGAGAAGGGGATTCTCCACGTTGTGACCGGCGAGAGTCCGGAACCCGGCGTTCCCTGTCCGCTGGACGAGGCCAAATACGTCTTTCGCATCCGCGGACGCGAGCTGCGCGGCCGTATGGAATATGCCGATCTGGGCGAGCCCTACAAGGAATGGCTCCGCGCCAACATCTATCCCCAGCCTGTGACGTTTGATCCGGCCTCCCTTGCAGCCGGTGAGCGTCTGCCCGAGGTGACCGGCCGCCGCTTCCGCGCCTATGTCACCGCCGAGGCCAGGTGGCATGACGGCCGCATCTTTGTGGGTACGAGAGATGCCCAGTGTGCGCTGGTGGATGAGTCCGGCGAGGTCTATGCCCTGGGTAACTGCTCTTCCAACGGTCCGGTGCGCTGCCTGTGCACCAACGCGGCGAAGGATAAGCTCTGGGGCGTCTCCGGCGATCAGGAAGAACTGGGCTACGTCTTTACCTACGACGATCGCCACGGTCTGCGTCAGCTGGGCATCCTCAACTACAACTCCATCGGCTGGTATCGTCCCACCGCATCCAACATCCTTTCCAGCGTCTGCCTCTCGCCCGACGAAAAGACCCTCGCCATCGGCGGTGCGGATCGTCTGGGCACCGTCCACGTGATCGATCTGTAAAGAACGCTTCAGATAACGCGGTTTTTGTTAAAATGCAGGAGATCCGTCTGCAAACCGGATCCCTCGATCGTAAAAGGAGAAGTTCGCCATGGATAAGAAGTATCTGTTTACGGGATTTGACGACGACAGATTTTATCATCTGATCAATCAGGCCGGTGTTCACGCGGCTGAGCCTCCGGAAGAGGGCAATGAGACCTTCAACACCTGCTGGGACGGCGCGCTGTCCCCCGACGGCGTGTTCTACTATACCCTGTCCTCCGAGGCGGGCAAGTGCGACCATGCAAAGCTCGTTCGCTACAACTTTGAGAAAAACTGCGTCGAGGACTGCCTCTACATGGGCGATCTGGCCATGGCTTCCGTCCGTGTGCTGCCCCATTCGAAGTTCCACACCTCCATCAACTTCCGTCCTGCCGACAACAAGTGCGGCTATCATGTCATCGCCGTCACCCACAACACCGATCGTGCGCCCCAGCATCCCGAGTGGATGCCCTTCGCGCTGGCGACCGATATCTGGGAAGGCTTCCCCGGCTCCCAGATCGTGGAATTTGATCCCGATACCGGTCATGCCGAGGTCTGGGGTACGCCCGTGCCCCGTGAGACCATCTACGGCGCCAAGTATGATCCCGCCCACGATCGTCTCTACATGATCGGCTTCCAGCGCGGTCATGTCTACAGCATGAACTGCACCGACCGCCGTGTGCGCGATCTGGGCAAGGCGGCCGAGGTCTTTAACTACCGTCTGGCACTGGCTCCCGACGGCAATATCTACTCCTGTACCAAGTCCGGCGCTTACTACCGCATCAACACCGAGAAGGACTGCCTGGAGGACCTCAACTTCCAGACGCCCTCCGTATCCGATCACTACCGGTATCTCTGCTGCGCCCGTCCCACTCCCGCCGGGGATGCGCTCTTCTGCATCAACAGCACCCAGCGGACCATGCTGCGCTATGACCTGAAAACCGGCGAGTTCTCCATCATCGGCAATATCGTCCCCGAGGACGGCTACTTTGATATTGACTACGCAAAGCTTACCTATTCCTGCGGCAACTTCTGTATCGACAAGTACGGCGTGCTCTGGTATGAGCTGCGCGTCTACATGAACAACCACAAGGAAGGCTGCCGCACCCGCCTCAATCCCTATCACTCCCGCCTCTACCGCTGGGATGTGCTCAACGGCCGGGAGCCTGAGTACCTGGGCATCATGGGTACCCCTGAGCGTCTGCACGGCATCACCGTCGAGATGGAATACGACGAAAAGACCGACCGCATTTACTGTGTGGATCACGGCCAAGGTTTTGGTCACAAGGGTCCCTGCGCCATCTGCATTGAGCTTGACAAGTTCCGTGAGCATATGTATGAGCCCGGCCCCTTCAGCGAGGATAAGAGCCTGCGTCCCTACGAGATCTCCGAGGAAGCTTATGAAAGAGAGCAGGCCAGACGCAAGGTTGGCGCCGGTGAGCAGGTCACGGAGACCAATCCCTTCCTGGCGTTCCCCAACCGCGATGCGTTCCCTGTGCGACTGTGGAACAACGCCCTGCGTCCCGAGGATACGATGGTCATCGGTATGTGCTGGGATGAAGAGGGTATGCTGCACGTCGTGACCGGTGAGAGTAAGGTGGCCGGTGAGCCCTGTCCGATTGATGAGGCCAAGTATGTGTTCCGCATCCATGGACGCGAGCTGCGCGGCCGTATGCACTACGACTGCCTCAAGGATTCCTACAAGGATTGGCTGAAAGCAAACATCTATCCCCAGCCGGTGAAGTTTGATCCGGCCTCCCTTGCCGCAGGCGAGCGTCTGCCCGAGGTTACCGGACGCCGCTACCGTGCAGTCGTTACCGCCGAAGCGCAGTGGCACGACGGACGCACCTTCATCGGTACCAGAGACGCGCAGTGCGCGCTGATCAGCCCCGACGGCAAGGTCTTTGGCCTGGGCAACTGCTCCTCCAACGGTCCGGTACGCTGCCTGTGCACCAATGCAACCAAGGATAAGCTCTGGGGCGTCTCCGGCGATCCCGAGGAGCTGGGCTATGTCTTCACCTTCGACGACGAGCACGGTCTGCGTCAGCTGGGTATCCTCAACTACGACTCCAAGGGCTTCTATCTGCCCTCCGCGTCCAATATTCTCTCAAGTATCTGTCTGTCTCCCGACGAAAAGACCCTCGCCGTCGGCGGCGCGGATCGTCTGGGCACCGTTCATGTGATCGATCTGTAAGTTTTGGCCTTTGTGGGGACGCAGGATGCGCACATAAGCCCTGCGTTCCCCGTAAAATACTGTGATAATACCGGGATTTGACCGGCTGCATATCGGAAAGGAAGTTAAACATGGCAAAGCAGTTCCTGTTTGAAAGCCTCCATGATGAAAAGGCCTACCGGCTGATCAATCAGACCGGCGTCAAGATGGCCATTCCTCCCGAAGAAGGCAACGAGAATTACAACTGCTGCTGGGACGGCGTTCTCTCTCCCGACGGCAAGTTTTACTATACGCTTTCCTCCGAGGCGGGCAAGTACGACCATGCAAAGCTTGTGCGCTACAACTATGAGAACAACTCCATCGATGAGTGTATGTACGTGGGTTCCGTTGCCAATACAAAGACCCGCCTCATGCCCCATTCCAAGCTCCATACCTCCATCAACTTCCGTCCTGCCGACAATAAGTGCGGCTATCACGTCATCGCCACCACCCACAACACCGACAAGGCGCCCCAGCATCCGGAATGGATGCCCTTTGCCCATCATACCGATATGTGGGAAGGCTTTGCCGGTTCCATCATCGTGGACTACGATCCCGATACCGGAGCCACCGAAAACTGGGGCGTGCCGGTACCCCGTGAGACCATCTACGGCGCGGAATATGATCCCAAGCATGACCGTCTCTACATGATCGGCTTCATGCGCGGTCACGTCTACTCCTTTGACTGCAAGACCCGCACCGTGACAAAGGATCTGGGCAAGGCGGCTGAGGTCTTTAACTTCCGTCTGTCCCTGGCTCCCGACGGCAATCTCTACGGCTGCACCAAGTCCGGCGCTTACTACCGCATCAACACCGAGACAAACTGCCTCGAGGATCTGCACTATCAGGTGCCTTACTATCCCGGTGCGCTCAACAACAACACCTGGTATCGCTACATGGCCTGCGCCCAGCCCACTCCCGACGGAAAGGGTATGTACTTTGCCAACTACTGCGCCTGGGATCTCATCCGCTTTGACTTTGATACCCAGGAGTTCTCCATCGTCGGCAGCAAGGTTCCCAAGGATGGCTACTTCCCCGAGGATTTCCCCTGCATTGACTACCACACCGATGCCTTTATCGTTGACAAGTATAACGTTATCTGGTATCAGCAGTGCATTTCCTGCCGTGATTACGGCGGCAGCCGTGAGCGTCTGGGCGGGCGTACCACCAGACTGTTCCGTTGGGACATCGAAAACGGTAAAGAGCCTGAGTATCTGGGAATCGTCGGCATCCCCGGCCGCTATCACAGCCTGACCTGCGAAATGGACTACGATCCCGAGACCGACCGCATCTACTGTGTGGACTCCGGCAACGGCTTCGGCTCCAAGGGTCCCGCTGCCATGTGTATCGATCTGTCGGTGTACCGCGAGCATATGTATGAGCTGGGCCCGGTCTGCGACGTACAGAGCGCATTCCCCCATGTGGCAACCGACGAGGAGATCGCAAAGGAAGAGGAAAGACGCAAGTCCGGCGTCGGCGAGGAGAATACCGCCGACAATCCCTTCCAGGCGTTCCCTATCAAGGATGCCTATCCCATCCGACTGTGGAACAACGTCCTGCGTCCCGAGGAGTCCGAGGTTATCGGTATGGCCTGGGACGAGCAGGGCATCCTGCACGTTGTCACCGGCGAGAGCCGTGAGCCCGGCGTTCCCTGTCCGTTTGACGAGGCCAAGTATGTATTCCGTATCCGCGGCCGTGAGCTGCGGGGACGCATGGAGTTTTCCTCCATCGGTGATGAGTACAAGACCTGGCTGCGGGACAACATCTATCCCCGTCCGGTGAGCTTTGATCCGGCCTGCCTCGCCGAAGGTGAGCGTCTGCCCGAGGCCGTTGGCCGCCGCTACCGCGCCTACGCCACCGCCGACATCAAGTGGCATGACGGCCGCACCTTCGTGGGTACCCGCGACGCCATGTGCGCCATGGTCAGCGAGGACGGTACCGTCTACGCCGTCGGCAATGCCTCCGCCTACGGTCCCGTACGCTGCCTGTGCACGAATAAGGCCAAGGATAAGCTCTGGGGCGTCTCCGGTGACTATGAGGATCTGGGCTACATCTTCACCTACGACGACCGCCACGGCCTGCGTCAGCTGGGTATCCTCAACTACAACACCTTCGGTTACTACCGTCCCACCGCGTCCAATGTGCTCTCCAGCATTTGCCTGTCTCCCGACGAAAAGACCCTCGCCGTCGGCGGCATGGACCGTCTGGGCACCGTTCATGTGATCGATCTGCACGACTGATCTGACGCGTTTGGCACAGCTTAAACGGCGTCCGGGGCATCCCGGACGCCGTTTCCCACCGATTTGCAGCATCAAAAGGAGCACTGACAAATGATCCATTCCGACTGGCATATCCACACCACCGCATCCCACGATTCCTGGCTTGCCATGGAGACCGTCATCGCATCCGGCAGAGCGCAGGGGCTTGAATATATCGGCATTTCCGATCACATCGACACCAACGAAGAACGGTTCATGAACCATATGCGTCTGGCCTCCCGGGATTATCACCGGCTCAGGAGCGGCGTGCCGGAGCTGATTCTGGGCGCGGAACTGGAGCCCTATGCGCTGAGCCTGCATGAGCATATCGCGCGCACCGGCAGTCGGGATGGCTGGGCGCCGGATCTGACGGGGAAACTGCTCGAGCCTGAGATGGCGGTGACAAAGCAGCAGCTGATGGATTTAGGGTTTCGCTACGTGATCGGCGCCCAGAATCA
>SVMB01000058.1 GCA_015067675.1 Oscillospiraceae bacterium
AAGGAACGAACGTGGAAGTATACCCCTGCTGGGATATCTGGCATTGTTCAGATGCCTGTCACTGGCGGGAGGACGCCTTCTACCGGGGTGTATTTGCCAACTGGATTGCTGAGAAAGCGGACGGTATCGTGGGGTTTAACTACAAAACCGCCACGGCGGAAATATTTGAACCTTTAATCTCCGGAGAAGGGAAGTTCCTGGTTACCAGTGAGTTCACCAACTTCTTCCGGCAGATTCAGCAGTGCACCGACGATACTCTTCCGCGTACCTACGTGGTGGAGCGCCGCGGCGGATATCCCTGGGCAACCGGTGCTGGGGGTACCAACTGCTTTGCACCGCTTCCGGCGGCAGTGACTCCTGACGCGCCTGCCCGGATCCCCTTAAAGCTCTATGATACCCGCAGTAATATTACGGCTCAGGTGTTGATTTCAGGCTCGTATGACGCCCATGCGTTTGCGATACAGGCAAACGGTATCCCGTTGAATGTAAAAAGCGCCGACCCAGCGTATCTGGACCGTCAGATTCGCTGGCCCAAGCCACAGGGCGCCTCCAGCGGATCGGGCTGCTATACCGATTCACCGCATCCGCTGCTTATGCTGACAATTCCGGTTCCGGCCGATGCAGTACGCATGGGAGAAAATCTATTCAGCGTTGCATGTACAGTGGATGGTGATATCCATGTGGAGCGTCTGGAAGTGACTATTTCGTAACAGAATATCGTTGTTCATGTAAAAAGGCCTGCCGCCGGTTTCATACCGGCGGCAGGCCTTTGGTACTGCAGGAAATCACACGATACCGTTGCCATAGACTGTCAGATCTTTCTCTTCTTCGGGAATGTCGGCGATGGTGCCCTCCTCCAGAGTGAAGTAGAGAGAGGCACGCAGCAGCTCATACGGCTTGCCGGACGTATTCTTCACCGTCACAACTGCGTGGTCATCGGGATAGTCCCTCCCGGACGGGACGACGTATTTGCCGTTTTCAAATCTGCACAGGGTGCTGTTCAAGGTTACTTCAGCATCGGTAATACCCTCAAAGCGCAGCGCCAGCCGATAAATCGGCTCTGTTACGGGACCGGTACGGAAGATAAGCGTGCAGGATTCACCGGGCGAGAGTTCCTGTGGGAGCTGATAGGGATAGATGCCCTGGGCCTTGCGCTCATCACGCCAGCCCTTGAAATAGGCGTCAGTCGTTCCGGCACGCCAGCCTTTCAGAAAATCGCTTTCGTCCATGTTCAGATCATCGTAGGTGATGTCTACGGCGAAGTTATGGCACTGAAGTTTTTTTAAGTCACCGCACTCGGTGAAGATTTCGGGCATATCCTTGCGGTTTCTGAGTCCCATGAAGTTGAAGTAATAGATTCCATCGGAACCATGCGCCAGCGCCATGCGGCAGGCACCGCGTATAAAGGCCAGCTGACGGCGATCATAGGGTTCGTTGAGCCAGACTCCCTGATTCTTGCCGGCAGGATAGCCGGGATAGGGCTGATAGGCGGCGTCGACGGTGACGGTTACGGGGAAAAGGGGGTTACCGATGGCCTCTTTCCATGAATTGGCGTCAATCTCATAGTTACGGATATACTTTTGACTGATAATGAGGCGATTGATGCTGCCCTGCTGAGCCCATGCAACACCGTCAAGACCGTGATGACGGGCAGCGCGTATGGAGGAAGGAATACGGGCGGCGATCTCGATGGCGTGACCGCGGAGCTGTTCGAAGCGATCAGCCAGGGCACGCACACGCTTCATGAAATCGTTGAGATGAGGGATGTTTTTTTCACCGGCATCGTCGTCGAAGTGCGGAACATGACGCATCCAGTCGATGACATAGCCTTCGGCGTCGTATTTCTCCATGATTTCTTCTACGAGCGCGAGAAACGTCTCACGAACGAGCGCGTGCTCGTAGGAAAGGCCGGATTCCGGGAAATGACTGCGGGTTCGAAGCTCGGGATGATCCATCCAGAAGTCGGAGTGCCCCGGGCAGCGCTCAATCCATGTGGAGTGCTGATCATTCATGCGGATTGTCACCCAGGGAACCATGCCTTTATCACGTGCGCGGTCCATCAGGTACTGGCTGGAGTCCACGCCGTGATTCCAGAGAACCAACGTGTTTGCTGCCTGACGGTAAGGCCAGGGATTGCGGGAGCCTTCCATCCAGGGCTGATCGAGACCTAGGGTCATATCAAAGCCGTCGGTGAAGGATTTCATCACCCGGCTGCCGGGATAGCAGGGGTTCATGCCGTTGACGCCGACCACGAAAACGCCGGTGTCGGTGCCTTCCAGCAGATCCACCGCGGGATCCAGATCCTGGGGCAGGATGGTACCGGCTTCTGCACGGTAATAGCGGGCATTGCAGTCCTCGTCGAAGAAGATCATTGCACAATCCTCCGTTTTGAATGGTAACTGCCCCCATTTCTCAGTTCAAAGTTTTGTTTCTGACTGATCAATGGGGGCAGTGTCATAGGGTTATGGGGTCAGGACAGCTGACTGGTATGCAATTACTCGATCACGATACCATCCAGAGCCTGCTCGATATCGGCGATGATGTCGCCCACATCTTCAATACCGACGGAGAGACGGATGAGGTCGGGCGCGACGCCGGCTTCCTTGAGCTGCTGCTCGGAGAGCTGACGATGGGTGTGGCTGGCGGGATGCAGCAGACAGGTCTTGCTGTCGGCAACGTGAGTGGCGATGCTGGCAAACTTCAGGGAGTCCATGAACTTGATGGACTGCTCACGGCCGCCCTTGAGACCGAAGGCGAGAACGCCGCAGGAACCATTCGGCAGATACTTCTTGGCCAGAGCGTTGTACTCGTCGTCCTCCAGATCCGGATAATGGACCCAGGCCACCTTGTCGTGGGCCTTGAGGTATTTGGCGATGGTCAGAGCATTGGCGCAGTGCTCGCGCATTCTGACATGGAGGGTCTCCAGGCCGAGGTTGATATAGAAGGCATTCTGGGGAGACTGGATGGAGCCCAGGTCACGCATGAGCTGGGAGGTAGCCTTGGTGATGAAGGCGCCCTTGCCGAAACGCTCGGTGTAGATAATACCGTGATAGGAATCATCGGGGGTGTTCAGGCCGGGGAACTTGTCACCGTAGGCGGCGAAGTCGAAGTTGCCGCTGTCCACGATGCAGCCGCCGACGCTGACGCCGTGACCGTCGATGTACTTGGTGGTGGAATGGGTGACGATGTCGGCGCCGAACTCGAAGGGACGGCAGTTGACGGGCGTGGCGAAGGTGTTGTCGATGATGAGGGGCATGCCGTGCTTGTGAGCGAGAGTGGCGAACTTCTCAAAGTCAAAGACGGAGATGGTGGGATTGGTGATGGTTTCACCGAAGATGCACTTGGTGTTGGGCTTGATGTACTTCTCAAGCTCCTCAATCGGCAGAGTCTGATCGATGAAGGTGCACTCGATGCCCATCTTTTTCATGGTAACACCGAAGAGATTGTAGGTGCCGCCGTAGATGGAAGAGGAAGCGATGAAGTGATCACCGGCGTTGCAGATGTTGAAAACGGCATAGAAGTTGGCAGCCTGACCGGAAGAGGTGAGCATGGCAGCGACGCCGCCTTCAAGAGCACAGATCTTGGCCGCGACCATATCGTTGGTGGGGTTCTGCAGTCGGGTATAGAAGTAGCCTTCGGCTTCAAGGTCAAAGAGCTTGCCCATGTCATCGCTGGTGGCATAGGGGAAAGTGGTGCTCTGGATGATGGGGAGCTGTCTGGGCTGACCGTTCTGGGGCTTCCAGCCTTCGTGGATACATTTGGTTCCGGGTTTGGTATTCATGTGTGAGCCTCCGTACGTGTAGGATGGATATGGGATATCCTTTAAGCTTTATTATAACAGCAGGAAAGCGACATTGCAATGACTTTTTTGAAAAGTTGACGGAATAAGTGTTGATTTTGCGGCATCGGAAGCTGCATGGTGAATTGACAGGCAGCTCCCGATGCGGTATACTGGTAAAAACAAAGGTTTTGCGGGAGTATGAGGATGCGATGAACGGGTATATGCGCAGTGCGGACGGAGTGATCCCGCCGCTGTTTGAAAAACTGACGACACGGGACTGCCTGCGCACAGAAGAGATATTCTGCACCGACGACGGCTGGTATGCTGCATCCAGGTCGCTTGCAGATATCCTGCAGGCAGCGGGTATTGTGACGTTTTATAATGACTCCGGCCAGCCGCGGGACTGCGACAGGTTCTATGACGACTGGTATCCGTGTGCACTTTTATGGAAGCAGGAGTGGGTATACAGTCTGTTCAAGATGCGGGAGCAGGAGCATGATGCAAAGAATGGCAGACTGGCGGATGGTGATATCCCGGGTTCCACGATTTCGTTTGTGGCATTTGAAGAAGCAAGTCTTGTCAGGTGTCTGGATGACGTGTCGGTTGAAAACCTGCAGGCGCTCAACCGTGCCGTTGATCGAACAGTAGCCGCCCGAAAGCAGCGGCATCACGAAGAGCTCAAATCCTATTTTGTCCGTGCGGAGGCGAAAGGCGCTTATCTGACGGCGGAGCTTTATGTGCAGAAGATCGCCTCACAGGCGCTGCAGGATCTGATTCCCGTGCCGGAGAAGTACGCACAGATCTGTTTGGATGCTGCGCTGCATCCAAACGGTAAAAATGCAAGGCTCGTGCGCTTTATCGACGCCAATAACACCGCTGCAGGAAAGATTATCTGCGACCATGCGTATATCCGCATTGCAGATGCGAAGAATCTTACCATGCAGGAAAAATACGCAATTCTGGCGACCCATACGGCAAATACGTCCTTCAATTCCTTTGCAGCCGAGGTGCGCTTTCATGCGCTCTTCCTGACCGGTCTTGCCAGAATCCCCATCCCGGGGCTTGGCAGATCACCCTATGACAGCGCAATCCGTGCAGATATGTCCATCGGTGACAGTGAGCTGCGCGGCCCGGAGCCCTATTATAACCCCGAAAGCAGACTGATGCGGGAACAGCAAAAAGTTCACGGGACATGGTAATCGACAGATAAAGAATACGCCGAAGCCTTGAAAAAGGCTTCGGCGTATATTGTCTGTGGGCAAAAGGCATCAGGCCTGAGAAGGAGCTGCGGCCGGCTGGGTACCGTTTTTTTCGTTGATGCGCTGAATTTCTTCGTCGATGATGGTGTCAAAGGATTTCAGATCCAGCTCCATGCTTTCATCGGCCACGACGGATTCATCGGCGAAGGCGTCGAAGATCGACTGCTTCTGCTCAAGCAGCTGCGTGATCTTTTCATCCACCGTATCGTCGCACAGCAGCCGGTGAACCAGCACATTGCGGGCCTGACCCATGCGGTAGGCGCGGGAGATGGCCTGATTTTCGATGGAGGGCTTGAACTGCGGCTCGCAGATGACCACCACGCTGGCAGTCTGGATGTTGAGACCTGTACCGCCGGACTGAATCTGGGCGACCAGGACGGAACCTGCGGGAGCCTTGTCAAATTCATCGATGATTTCCTGACGGCGCTGAGGCGTGACGGAGCCGACGATGGGCTGCATACAGCGATCGCCCAGACAGCTCTCCACCTTGCGGATGGTGTCCAGGAAGAAGGTAAAGACGATGACCTTTCGGCCGTCCTCCTCGGCATCTTCCACGATTTCCAGCAGGCGCTGCGCCTTGGAGGACTGGGAAATATCATCCACATTCCAGGAAACCCGGCGTGCTTCGGCGTATTTGCGGTTCAAGACCGCTTGTTCGTATACGACTTCCTCGGCCTTGGAAAGCGTGCACCAGTCCTTGTTCTCAATCAGCTCGGGAAGCTCGGTCAGTACGTCCTCACGGCGGCGGCGGTAGTAAACCGGCGCAATTTTCTCACGAAACTGCGGTGCGGTGGACAAAAACGCGATGGAGCGGATCTCTGCGGCGGTATCTGGCTGCAGGATTCCCACCAGCTCGATCATTTCATCGACGTTGTTTTCAAGCGCCGTACCGGTCATGAACAAAAGCCGCTCGGCCCGGGTACAGATGTTTTTTGTGTTCACCGTGCGCTGCGCACCGGGATTTTTGATGTAATGTGCCTCATCGACGATGAGCATATCGCATCGGAAGCTCTCGTCAGGCTGGATGAAGCCGGTGGTTTCAAAGGTTGTGACACCGACGCCGCCTTCTTTCTGCCATTGGGCAAGAGAGGCTGCACGGGTGGGACCGTGAATCTTGGTTACTTTCAGTTCGCTGAATTTCCCTACCTCGCGGAACCAGTTGGTGACAACGCTGGCAGGACAGACAACCAGAAAATGCGTGGCGCCGTTGTTGTGCAGGGATACCATCGCGGCGATGGCCTGTACGGTTTTGCCGAGGCCCATTTCGTCACCCAGAAGCACCTTTTTCTGATGGAGAATGTAGCGAACACCCCACTCCTGATAGCGGCGGAGTGTGCAGCGCAGTCCGTCGAGATGAAGCGGCTGCTCCATGATGGACCTGGCCAGCTCCTCGGGAAGTCCGTGGAGACTTTCATCTTCGCCGAAGCGTCCGGGAAGGAGCTGTTCAAGCAAGGTAAAGTAGTCAATGGGGTTTTTGATAAAGTCGTCCCAGGGAGAAGAAAAACGCAGACGCTGAAGCTTGTCAATCTCCGGGATGGCCGCCTCGATTTCCTGACCGTAATCGCCGGTGAGCAGTTCGGAGAGGTATGTGTAGGCGTCGATGGCTTTTTCTTTCTTTTCTTTGGACGCAAAGAGCCATTTGATGCCGCCGGTGGAGGGCATCAGCGCGGCAATGGCGTTCTCAACTGCTGCATGCTGGGAGTTCCAGTGCTCGCGGCAGTGGGTAAAGGCAGCGTACGCGGACTTGTAGAAAAAGGCAGCGGTGAGCAGTTTCGTCGCCTGGGGATTGCGATCATCCGCACTGAGCCGGAGCTTGACCTCGTCGCGGGTTTTGGCCGCGAACTCAGCGGCCTGCTTTTTGATTTCAGCGGCAGAGTCATCCGCGATGCCGCGGACCGCGGCGATTTTCTGGACGGACGCCTTATGCACATCGGCCATCGTGCAGATACCGGCTTCCCGCAGTGCTTTGACACGAATCCCCTGACGATCGCGGTTGATTTCCTCAACGGGAATGTTTTTGAGTATATTCTGTGCTTCCTGGTCGGCGAGCTGATCGGCGGCGTTTTTGATATCGCGGATATAGGTATCGGACTGGGTGACGGCTTTCTGCATTTGCTGAATGAGCTTGCGATGCTTCTCAATCAGGCGTTTTGCGTCACCGGAGGAAAACTCTTTTGCCATGACAGTACCTCCAATGGTTGTAAAGGGCGTGTTTCTGTTTGTATTGTAGCAGTAATTTGGACAAATAGCAAGGCGATTACGCAAAACTTGCATGCTTTTTTGATTGACAGTACCATTACGGCATGCTACAATACAAAAAACAGCGTTGAGCTGAATCTGCTTGCCTTTCAAGGAGGCCGCATATGTCTGTACAGAAGTATTCCCACGTGATTGTCGTCGGTATCGACGGCGCAGGCTCCTTTATCAAAGACGCCGATACGCCTCACTTTGATCGTATCTTTGCTTCAGGCGCTGTGACCTATGATGCAATCGCTTCCAATCCGTCTATCTCAGCCGAATGCTGGGGCTCCATGCTTCTGGGAGTCGGACCCGAGGTTCACGGACTGACCAATGCCATCGTCAGTTCCACGCCCTATCCCACCGATTCACCGTTTCCCTCGCTCTTTCGCCGTATCCGCGCGGCGATGCCCGGGGCAGAGCTTGGTTCCTACTGCGACTGGAACCCGATTACCTACGGCATCGTTGAGGATAACCTCGGCGTATCCCATGACACTGCCCGGGATTCAGAGCTCACGCCCATCATCTGCGACTACATCCGTGCCAAGAAGCCCACTTTCCTCTTTGTCCAGATGGACAGCGTGGACGGCGCCGGTCACGGCAACGGCTACGGTACGCCCGCTCATCTCAAGCGCATCCATGAGGTGGACGAGCTGGTGAACGATATCCATGAGGCGGCAGCACAGGCGGGGATTCTGGAGGATACCCTGTTCATCGTCATCGCCGACCACGGCGGCACCAATCCCGGTACGGGCAAGGGCAGTCACGGGGGCTGGACGGATGGAGAGAAGTACGTGACCTTCGCCGCTGCAGGCAGAAACGTGCAGAAGGCAGAGCTTGGCAACATCAACATCCGCGATCTCGCGGCGGTGGTGCTGTATGCCCTGGGGATCGACGCGCCGGCGTTTGATGAATCAGGCTGGACGTCCCAGATTCCCACAGGCATGTTTGCCGATGATACGATTGCCGCCTACCGGGATATCTCCCACCTGACGGGGGCCGCACCCCGTATCTCAAAGGTACCGCATACCTCGGAGCTTGTGTGATATTCATTGGGCGTGTGCATGATGTAAAATGAAAAGCGAAACGGAATACCCGTGAAAACCGGGGTTCCGTTTCGCTTTTTGTCTGTTTGATTACTGATCGTCCCGGATGAAGCGGAACTGCTTTGCGCTGCGGAAGCTCTCCAGCAGAGGCAGATCCTCGTCGATGATGCGACCGATGAGGCCGATGCTCATGTCACGGGGCAGATCCTGACGGACGATCTCGATCTCACCGGCATAGCGCCAGAGAGTGGACTTGCACACGGTTACATCGCCGCGATGACGCTGGCAGGAGAAGGTGAAATCGGTGTCTCCGTGGTAGGCAAGCTCGCCGAAGGAGGAGCGAATGATGTTGTCCAGTCCATGCTGGGTCTGATAGAGCCGACGGCCGAGAAGCCACTGGGTCAGTTCACCCTCCACAAACGGACGCATACGGAAGGTGACCACCTCAGGATCCACGTCCATGATCAGCTTGAGCTCTTCGGGAGAAGCAAAGTCGTCGCCGAAAAAGAGGTCGTCCAGACCGTAGAGGATCGCCTCCTGGGCGGCTGTGAAAGCGTTCATCTCACGATGCCGCTCCACGGTGGGAAGCCCAACGGCGCAGGCAGGACGCTGATGGATCTGGGAAGCCAGGAAGCCGCCCACGCGGAAGCCGTAACGGTGGAGAAGGTCGTTGATTGCGCCGAATTCTTCCAGCCTCAGGCCGGTGTAGCGCATGGGATAATAATTGTGGCAGAAGTGAATCTGCTCGCGGTTGATGCCCAGCGCGATGACCTTCTGCAGCCACGCTTCGGTGGCATGGGCAGCGTTGAGCTCGATGGTGATGCCGAGGGTGTTGTGGGTTGCTTCGACCAGCGCTTCATCAGAGTAGCCGTAGTCGAGCCGGGCGTAGTCCACACCCATCTGCTTGAAGGCGGCAAAGTCATGCAGATCAAGGCCGAAGAGTTTGGCGGAGCGGGGGCTGATATCCGTGTCGACGATCATGCCATAGCTGTGGGCGATTTGCGCCATGCGGGGAAAGTCGCGCAGCAGCTCGTCACGGTTTGATTCCGGCAGCTGGAGGGAAGAAAAGACGGCGTTGATGCCGACGGAGGCGGCCTGTTCCAGATGAGCCTTCATTTCGTCGATGGATTTGCCGATACCGCAGTAAAGGGCGGTGCCGCGGAGTGTTTTCATGTGTGTTACCTCCGAATAGGATGGAATTTGCCTCAGCGCATCTGCTGCCTGCGCAGAATTGATGCGATTTCAAGCATTTTGGGCAGTTCTGCGTCGAAAAACGCCCGGAAAGCAGGACAGAGACGGTTAAGAGCGGGCGTTCCGTCGGTGAACGGTTCACGCTCCCGGCGGCAGCCGCCCCGGCAGAGCCGGAGATAGCGGCAGCTTCGGCATTCCTCCGATACGTACCGGGATCCATCCACAAAACGGGCGGCGGTCCCGGAACCGATCATTTCAGACAGCGAATTGTCCGCCACGGTGCCCAGCTTCCACTCGTCCAGCACGTAGAAGTCGCAGGGATAGACGCTGCCGTCACCTTCCACCACACAGTAACAGGTGCACTGACCATTCATCGCGCAGTTCTCGGGAGGGTTGCCCATGAGGATGCGGATGTAGTTGTCAAAATTGCGGATGCTGACATACCTGCTCTGCAGGAAGTCACGGTGGTAGAGCTCAAACGTCTGCCGTAGGAATGCCGCATACCGGTCATTGGTCAGCGACCAGGGAGCTTTCTCACCGTCGAAGCCGTCAAGGCAGGCGATGAACTGAAGAAAACCGTAGGGCTTCAGCTGCTCATAGACCCGGCGGGGATGACGGGCAACAAAGTTTGAAACCACGCAGAGAATGTTGAACTCCACCCGGCGCGCGCGCAGAAGCTGTGCTGCCCGAACGGCGCGATCAAAGGTGGGCTCTCCGGCAGCATCCAGCCGCAGGGAGTCGTGGGCTTCTTTCGTGCCGTCGATGGAGAGACCTACGAGAAAGTGATTGTCGGCAAAGAAATCCGTCCATTGTTCATCGATGAGATAGCCGTTTGTCTGGATGGAATTGTGTACGGGGATGTTTTTGGTATTGTATTTCTTCTGAAAGGCAAGCAGCGCTTCAAAGAAGGGCAGTCCTGCCAGGGTCGGCTCGCCGCCCTGAAAGGCAAAGCCGGCAAAACCATCGGCGTATTCAAAGGCACGCCGGACGGTCTGCTCGAGGGTTTCAAGGCTCATCATGCCCAAACTCCGGCTTTCACGATTTTCCGATACGTCGGCGTAAAAGCAGTACCGGCAGCGCATGTTGCATAGAGCGGAGGCGGGTTTAATCAGCAGATTGACAGGCGGCATAGGGATCCTCCGTTTACTGCTTCACGCCGTAGATGCCGGCGTGAGGAGAGGTGAGCACCATGCCCTGAGGCTTGGCAAGAAGCCGCTCGCCGTCCGTTACCGGCCAGCCGCGCATCGTAAATTCCCCGATCAGCTTCTCTGTCAGCTTGTCCCTGATTGCCCGGTAATCGGGATCATCCAGCGCATTTTTGCATTCACCGGGGTCATGATCCAGATCAAAGAGCTGCAGCGAGCCATCCAGCGGGAAGAAGATGAGCTTGTGGTGTCCGTCGGTGACAAAGACATTTTCCTGCTCGGGGGAATAGCAGGCGCAGTGCTCACAGATTACGGTTTCCCGCCAGTCGGCGTCCTCACCGCGAACCAGCGGCATCATCGAAGCACCGTCACAGGTGTTGGGAATGGTCACGCCTGCAGCATCCAGCACCGTGGGCATGATGTCGGAGAGCGTCACCACACGGTCGCACTTCTGCATGGGCAGTCCCTGACCGAGGGCAGGCTAGATAAGCATGGGGATGTGGGAAGAACCTTCGTAGCCGTAGGTCTTGCGCCAGAGATGATGGTCGCCCAGCATGTCGCCGTGATCGGAGGTGAAGATAATCATCGTATCGTTATATAGACCGAGCTTGGTGAGCTGATTGAGCACGCGGCCGATGCTGTGATCAATGAAGGTGACGTTGCCGTAGTAGAGAGCACGGGCAGTATGGATGTCTTCGGGCTTTTGGCGCCCGCGCCAGGCGTTGACCTGCAGCGCATCATAGGGGACATCGTTGCAATCGCTCCAGTCTCCAACATACGGCGCGGGCAGTTCACGGTCCTTGTACATATCATAGTACACCTGCGGCGCATCATAGGGAGAGTGGGGACGGGCGAAGCTGCACTTGAGGAAGAAAGGCTTGCCGGGATCGCGCTTTTTGAGGAACTCGATGGCGCGGTCAGCCGTCCAGTGGGTGGGATGAAGGGTTTCATCGGCATGGAAGGGTCGTCCCAGCCAGCCGTTCCAGTTGAGACCCGTGTCCCAGAAGCCGTCCGGGTCGCCGGTCTGCTTGCCGTACCATTCCACATAATCGGAGACAAAGCCGCGGTCGATCTGGCGGGTGGATTCATCCAGAATCGTGGCATGATATCCGTTGAGGGCGCGTTGAGGCGTGAAGTGATTCTTGCCGACGGCACAGGTGTGATACCCGGCGGCAGAGAGTTCACCGGGCAGGGTGTGCTCGTAGCGGTCGGAGATGGGCTTCATGCCGCTGCCCATGCCGAGTATGCCCGTGTGCCAGGGATCCATGCCGGTGAGCAGACAGGCACGTGCCGGAACACAGGAAGCGGAAGGCGTGTAAGCGCGGGTAAAGAGGGTACCCTGCGCCGCCAGCATATCGAGATGGGGCGTTTTGATGGCATCGTTTCCCATGCAGCCCATGCAGTCGCCGCGCATCTGGTCGGCCATAAACAGGATCACGTTCATAGGGAATACCTCCGTGATGACAGCAGTCTTTGAGTTACCCTCATTTTATCATAATCCGGACAGGTTTCCAATAGCTGCAGGGGATTTTGTACGGGAAAACGACGGGTTAAAGCGCGACGGGAGTTGTCCGGAATGATGGAACGTGTTATAATTTTCATAAAGCGATTGAAGCCCCGGACTTTTCAGATTATGAACGGAGGAGCATCATGTCAATACTGAACGGAAAAATCAGCGCCTGTCATGTAGGCACGAAACAGCCACCATTTGGGGAGAAAATGCGTCATCTGGGAAAGCTTGCACATCCCTGCATGGCTGTGGCGGCGCTGGGGGAGGATATCCTGATCTGCGGGACGAAAACGGGATTGATACTCTATCGGATCGGCAAAGACGGCGGGACGGAAATGCTTTCATCCCTGGATGGGTTATCCAACATCCGGCAGATCGCGGTCTGCTTCGGTTTTGCCTATGTCACCGCTCGGGACTGCGGCGTGTACGTCTGTGATCTGCGCGATCCCATGGCCCCGAAGCTTGTTCATACGATTGACTCCCTTGAGCTTGCCACCGGCGTTTCCGCAGGCGGTGGACTGCTGGCCGTAACCAACCGCCACATGGGCTGCGAGCTTTATGACATCCGCGATCCCGAACATCTCCGGCGGCTGGGGGATTTCCTGTGCGGTGAAGCCCAGTCGGTGTGGCTGCAGGAAAGCTATGCCTACATCGGCGACTGGATCAACCGTCAGGTCAGGATTTTTGATATCTATGATCCGGCGTATCCTCGGGAATGTGCATGCTATGCTGTGGACGGATTTGCCGACGGCGTGTGCGTGATTGAGCGGGATGGACGGCTCATCTGCCTGACCTCCACGGGACATCATGCGGCAAAGCTCAAAAACCGCAGGAAGTATCAGAACTTCCCCTGTGTCACTGCGGAAATGCTGGCGGAAGGCTACGGATGCGGTCACGGCGTGGAGATTTTCGACGTCACAGATCCCGCATCGCCCGAATGGCTGGCGACCCTGAAAGCGCCGCCCATGTTTGGCGGCCCCGATACCTGGCGGGTATTCTCCGACGGAAAAAGCTGCGTGTTCACCGACTCCATGAACGGCATCTTCACCATCGACCTGTCAAACCTCACCTCTCCCGTGTACACCGGATATTATCGGCTGGCACCGCTTGCCCATCAGAGCGTCACGCCGCCCTCCATACAGGTGCAGTGTGCCGCCATCACCGACTGCGCGGCTGTCGGCGGCATCCTCTTTGCAGCTTCAGATACCGACGGGGTGCATATGCTGCAGCCTGTCGGTGAACTGAGACGATTTGTGACGCCTCAGCCGGCGTTTTCAAACTTTGCAGAAACAAAACAGCGGGAAAAGTGTTCTGATCTGCCCGTTTTCTTCTGTGTGGACGCACAGATTCACAGCTTCGCAGCGTACAACAGCCGCATATACGCCGCAGCTGGCGAGGCAGGCATTGCCGTACTTGATCTGCGTGGGAATCATCTCTATACCCACCCCACGCCGGGCATCTGCCGGGATGTGATCATCCACCGGGGCAGGCTCTGTGCGGCGGAAGGTATCGGCGGCGCGGCCTGTTATGAGATTGGTGATCGGCTTACGGAGCTTGGCCGTGTGAGCGGAATCGGGAATGTACGCCAGATCGTGCCGACGGGGGATCACCTCGCGGCGGAACTGGGAGTCGCGGGGATTGCACTGCTGGAGATACAGGATGACGGGTGTCTGTGTGCCACTGAAAACGAGTGCCGCCTGCCCATGCTCTACGGTCGGCAGCTGCGTGCGCTGTCTGCATCCGACCGTCTGCTGGCCCTTCCTCTCTCAGCAGGGTCGACGGTGCTCGCTGCCCGGGAGGAGATGAGGAAGATTTCTTCCGCAGGGCAGTATTTCTGCCCGTTTGCCGATGGTGCCTGTGAATACGAAGGAAAGCTGATCCTCATCCGGGACGGAAGCTACTTCTGCCTTGACGCGATGGACGCTTTGGAAACGCTGCCGGAGGGTATCCGGTTCCCGGGCATCGTCCTCTCGGGAAATCCCTTCGTGGATGGGGAGAAATTGATCCTTCTCAACCGCTGTACCGGCGGGATGCAGGTGCTGGATATCACCGATGCGCATCACCCGCGCTTCATCGCACAGCGCATGACCGGGCTGCACCCGGAATTCTGCGGCCGCATCGGGGATTTCCTGTACGCCGCCTGCGGATACGACGGGATCCGGCGGCTTGAGGTGTAACGGGTCACCCAAAAGCGATAGGAAAACATATAAATACGGCGGATTCCGAAAATCACGGAATCCGCCGTATTTTAACTCACTTTAGCGTACGTAGGAGAAATTTAGCCGCGCAGAGGGCAGTTGACAATGCACTTTTCACCGGTGACCGGACGGAACTTGAAAACGGGATCCTGCTGACGCAGGGCATCCGCCAGATTTTCAGCCGTGACAGTCTCGGGGCAGGGAATATCGGTGAAGTTGCCGGTGTACATATTGCCTTCCTCGGCGATCAGGGCAAACTTGGTGGCCCAGTCGCAGCGATGGGCGTCAACAGGCAGATAGGTCACCTTCTGACCGGCGATATCCAGCTCGGTCAGATGCTCACGGCGCAGCGCACCGGTGGGGCAGGCGGTCAGGCACTTTTCACAGCCGGAGCAGGCATCGGCCAGACCGGCCTTGACTTCGTCGGCTTCCAGATCGGCGTTGGTGACGATGGCGACAAAACGCTGATGGATGCCGTATTGCTCGGTGGCGACGGAGCCGTTGAGGGTCATCTTGCCGATACCGGCAGCGACGGCTTCCAGAGCATTACAGGTGGCGTCGTTGAACTGACCGCGGGGGCTGCCGACGGTGGAACCGGCTCCGGTCAGATTGTGGGAGTAAACAGCCTCGTAGCCCAGAGCGTTGAGCTTGCGGCAGATGGAATAGGCCAGATGACCGGTGAGACGGTTGACCTCATACTGGGTGAATACATAGGGACCGACGGACTCGGCAGGGGGCTGACCGACGCGGGCAGCAGGAGTGTCGGGATAGTGGATACCCATCACGATGACGGACTTGGCATCGGGGAGCAGATCGGTGGGACGGGTGAATCCGCGCAGCTCTTCGGTGACCACGGGGTCAAAGGGCATCATGCGGGTATTCTTGTCCTCAACGGAGAACTTGGTTTCACCGGCGCGAATGGTGCGCAGCTGATCGGTGATGCTGTCGACGGTTGCGGCGGAGGCAACGCCGAAGAGATCGGCGCCCTTTTCAAAGGCTGCAGTTTTGATCTGCGCCTTGAGATCAGCGGACGGCTCGGCACAGGAGAGATCCGTGGCGGCACGATCGACGAAGGGTGCACTGCACAGGATCAGAGAGGTGCGGATGTAGGTGTTCTCAGTAGCAGCCACGCCGCAGAGAGCGCGGAAGGGCTCGTGATCCATGGTGGTCTTGGGAAGCGCGGTGTAGCCCAGGGTCTCAAGCTCGCGGCACATATCGAGCTCAGTAAAGTCCACATTGAACTGAGCGATGCGGCCGTAGCTGTCCAGGGCGTCGGCACGGGTCTTGTGGCAGCTGTCGAAGCTTTCGATGTGAGCCATGCTGCCGTCGTGATCGATGTCGGTACCGGCAGGCAGCTGATAACGGGAGGTCAGAAGAATTGCGCTGACGCCGTCGGGCAGTTCAGGTTTGATATCGATGCCGGCACCGGCGAGGGATTCGGCGGAGATGAAGTGGACGCTGTCCAGATCCCAGGTACGGGCATGGATCAGGAGCTTGTCGTAAACCTGACGATGCACGGGCAGATCGGAGGGGGTCACATGACGCTTGCGGCGCGCGGTCTTCTTGCAGTAATCCTCATCCCAGTTGCGCAGATGCTTGGGCAGACAGACCTTCAGGCAGACGCCGAACTCGCCGCCGCGCAGACCGTACTTGGCAACGTGCTCCAAAAGCACCTTCTCGTCCACGACCTCGGGGATCGGGAGATCCAGGTCGATGTCAAAATGCTCACCCCAGGCGCAGCGCCAGAGGTTCTTGTTGCAGAAGACGTGCTCCTTGCCTTCGACAACGATCTTCTTGGTACCGTTGACTTCCTTGCGGTAGGCGTTGGTGGGACATTTGCGGATGCATTCGCCGCACATATCGCAGAGCTTGGGACCGTTGTAGAGGGGCGTGGGGGTCAGCTCAGCCTCGGTGATGATGGAGATGAAGCGGTTGCGGGCGCCGTATTCGGGGGTGATGCACAGACCGTTCCAGCCAAGTTCGCCAAGACCGGCGCAGACGGCGCTGTAGATGTGGCTGATATCGGGAGCGAAGGTGGCCTCCATTTCCTTGTAGCCGCGGTAGCGCCAGATATTGGAGCTGGCGATGGGCACGGAGGGGTAGCCCAGATCGTCGAGCATACGGGCAATGCGGAAGGAGAGCACGTCCAGCTTGTCGTTCATGATGTACTGAATGCGGTAGGGACCCATGATCTGGGGATGAATCTCGCCGTCGAGCTCGATGGCGGCATCGGGATGATGCACGGCGCAGACGATGACGGACTTGGCGGTGGGCAGGATGCCCTGGGGGCTCATGCGGATGGGCGCATCCTTGTAGCGCTCGATGTTGGCGATACCAACCAGATCGGCGCCCAGGCGGTAGGCAAGTTCTTTGACTGCCAGAGTAAGGTTGTTTTCCATATACGCTTCTCCCTTGATTTGTGATACTTTTATTGTATCAGTGAAACGGGAAATTGAACAGGGACAAATCAATCAGTTTTTCGTAAAAAATGGGCGGCATCGGAAGAAAAGTTGACAGTGAAAACAGCGGATGGTATAATAAAACGCAGAGAAAAAGTTTGAAAACCGCAATTGCAGCGAAGAAATCCACCGATGAGCAGGTTTTTTGCCGGAAGATCGCTTCCTGACACCTGTAAAAAGCCAAAAGGCAGGAAAGAAGGGACTTTTCCCATGAAAATGAATTCACTGGCTCATGCATCCATAGGGGAACTGTCGCTGGTCAGCCTGCGGCTGGAGGACTGCGAGGTTCCGGCCAATCACCGGCATGAAATGCAGCCGGCGGCGGTGGAACGCTTTGTTTACATAACATCGGGTGAGGTCTGCTTCTTTCTGGACGGCAAAGAGCTGTACGCAGGCGCGCGGGACATGGTCTATCTGCCCCGCGACACGGCGTACCATTCCCTGTGGCTATCCGACGCGCTCTTTGTCGTCGCGGACATCATCCTCAGGGACGCGCAGGGGCAGGATATCCGCTTTGAGGATGCGCCGAGCGTGCTCTTTCACGATACCCACCATGTCTACGACGGGCTGCTGCGGGAACTGGCGGAAAAGGCGGATGCGGTGGGACCGTTTGACTGGCTGGAGCGGCTGTCACTGACCTTCCGGCTGCTGTGCGAGATGGCGCGGGACACAAACCGCGCGGAGCTCGACGAAAAATACGGACGGATCAAGGAAGCTCTGAGCTATCTGGAGAGCCATTACACATCAGACTTTCCGGTGGAAGTGCTCGCGGAGCTGTGTTCCATGTCCACGGCCAGCTTCCGGCGGCTGTTTGTAGCCTGCAAGGGTATGTCGCCGGTGGAGTACCGCAACCGGCTGCGGGTACGCCGTGCATCCGATCTGCTCAAATCGGGCCGCTGCACGGTCTCCGAGGCGGCTGAAGCCGTGGGTATCCGGGACGTCCGCTACTTCGGCAAGCTCTTCAAGCGCTACACGGGGACAAATCCCGGTACGCTGAAAAAACAGTAAACAGGTTAGATGCAGCAAGGCGCGGTGTTTTCACCGCGCCTTTTATGTACATCAGTGCTTATCCAGCACGAATACCAGATCCCCGCCCGTGGATTCATGCATCTTGGCACGGTGTACATACCGTCCCTGAATCACGGTGGAAATCGCCACGAAATACCGCCCGTTGGGGAGCGAGGACAGGTCAGCAAAATCTCCCGAGAACTCCACATTCTGGTATTCTTCGTCATATACATAGACGTATCTTCCGGTCACGTCGGAACGATAGGTAATGACGAGATCATTGTTGTAAACAACGGTGGGGAGCTTGCCCTCGATTGTTGGAAGATTTCTTGGCAGATAATTAAAGGTATCGGCAGCCGCCATGCCCTGTCCCGACCAGCTCGTGCTCGACAGCCAGTTGAAGTACGGCTCACAGGTCTTATCTCCGACCGTGACCACGGCATAGGGGCCGGTCGGTGCTTCATAAGGCGTTTCAGTCAAGAAGCTTTCAATCCGATCCGGCAACTGCGTGCCGATACATACGGCGAGAAGCAGCAGGCATAGGAGCAGAGGAATCAGAATCTGTTTTCTCACTGTGACCACCCATATAAAGAAGGAACGCAATTATTCTTCTTCATCGTTCACTATTCAATACTCACCAAAAGGAAACGGGTCGCTGTGCATAAATCACAGCGACCCGTGAAGTTTACTTATGCTTCGGGCAGGGAAGCGGCGGCGACGGACTGACCGACGCGGCGGGACTTCTCGTCCGGCAGGTGCATGGTGACCTTGGCGGCGACCTCAGGATACTCTTCCTTCAGAACGCGCTGGGCCTCGGCAAGGATGATGTTGCCGCCTTCACCGGAGACAACACGACCCATCAGCAGCACGTGCTTGATGTCATAGAACTCGGAGTACAGGGCAATACCGTTGGCGAGGTAAACACCGATGGAGCGGTAGATGCCGGGGGCGCGCTCGTCGCCGTCGAGCATCAGCTTCTGGACAGCCTTGAGCTTCTCAGCGGGGGTGGCGTCGGCAGCCAGTTCCACGCCGGCGGCGGGAGCGAGCTTGATGGCGCAGTCCTGAGAGAAGTACTTGACGCCGCAGCCGTAGTCGCCGGACCACTCGTCGACCATGGCATCGGGGTTGAGGTCCACGGGGCAGAAAGCCAGCTCGTTGAGCCAACCGGTGATGGCGCCGTTGCCGTCAACATAGCCGCCGGCCTCGGAGGTACCCATGGCGATACCCAGAACGTTGGTGTCTTCCAGATCCATAGCGCCGGCGAGAGCGGTGACGTCGCCGTCGTTGGCAACTTCCAGCGGGATGTCGCCGATGGCCTTGGCAGCACGGATGTAGATATCCTTAACCTTGGCGTCGAACTGATCCTGCGGAACCTTCAGGAACAGAGAGGCGACCATGGTGCGGTTGGCGACGTAGATACCGGCGGAGGAAACGCCGATGGCGTCAACGCGGGGCATCTTCTCGGCAGCGGACTTGAAGGCGGAGAGAATACCCTCGTAGTGGTAATCGGGATCGGAATTGGTCTTGGGATGCCAGACGACCTCTTCGGAGAAGACGGGCTCGCCGTCGATGACAGCGGAAACCTTACGGTCGGAACCGCCGGCGTCGAAGCCGATGCGGCAGCCGCCCAGATGACGGCCGATGGTCTTGGTCAGCTCGTAAGCAGCGGGAGCTTCGTCGTAAGCGCAGGCGATGACCTCGAAGGGATGCTCGTAAACCTTGGCCATGAAGTCGGCGTCGAAAGCGCGCAGACCGCCGGGCTGATAGCAGGCCTTGATGTAGTCGGCCAGAGCGCAGTCACCGCAGATGAACACACGGAAGCCGCCGCGCATCCACAGCAGACCCTTCACGACACGCTCAACAAACAGGCGGTCGATCTCTTCATGGGCAGCATCGCCGTAGACGGCGGTGTCATAGATGCTGATCTGCTTGTCCTCTCGCTCGAGGGCGATCTTGAGCTTCTTGCCGCCGCAGGCCGCGACGTCAGCCTTGTAGGCTTCGATGAAGCGGGCGAAGGGGATAAAGCCCTTGTCGTATTCGGGGATGTTCTTGACGTTGAGGTTAAGACCTTTGAAAATCATAGGGAACGCACTCCTTTGCATATATTAGTGGAACTATAAGAGCATGATACCACACATTATGGAAAATTGCAAGGGAGAAATCAAGCTGCGTCGACTCCTGCGTCACAAAAAGAGGTTGCAAATCTCTCGCAAAGAGGCTATAATAGTCTTACTTACCAATTCTCACGATGAAAGGAAGCGTTCCCATGCCTTTTTATGATTTCAAATGCCGCCGCTGCGGCACTACCTTCAATGTGCAGGCCACCATCGAGGAAAAAGAGAACAATAAGATTCCCTGCCCCGGCTGCGGCGGCCGCGATCTTGAGCGCGTCTATGAATCCGCCGGTATCTCCATGATCAGCCGCGGTGCGGCAGCCGAGAAGGAAGGCTGCAAGTGCTGCACGAACAAAAACTGCCCCCACGCAGGCAAGTAAGACGAAAAGCCGCCCGAGAGGGCGGCTTTTGATGTGATTGAAACTGAATCACACGGACTGCTAAATGAGAATATGTCGAATAGAGACTATCAAAGTATGGATAAAAAAGAATTCCTTGCTGATTGGTCAAACAGAGTGCAGCAATCAATCCTTTGAACAATTCAAAGAGCAAATGGCAAGATACATCTATGTGATCAGAAAATAGCTGATTCCACGTTACCCAATGGCGTACAGGCTGCTTTGAACCAAAGCTGCCTGTATATAAGAAAAAGTGTCCCGCTGGGGTGAAGGGTTTGTCAGCATTCAGTCAGCTCCCTTTACACGGGATCACCCTCTCATAATCGGTAATAATTGCAAAAAATCCGACCTATGATTGAGAACATAGGTCGGATTTTTCTGTCAACTCAAGACTAATTGCTTTATACCTGCCTGCCGCACTTTTTGCGGTACACAACCAGCAGCGCAAACAGCACGAATGCCGCAGCGGAGATGACCGCGCCTTCTTTCAGTCCGGGCGGGCAGAAGGACATCTCAATCTCATGATCGCCCACCGGTACGTCAAAGCATACCAGCGAGTCCGCGCCGATCTTGACCTCAACAGGCTCGCCGTCAACCTTGATCGTCCAGCCGCCTTCATAGGGAATGGAGGTGAACACGGTGGTGTTGTCTTCGTATACAGTCATTGTGCCCTGCATGAAGGTCTCTGTGCGTCGGGTCAGCTCCAGGGGAGAGCGGGAGAGCTTTGCGTATGCTTCCTCCCAGGCTGCCACGTCGAGGGAATAGAAGTAGCTCGTGGCGTTGCGGATATACGCCTGCTCACCGGTGACGGTGAGGGATACGTCGATGATATCCCCGGCCTTGTAGTCGCCAAGCCACACAACAATCTGGGTCTCGTTGCCAAAGAGCGTGGTCAAGGTTTCGCCGTTCACCGCCAGAGCGCAGGTGTCACGGTAATCCGTGGGGAAGTAGGCGTATACCGGGCCGTCGCGATCCACGTTCACGGTGAAGGTGATGGAGCCCATCTTGCCGGTGGAGGTGAAGCGCTTGTGAGAGCCGTAGGTGGACTCGGTCACGCCGGAGAGGGTACGGGTGAAGTCCTGAATGGGCGTGAAGAGATCCATGTGGTTCTCGCCGGTGAGAGCAGTGACCAGCTGACACTGGAAGTTGATGGGATTGGAGGAGTTGATGATCTCCTCGTCAAAGCCGGTTGCCGCGGCAAAGACGATGGGAAGGGCATAGGGATTGCGGCAGGCGGTGATATCGCCGGAGGTCAGTACAGGCTCGTAGAAGGTCTCAAGCTTCTGATCCTTGGTGAGGATGTACCGGAATCCCAGGAGAGAGTCGGCGACGATGGTGTTGGGGGTGTAGCGGGACCAGTGTTCACGCTGATTGTAACCGATGTCGTCGATGAAGTCCAGCGCACGGGCGTTGAGGGTGGAGGTGGAGTGGGAAAGACCGGCAATACCCAGCGCCATGGGGTCGTTGACGGTGCGATGGTAGGTCTTTTCCATGCGGTAGAAGTCGTCGTCGAACTCCGTCACCTGTGCCACAGCCTCGCGGGACTCGGCGATGAAGGGCACATAGGTGGTGCGGTCAGAGAAAACGACCTCGGTGTGGATATCCTGCAGGAGAAGCGCCGTGTTC
>SVMB01000168.1 GCA_015067675.1 Oscillospiraceae bacterium
CTTTGAACAGCGGCGGCTGGGCAAGATACACGTGCCCGTGCTCGATGAGCGGACGCATGAAGCGGAAGAAGAAGGTTAAAAGCAGACAGCGGATGTGGGAACCGTCAACGTCGGCATCGGCCATGATGATGACCTTGTGGTAGCGCAGCTTTTCGAGGTTGAAGTCCGCGCCCACGCCGGTACCCAGCGCCTGCACGATGGGCATGAGCTTCTCGTTGCCGTAGACCTTGTCAAGCCGCGCCTTTTCGACGTTGAGCATCTTGCCCCACAGCGGCAGGATCGCCTGATGGGCCGAGTCGCGGCCGCCCTTGGCAGAGCCGCCTGCGGAGTCGCCCTCGACGATGAATATCTCCGCCAGCTCCGGGTCGCGGTCGCGGCAGTCCCAGAGCTTGCCGGGCATGGACGCGCCGTCCAGAGCTGACTTGCGGCGGGTGGCCTCGCGGGCTTTCTTGGCAGCCTCGCGGGCACGCCAGGCGTTGATGGCCTTATCGATGATGGTACGGGCAACGCTGGGGTTTTCTTCAAAATACTCCTCCAGCTTCTGGCTCACGGTCTGGTCAACCAGGGTACGCATCTCGGAGTTACCCAGCTTTGTCTTGGTCTGACCCTCGAACTGGGCTTCCATGAGCTTGACCGAGATGATCGCGGTCAGGCCCTCGCGCACGTCGTCGCCGGAGAGGTTCTTATCCGAGTCGCGGAGGATGTTATACTTCCTGCCGTAGTCGTTGATGACGCGGGTGAGGGCGTTTTTGAAGCCCGTCTCGTGCATACCGCCCTCGGTGGTCTTGATATTATTGGCAAAGGAGAGCAGGGTTTCGGTATAGCCGTCGTTATACTGCAGCGCAACCTCCGCCATGGAGTCGGCGCGGTCGCCGCGCAGGTAGATGACGTCGTCGTGCAGGGGGGTACGGGAGCGGTTGAGGCGGGTGACGAAGGAGCGGATACCGCCGTCGTACTTCATGTACTCGCTCTTCATGCCGGACTCGTCGGGCTGACCGCCCTCCTCCACGTCGCGCAGGTCGCGGATCTCGATGGCGACGCCTGCGTTGAGGAATGCCTGCTCGCGCAGTCGGGTGATGAGGGTATCGTACTCATACCGGGTGGTTTCAAAGATATTCGGGTCTGCGTGGAAGCGCACGGTGGTGCCGGTATGGCCGATGCTTTCGATATCTTCCAGGGGCTTTGAGCGTGCGCCGCGGTCGAAGCGGATCTTCTTATCCTCGCGGCCGTTATGGGTCTCGACCTCCATCCAGTCGGACAGGGCGTTGACGACCGACGCGCCGACGCCGTGCAGGCCGCCGGAGACCTTATAGCCGCCGCCGCCGAACTTACCGCCTGCGTGCAGCACGGTATAGATGACTTCCAGCGTGGAGGTACCGGTCTGGTGGTGGATTTCGGTGGGGATACCGCGGCCGTTATCGATGACCTCGATGATCTGTCCGGGCAGGATGCGCACGGTGATGGTATCGCAGTAGCCGGCGAGGGCTTCATCGATGGCGTTATCGACGATTTCGTAGACCAGGTGATGAAGTCCGGCCACCGACGTGGTGCCGATATACATACCCGGGCGTTTACGCACGGCCTCCAGGCCTTCGAGAACCTGGATTTTACTCTCGTCGTACTCATCCTCGACCTGGATATTCATTTCATCGTCCATCAGCTCGATATGTTCCTCCGGCGGAGGCAGAGCGTCGTCGTCTGCGACCGCCGCAGGGGCGTTGGCGACTTTTTCGAGGGCTTCTTCGGTCAATTGCTGCTTATTCAGTTCATCCATTGCAAAAATAACCTCAGTTCTATGTGAAAAATCGTTGGATTTTGAGTTTACATAATTATGGTGGGGCTGCTGCGGGGATTCCTCCGGGATTGGCCAATCAGCCTCAGGTGGCGGGCGGTCATAAATGCCCGCCCGTACAATGGTGCAGATCGCGTCCGAGCTGCGCCGCAAAGAAAAATCATTTTTGGGATTTCTTGAGGCTGCGGTCACGAAGAAAAATCGATCTTTCCTTCGGAACGGCTCTGCATTTTGTCCGGGGCGATGGCTTTATCTTTCTGAAATCATCTCATGGAATACAGGCTGCTTTTGCCTTGGGCTGGATGCAGAGATATTTTCGGAAAAGAAATGCATTTTCCGGTGACAGCCGCTTTTCGGAGATAAATCAATCATTCATCCTTTGCGGCGCACCTGTACCATTCTCTGCACCATTGTACGGGGCGGCATTTATGACGCCCCGCTACCTATGAATTCCGGCTGCCTGTGAATTTCCGCTGCCTGTGATTCCCCGCTACCGTTGATTCTCCGCTGCCTGTGATTCTCCGCTACGTGTGAATCCTTTGCTCAATCCTCAAATTCGGCCTTTTCGGCGCGCTTTTTGAGGGTACTGGAGGCCAGCGGCGAGATATAGACCTTTGTATCCCGTCTTGCCTCCCGGGCGGCCTTACGGCCTTCGCGCATGGAATGCGCGGGTTTCCCCGCGAGGACGAAGGATTTGGGCAGGTGTTCCATCGACACGTTCACGACGTGGTTTTCCTTCTGCATTTTAGTCAGGAAGGTATTTGTAGGACGGGTGACGGTGGAGGTATCAAGGTCGAAGATACCGATGATATCATCGTCTTTTGCGGTGACTTCATTACCTAAATGGAGGTACATAGGCGTTATCCTTTGAGTGGGAAGTTATGGGGTAGAACTCGTTTTCTGTAGCTATTAAGCCTCGGGGCTGTCCCGTAGATTTGTGTTTTCTGTATCTGTAGGCGTGTTCGCCTGCGGCGCAGGGAGGAACACGGGATCTACCCGTGGGGCCCTGTGCATTGCGCATGCACCCCGCGCCTACTTTCTCTCCATGTCGAGAGAAAGTAGGCAAAGAGCGCCACCCAAGGGGAAACACCGGTTTCCCCTTGGGAAGCCC
>SVMB01000059.1 GCA_015067675.1 Oscillospiraceae bacterium
ACCGGCCTCAGCATGGTACCAGTAGTAGTAACCACGATCCTTGGGATCCTCGTTGTAGGTGCCTTCGAAGGTGGCGTAGGTCATGCCATCGATCTCGGTGGTCTTCCAGCCCAGTTCGGGGGCGCCGAAGTGGTAGGAGGTGGAAACCATCTCATCGGAGTAGAGCAGGTTGAGCAGCTTCATGGAAGCAACCTTGTTCTCATCAGCGGAAGCGTTGTTGATGGCCTGCATGACGGCACGGATGTAAGCGGTACCGGTGAAGGACAGCTTGGGCATCTTGATAGCCATGGTGTAGCCTTCGTACTTGTCAGCCTCGACAGAGACGTCGCCCCAACCCAGAGAGGTGACGTAAACGCCATCCTGCCACCAGGTCTTGGCAGTGTCGCCCAGGTTCTTCCAGTCGTAAGCCAGGATGGAGTCGTCAACCAGCTGCTTGATGTACAGGGCCTTCTTCTCGTACTCCTTGGTGGCGTACTTGTTGAAGACGATCTCACCGTTGTCGTAGCCGTCCTCAACGAAACCGTTGGTGCCGGGGATAGCGGTGTAAGCAACAGAAGCGAGCTGATCGTAAGCGAAGTAGTGGTGGTCCCAGTTGGAAGCGTTGTGGACGGGGAGCTTGGCATACTCGGGCTTCTGGGAGTCACGATACTCCTTGACGCCGTAGAGGATGTCGTTCAGGTCGTACAGAGTGTAGTACTCCATGCTCTCGACGGTGTCGAGCAGGCCGGCGGCCTCAACGATGGTCTCGTTGTAGGTCAGGGGGGCGAAGGTGGTCATGTCCTTGTAGGTGGGCATGGCATACAGAACGCCGTTGATGCGGGCAGCATCCCAAACGTACTCAGGGATGATGGCCAGGGTCTCCTGGGCATACTCGTTCATCAGGTCATCCAGGGGAGCAAAAGCGTCACGGGACTGCCAGACGGGGAAAGACAGGGTGGAGGCAGAGGTGAACAGGATGTCGCAGGGCTGACCAGCGGACAGAACGGCGGTAACCTTCTGCTCGTAGTCAGAAACGGACAGGGAGTGATAGTCGACGTTGACGCCGGCCTTCTCGCCGCAGTACTCGTTCATCCAGTCAAGCCAGGGCTGATAACCCTTCTTGGTGTGGATTTCGGAGTCACGGTTGTACCAGTCAACAGTGACGATCTCGGCGGGAGCGGGGGCAGCGGTGGTGGCAGCGGCGGTGGTACCGGCAGCAGTGGTCTTGGCAGCGGTAGTCGCAGCAGCGGTAGTCGCAGCAGCGGTGGTGCTCTGATTGCCGGAGCCGCCGCAGCCGGTCAGAACCAGCGCGAGGACCATCATCAGCACCAGAGAGAGCGCAAGGATCTTCTTCATGTGAGGAATCCTCCTGTTTAATATTTGTTTACAAGTACTTGTAAACCAGTTATTTATAATACAGTATATTTACTCTTTTTTCAATTCGCTTTCCGCACAGGATTATTGATTCAATTTTGTACAATCCGTTAGAATTCTCGTCTTTCCGACATTTTCTTCTTTTTTTATATTACTTCCAGAAATTTTTGCGTTTTTTCACAAGTCACAGCATTTCCCAGAGTATTTTTTGTCGTGCGGTCTGTACGTATAGCGGAACGCCGCCATGTGGAAATAATCCCATCGAAAGTTGAAAAAATCTCTTTCCCCGGGCGGGGTTCAGAGAGTATAATGTTATCGAAAACACTGGAGAGAGGTTTCAATGCAATGCTTTGGTATGGTGTCATTACAGTAAGCGCCGTGATGTTCGGCGCACAGTTCTGGTTCACGCAGATGTTTCGCCGGGCCTACGGCAGCGGCATACAGGCCGTGCTGGTATCATCCGCCGGTACGGCGCTGGTGGGTATCGCGGCGCTGTCGATCATCAACGGATTCCAGTTTGCCTGCACGCCCTTTTCGCTGCTCATGGCGCTGCTGGTCACGATCAACGGCCTGCTGTTCTCCCTGTGCTCCCTCAACGCGCTGGGGCACATCAATCTGTCGCTGTACTCGGTATTTTCCATGCTCGGCGGCATGGCGCTGCCCTTTGCCGCAGGCATTCTGTTCTATGATGAAGCGCTCACACCCGGCCGCATCGTGTGCTTTATCCTCATCACCGCGTCGCTGTTCCTGACGGTTCAAAAAGGGGACAAGCGCACCGGCACGCTCTGGTATGCGGGCATTTTCGTCCTCAACGGTATGTCCGGCGTACTGTCCAAGATCTTTCAGGCCGCTCCCTACGCCAAGGTTTCCGCGTCGGAGTATTCCATCCTCTGTGCGGCCGTGACTTTGGTGATCTCTCTGGCAGCCCTTGCCTTCTGCCGTGGGAAGCTCAAGCCGCTCAACCGTCAGACCGTCATCTCGCTGCTGGGCTCCGGTGTACTCAATCGGGTTGCAAACTATCTGCTGCTTCTCAGCCTTGCTTACTTACCCGCCTCGGCTCAGTATCCCTTCATCACCGGCGGTACCATGATCGTCTCCACCGTCATCAGCTACATCTCCCACGAACCGCCCACCCGGCGTGAGCTCCTCTCCGTCATCATCGCCTTTATCGCACTTCTGGCTCTGGTTATCCTGCCCTGACGTCCAATTCTTTTACATATTACATTCACAGGAGGTTTATCAACATGGAGAAAATCCGTATCGGCATCTTCGGTTTCGGACGCGGCTCGAGCTTTGTGGAATCCATCCGTGCAAACGGCGGCGAGCTGGTCGCCATCTGCGACAAGAATCCCCGCCGCTGTGCAGAGTCTCTTGAGAAGTACGGCGCAGGCGTCGCCTTCTACGAGGACTTCGACGCCTTCATCGAGCATCCCATGGATGCGGTGCTGCTGGCAAACTATTTCCACGAGCACGCTCCCTACGCCATCCGCTGCCTTGAAAAGGGCATTCACGTGCTCAGCGAGTGTACCGCCGCCAGTACCATGGCGGAAAGTGTGGCACTGGTACGTGCCGCCGAGAAGAGCAGCGCCTTCTACATGCTCTGCGAAAACTACCCCTTCATGCTCTTCAATCAGGAGATGAAGCGCGTCTACGAGACCGGCACCCTCGGCCGCGTACTCTTCGCCGAAGGCGAGTACAACCATCCCGGCGCGCCCTCCAACGGTCCTCTCACCCTTTTTGACGACATGAAGCACTGGCGCCGCTTCCTGCCCCGCACCTACTACATCACCCACTCACTGGCGCCGCTGATGTACGCCACCGGTTCCATTCCCCGCCGCGTCACCGCTCTGCCCATCTACGATCCCGCCGGTGCCTCCATGGTCGGCGATATCGCCGCGGTCGTGACCTGTCTCAACAACGACGAATCCGTTTTCCGCGTCTTTGGTCACGCATCTCTGGGCGGTCACGGCAACTCCTACCGCATCTGCGGCCGCAAGGGTATGATCGAGAATCTCCGCGGTAACAACAACATGATCAACCTTCTCTATAATTCCTGGGACACCCCCGAGGGCAGTGAGGTTCACAAACTCTACAAGCCCGAGCTCAACGACGCAGACGCCGAGGAAATCAAGAAAGCCGGTCACGGCGGCGGCGACTTCTTCGTCATCCGCAAGTTCTTTGAGTGCCTGCGCACCAATACCCGTCCGGTGATGGACGAACACTTTGCCACGACCCTTTCCTCCGTGGCCATCCTCGGTCACCGCAGCGTCATGGAAGGCGGCGTCCCCTACGACATCCCCGATTTCCACAAGGAAGAGGACCGCGTCAAGTACGAAAACGACAACGAATCCCCCTTCTGGTACTCCGACGGACGCGCTCCCACCATTCCCTGCTGCTCCAAGCCCGATTATCGTCCCTCGAAGGAAGCTGAGGAAGCTTTTGAAAAGCGCCTCCCCCGCTAAAAACGCCATTCAGACAGCCAAAAAGCCCGCGGCATAGTGCCGCGGGCTTTTTCATCCCCGATCAATCGGGGAAACGGTCGGATCTTAGTCCTCGAACAGGTCGTAGTGAACCTTGTTCAGGCTGTACTTGGTCTTGGGCTCCTCCTCACGCTGCATCCACAGGCCGTTGGTGAAGTCCGGGATCGGCACAGGCATGCTGCCCATGCTGACGCTCTGCTCGGAGAGGCAGGTGATGCACATCCAGGCAGCGGTGTCGTACACGTCGATGGGAGGCTCGACGCCCTTCATGATGCTTTCATAGAACGCGCGCTGCACCAGGTAGTCCATGCCGCCGTGGCCGCCTTCGACGCCCTTCTCCTTGAACCACTTCCACAGGGGATGGTCGTTCTGGGGCAGATCCTCGCTGAACTTGAACCACTCGTAGTCCCAGCCCTTGATCTCGGACTTGCCGTCGATGATATAACGATCGCCGTCCTCTTCGTAGATACCGCGGTCGCCCTGCACGCGCAGCTCACGGGAGTAGGCACGGGGCAGGCTGTCGTCATGCTGGAGGGTGATGGTCTCGCCGTTGGCGCACTTGATGAGGGTGGTGACGATGTCGCCTTCGCACCAGTTGATCTTGGCGTACTCGTGATCCTCACCGAACTTGTCCTTGATGTAGGTGTTCAGGCCGCGGGACTTGGAAGCCATGCTGACCAGGGTCAGGAAGCGGTTGCCGCGGTTGATGCGCAGCATCTTGGCCAGCGGGCCCAGGGCATGGGTGGGATACAGCTCACCGTTGCGGTGCTGGAAGTTGCGGAAACGGTAGTGGCGATTGATCAGGCCGTGGGTGATCTCATCGCGCAGGTCGTGGGCATAGGCGCCCTGCATGTGAACCAGTTCGCCGAACTGACCCTTGTCGACCATGTCGTACAGCGCCATTTCGGTCTCGCCGTAGCAGCAGTTCTCCAGCATCATACAGGGAGAACCGGTCTCTTCGTAGGCACGAACCAGACGCCAGCACTCTTCCAGGCTGGAAGCGCCGCCCACTTCGATGGCGGTGGGCTTGCCGGCGCGCATGGCGGCCTCGGCAATGCGGGCATGGGTCTGCCAGGAGGAGGTGACGACGACGCAGTCGAGCTCGGGATCCTTCACCAGCTCACGGTAATCGGCATAACCCTTGGCAACGATTTCAGGGCGCTTCTTGGCAATGGTATTGAGCGCGCGCTGCACGCGGTCGGGATACACATCGCACACGGCGACAACTTCGATGTCCTTCATGTCCAGGCTCAGGCTCATCTGGCCGTGACCACGGCCGCCGAGTCCTACATAACCGACTTTCAGTTTCTCTTTCATGTTTCTTGACTCCTTTTAAGCTCCTGCAAACAGGATTCTTTTTGTATGTCATGCGGCATCCGCCGCAGGGAAACGCAAATGCTCCGTCTTATTCCGCCTGCATCGGGAACCACACCGAGAGATCCAGCACCGGCCCATCGGCTGTGAATACCAGCGCATCCTGCAAAAGCATTACAGCCGCCGCGCACAGCAGCAGCACAAAAAGGCCCACTGCAATGGCCGCGATTCGTCCCGCGACACTCTTCTTTGTCCGTCCGCTGTAGCCTCTCCGCGCCATCTTTCCAGTCCTCCCGACCGTACGGTTCCAATCACACCAGCCCTCTCAGAGCCATCAGCAGCAGCGCCGCCGTGATGAACTCCAGCGGCACGCCGCGAAAGCTTCTGGGGCAGTCGCACATCCTGAGTCTCTGGTGCAGGCTTTCAAACAACAGTCCTGCCAGCAAAAATACTGCCACCGCGCCTGCGGAACCCACCAGCAGCCATCCTGCGCCCAGCGTATCAAACACGCCCGGTGTTTCCAGCATCCACAGTCCCAGCAGCGCACAGTTGACGCCGCATACGCCCAGCCGGATCCTGCGCCGGTCTCCCTGCGGAAGCTTCCGCAGCGGAAGCCACGTGAGGAGCACAAGGATCAGCAGAAACGCCGCCGTACAGATCGCCGGCCGGATCAGCATCTCCGGTATCAGCACCCGGCAGAGCACCGCCGCCGTCATGGCTGCCAGCATCATCCCCAGCATCACAAGGCCGTTTTCCGCCGTGCGCCGGGGTTTTCGGGACATACGCGGGAACCGCTCCATCCCGAAGCGCTTTTCCAGGATCAGGTTCTCTATCAGTATAACCGAAACGGCCAGAGAAATCAACTGAATAATCATCATGAGTTTTCTTCCTCCTGTCCGTCCTGCCGTCTGCTGCGTCGGCGCTGCTCCAGAGTCTCCACCACGGAGTAGGCCGCCATCACAAAGCCCAGCACCAGCATACCGCCGGGAAGACTCGTCAGCAGCGCCGCTCCTCTGTAGGATTCCGGCAGCACCTGCAGTCCCAGCAGCGTACCCGCGCCCAGCAGCTCCCGTAGTCCCGTGGTCAGCATCAACACCAGCAGAAAGCTGCCGCCGGTGCGCAGCGCGTTCTTCACGCTCTCCTCCACGTCCGCCTCACCCGGCGTTGCCGTGCGGCCCAGCAGGATGCAGTAAATCGTCAGGGTCGGGATCATGAATCCGGGCGCTTTGAGCAGTTCCTCCGGGATCGGCATCCAGGCAAACTGCAGCAGCACAAGAATCAGAGTCGCAGGGATCAGCGCCGACAGGGTACGGTATTTCGCCGGGATCCAGCGGCTCATGCCCGCCGCCGCGGCATCGGTGAAGGCCAGCACCAGCAGCACCGTCAGCCCCAGCACCAGTCCTTCCGTCATCGTCGCGCAGCCCAGCAGCGCAGGGCACAGTCCCAGCATATTCAGCCAGCGGTTCTCGCGGGGAGTAAACAGTTTTTCTTCCATCTGTCAGTCCTCCCGCTCATCCGGTGTTTCATCGCCCGGTTCTGCCTTCGGTTCCGCAGCTTCTGTTTCCGGTTCATCGCCCGTTTTCACTTCCGCTTCGGGTTCTTCGGCTGCTTCTTCGCCTTCGGCGGGGTTTTCATCCGCCGCAGATGCATCGGCGGCTACCGCGTCGGACTTTTTTGATTCTTCCGCAGTTTTTTCCGCTGTCTCTTCCGGTTTATCGGCAGATTCAGTCGTATTTTCGGGCGTTTCGGCTTTTGGGGCAGCCTTTTCGGCCAATTTCTGCTTCGCGGCGGCAATCCACTGCGAGCATTTCGCCCGAACGGCGTTCCAGGCTTTGCCCAGCACCGGCATCACACGCTGCCACATCTCGCGCAACTTCTTCCCGAGCTTTTCCCGCAGCGCATCCAGCTTCGGATGCTCCTTCGGACGCAGATACCGGTCCAGCGTCCAGGTCAGCACATTCATCAGGAGGATGGCAAACGCCACGCCGTCGGGAAAAGCGCCCCGGTGGCGGATAAGCTCGGTGAGAACACCGCAGCCGATACCGTAGACCCACTGTCCGCCCGGTGTTACGGGGGAGGTCACGGGATCGGTGGCCAGAAAGATCGCGCCCAGGAGCAGCATGCCGCCAAAGAGCGCCGTGGCAGGATAGGTATCTGCGTAGTGATAGCCGCCCATGGGGAAGATAAGGGACAGCACCGCCACCGACAGGATAAAGCCCGCCGTGACGCGGAATTTCAGCGCCCGCCGCCAGATGAGATAGGCGCAGCCCGCCAGTAAGGCAAGCACGGCGGTCTCACCCAGCGCGCCTTCGCGCATACCGGTGAGCAGATCCCACAGATCCCATGTGACCTTACGACCGCTCTGCATCACTGCCAGCAGCGAACCATCTCCCAGATGCGTCGCATCGACGAATCTGCCCGAAATATCGGGAACCGAACTCAGCGCATCACGGACATAACCAACCTTCGGGGTCGCAAACACCGGCAGCGGTAACCGCCGCAGCAGCTGCGGATTTGCAAAGCGCGTCATATAGTCCGGCCAGGAAAGCAGCAGGAACACATAGCCTCCCACGGCGGGATTAAACAGGTTCTTTCCAAGGCCGCCGAAGAGCTCCTTGACCACGATGACGGCAAAGGCCGCACCCACAGCAGGCAGCCACAGCGGCACCGATGCCGGCAGCATGAAGCTGAGCAGCACGCCCGTCACCACAGCCGAGAGATCGCCCACGGTGCTCTTTCTGCGGCGCATCTTCGTCCACAGCCACTCACAGCCCACCGAGGAGGCCACGCTCACAGCCGTCAGCATCAGCACCCGCAGGCCGAATATGATCACCGCCACGATCAGGGCAGGCGTCAGCGCGATGAGCACGTCAAGCATCATGCCGGAAACGCGCTCCGCACTGCGGATGTACGGCGGCGGCGTTACGGTGTATCGTTTCGGTTTGTCCAAGACAGAAATCCTCCCTGGCGTCTGAATATCCGCAGGATATCCTCATCATCAATCTCCTGCACACCGGCGGTCTCGCCGGTTTCCCTGATCTGCGCCGACAGCGGGATTCCCGACGGGCAGACGGCGGTGCAGGTACCGCAGCCGATGCAGTCGCGGATGTTGAGATTCATGCACTCCGCAGTCAGCCCCAGCCGGGCATAGTCGTACAGGTAACAGGGCAGCAGATACATGGGACAGGCGTCCACGCAGCGTCCGCAGTGCACGCAGGGTCCCGGCTCTTCGCCGCCTTCCTCCCCCGCTTCCAGAAACAGCACGGCCTTTGTGTCCTTATCCACCGGCACATTCATGCTCGGCTGCGCAATGCCCTGCATGCTGTCTCCCACAATGATCTTTTCAGGTTCTCCGGAAAAGCCTCCGCAGGCTGCCGCCACTGCTTTCAGCGACGTACCCACCGGAACCCGGAGATTGCGCGGCGTTTTCACCGCGCCGCCCGCCGCTGTCAGCACGCTGTCCATCAGCGGTATGCCGTCGCGCACTGCCCGGCCGATAGCCGCAGCAGATGCCGCGTCGATGAGGATACAGCCCAGATCCTCCGGGGACATTTCCCGGGTCAGCTCCCGGCCTGCGATGCTGCGCATCAGCAGATAATCGCTGCTCTGGGGATATTTGGGCGAAAGAGGCTGGATTCTGACGCCTTCCATGCCTTCCGTCAGCTTCTCCAGCCGGGTACGCGCCTCCGTCCGGTTTTCCTCAATGCCGATGACCAGCTCCGCCTGCGGCAGAATCCTGTGCAGCACCGCCGCACCGTCGGCAATATCCATGCCCTGTTCCATGACAATACGGTACACCGACGATTCATAGGGTGTGGACTCCGCCGCATTGATAATCACGAAATCCACATTCTTTGCCGTACGCAGAAGCATCTGCCCGGCAATTCCCGCATCCCGCACGGCATCCAGCAGCACCTCCCGCCCGGCATTGCGCCAGTCGGGGATGCCTTCAAAGCTCAGGCTCTGCTGTTCTTTATCGCATTCGATCGCCACGCACACCCGCTCGCGTCCGCTGGAATGCACCCAGGGTGCCAGCGCCGCCACTCGCCCGGAGGCTCCGGCATGCACCGGCACTACGTTTTCATCGGCGGCTTCCGCCACGCGCTGACCGCGCAGCACATGTTCTCCCACGGCAACGCAGGGTCTTGCGCCGTCAGGCAGCGGGATGACCAGCTCCTCAGGAGCCGGGATTGTAACGATGGGACTGATAAGCGTCTCATCTTTGGCAGAGGGCAGACAGATACCGCCTCTGAAATACGAAGCCATGGTTTCACCTCTTCATGACAGGCCGTGATTTGCCTTTCTCCCGGCACCGAAGTCTGTTTTTTCGGGGCTTTGGCGCCGCCGCAAACCTTTTTCCGGCGCAGGGACATACAGATACAGTTTGTATTATACGCAAATCCCCCGCTGTTTGCAAGAGGAAAATGTGTCTTTTCCACCCAGTTATCACGATTGTGTTAAAAAACGCTGTAATGCATTTACAGCCGATGAAAGTTGGCGTATAATGTAGAGTGGGTATATAAGCGAATGCATACAACCATGTCCGTATGCGACACCATCCTTCGGAGGATCCTATGGAGATCGAATTCAAGTATAAGCTTCCCTCCCTGCTCGTCGGCGAGCAGATTCTGGAACAATTGGAACTGACCCCTCGTCTGATTCACATGGACGCCCAGTATTTTGATACCCCTGAGCGCGCGCTGCGCGGTCAGGACATCACGCTGCGTCTGCGCCGTGAAAGCGTGGAGGGCGGGGTGAGCGCCATGATCTGCTGCTGCAAGGCTCCCGGCGGCCGTTCCCGCAATCCTGCGATGAAAAAGCGTGCCGAATACGAGTGCGAGGCTCCTGACATCCACACCGGCATCAACGGCGTGATCGAAAAGGGCTGCACCCAGGGCGAGGCGCTGCGCGCTGCCGAGTCTTCGCTCATCGTCGTGGCAGGTTTTCGGTATCTGCGCCGTGAGGCTGAGTTTCACGTCGGCAATTCCCTGTGCACGGTCTGCGTGGACAAGGGCGGTTTCCTGCGTCCCGACGGCTCTCTGGAGCCCTTCTGCGAGCTGGAAATCGAACTGGTGGACGGCAAGCTCGGGCCGGTGGAAAAGCTTGTGAAGAAACTGGTACGTCACTATTATCTTGAGCCGCAGCCGCTTTCCAAATATGCCAGAGCGCTGGCGGCGGGAAAGGCAAAATGAAAAAGATCCCCCTGCAGGGCCTGAGCGACGAAGAGGTCCGCTCCCGCATCGCCGAAGGCCAGATCAACCGGGACGTGGGCAAGCTCTCCAAGCCTGTCTCCACCATCCTGCGTGAAAACCTCTGCACCGTTTTCAATCTCGTCAATCTCCTGCTTGCCGCGGCGGTCATCGCCGTGGGCTCCTATAAGAATACGCTCTTTCTGGGCATTGTTCTGTCAAACCTTGTCATCGGCATCGTACAGGAGCTGCGCGCCAAGCGCACCCTGGACCGGCTGACGCTGATGAATGCATCCCGGGTACGGGTTCTGCGCGGCGACACGCTGACAGAGCTGCCCCACGACCAGATTGTGCGGGATGATATCCTGCGTCTGGGGGCCGGTGAGCGCGTCTGCGCCGACTGCGTGATCCTCGAGGGCGCCTGCTCGGCGGACGAGTCCTTCCTGACCGGCGAAAGCCTTGCCCAGGAGCGCGGCGTCGGCGACGAGCTGATGGCCGGTTCTTTCCTGCTGTCAGGCTCCGTCTGGGTACGCGCCGTGCGCGTGGGACAGATGAGCCGCATGGCGCAGATCACGGCTGACGCCAAACGGCAGAAGAAGGCCCATTCCGAAATCATGTCCACGCTGACCGCCGTCGTGCGGGTGATGGCGTTTCTGATTATCCCGGTGGGCGCTCTGCTGCTGCGGCAGCAGCTGGCTATCCCCGGCACCACCTTTGCTGACGGCGTGGTTGCCACCACCGCCGCCCTGGTCGGCATGATCCCCGAGGGTCTGATGTTGCTCACAAGCTCCGTCATGGCCGTCGGCGTCATCCGCCTCTCCCGCAAGCGGGTACTGGTGCAGGAGCTGACCGCCATTGAAAGTCTTGCCCGGGTGGACGTGCTGTGTCTGGACAAGACCGGCACACTGACCTCGGGGCACATGGAGCTTGCCTGCATCGAGCCGCTGGGAAACGCCTCCGAAGCCCTCTGCCGCGATGCGCTCTCCCGCGTCACGACGGCATTGGAGGATGAGAATCCCACCATGCTTGCGCTGCGCGCTGCGGTTCCCGCCGCCGAAAACCTGACCGTGCGCCGCACGGTACCCTTTTCAAGCCAATACAAATGGTCCGGCGCCGCCTTTGACGATGAAACGCTGGTGCTGGGCGCACCCGAATGGGTATACCCGTCCATGGACGATGGGCTGCGCGATCATCTCCATACGCTGGGCAGCGACGGCCGTGTGCTTCTGCTTGCCCGTACGCAGGAACCGTTTCCCGCAAAGGACGGTATCCTCCCCGGGGGATTAACGCCGCTGGGACTGCTTGTACTGCGCGATGAGCTGCGCACCACCGCTTCTGAAACCCTCGCGTACTTCCGCTCTCAGGATGTGGACATCCGCGTCATCTCCGGTGACAGCGTAGAAACAGTGGCGGGTGTTGCCCGCCGCGCCGGTGTTCCGGATGCAGACCTTGCGGTGGATGCATCCACCCTGTCAGACGACGAGCTGCGTGATGCAGCCCTCACCCACAAGGTATTCGGCCGCGTGACGCCCATGCAGAAGAAGCTGCTGATCCAGTCCCTGCAGGCTGCCGGCCATGTGGTCGCCATGACCGGCGACGGCGTCAACGACGTCCCGGCGCTGAAAGTCGCCGACTGCGGCGTTGCCATGGCGGCAGGCGCAGACGCCGCCCGCTCAACGGCAAAGCTTGTGCTGCTGGATTCAAACTTCGACGCGCTGCCCCCGGTAGTCGCCGAAGGACGGCGCAGCATCAACAATCTCCAGCGTTCGGCGTCGCTGTTTCTGGTCAAGACCATCTACGCCACGGTTCTTGCCGCGGTATTTGCCATCGTCCCCTGGCAGTATCCCTTTGTCCCCATCCAGATGTCCCTCATCAGCGGCCTGACCATCGGCACTCCCAGCTTCATTCTGGCGCTGGAGCCCAATCACGACCGGGTACGGGGACGCTTCTTTGCAAACGTGCTCAGCCGCGCTTCCACCGGTGCCGTCACGGTGCTGGTCTGCATCGCCTGGAACTATTTTGCGGGCTTACGCGGTGCGCTTCCCTGGGAGGAGATCGGAACGCTCTGTCTTCTGACCTCCGGCACCGCCGGTCTCTTTGTGGTACTGCATGCATGTCTGCCCTTCAACCCCATCCGTGCCTGTCTCTTTGCCTGCATGACCATCGGCTTCTACGGCGCCGTCACGGTCTTGAGCAGTCTTTTCGAGGTTACGGCACTTTCACCTGCCGGCTGGGGCATTCTCGCCGTGGGAGTTGCGCTCGCCTCCGTCGTATTCTGGACACAGATTGCGCTGCGTAATCGCCTCATACGCCGCAGAAGCTGAATACGCCCCGCTGCACACCGTATATACCATCGATCAATCCATCAAAAACCGCCCTATGATCGAAACCATAGGGCGGTCTGTTTGTTTTATGACTTGATCTCAGGGTACTCAGATCATCTTCAGCATGTTGTTGTAGCTGATTCTGAGGCTGTCCAGAGGATTGCCCTTGCAGGTATCCTGCTCGACGATGTACCACTTGACGCCGATGGAGCGGCAGGCATCGATGATCTCGGGCCAATTCAGGACGCCTTCGCCGATCTCGGCAAAGGTGGGGGCTTCCTTGGGATTGATCAGATCCTTGAAGTGGACGCAGTCCATACGGCCGCCGACCTTGCGGATCCACTTGGCGGGGTCATTGTAGCCGCGCACGATCCAGTGGGTATCGATCTCAAACTGCCAGGCTTCCGGATCGCCTTCCTCGAAGAGGATGTCCATCAGGGTGCCGCCGCCCAGATCCTGCAGCTCGAAGTTGTGGTTGTGGTAGATCAGGGTCAGGTCATGCTCCTTCAGGCGCAGACCGGCTTCGTTGAACTCCTTGACGAAGGCCTTGCAGTCAGCCAGGCTGTTGCGGACCTCGACGGGCATGCCGCCGATACCGACATACTTACAGCCGAGCTTCTTGTGCATGTCAACGACCTTGTCGAACTCGTTCTTGATTTCGGCAAAGGAGATATGAGTGGCGCAGACTTCCAGCTCGTTCTTCTGGCACATCTCGGCGATGTTCTCCACACCGAGGCTCCACAGACCGGAGATCTGGATGGCATCGTAACCGATGGCCTTGACGCCGGCAAAGGTCTTCTGGGCGTTCTCGAGGTCCTGGCAGAGAGTACGGATGGTATAACCCTGGGCCGCGATCTGATTCTTCTTCATGTTTTGGGGACTCCTTCCATTATTTTGTATCGATAACCCCGCTTGTCCCGTCCGATACGCGCGACAAACCGGTGATTATGCAAGATTCTCAGCGCATTCTGCGCCGCATCCGGACGTATATGCGCCGCTTTTGCAAAGTCCTTCGAGGTAAAGCCTTCGACGAGCCCCTCCGGGATAAGCTGGAACAAATCCGCAGGTTCGCAGACCGTGCATTCCTCCACGATGCCTTTCAGCACCCGGTCCACCCGGGAACATCGGCGTTTGCGGTCGGGACCGTAGCCGTCGAGAAGCTTATATTCATCCCAGGCAAGCAGCATGATCGTCAGCGAAAACCCCGGCCGACCCAGATAGTCCTCCAGCCCCGGCAGCTCCCTCCACAGGGTAAAGCGGCTGGCCCGTCCGGGAGACCGCCGTCCGCCGGAGAGTTCTCCGTTCTTCGGATCGATCCAGAACACGTGCTTCTCCACCGCCGCAGGGTAGATCACCTGCACGGGATGCTCCGGCAAAAAGCGCTCAAGCTTATTCTTCAGCCGGTAGAGCCCCTTTGTCTGCACCTCCACCACGCCGTAGCGTTCGGAGTAGATGTCCGCCACGCTGCCGCAGAGGCGGATTTCATGGCAGGATTCGTCCGGCTCGATGTATTTCTTGAGTGCTGCATGCAGACTCGTCTCGTTGAGCGTACCGATCAGGGGGGATACTTCGGTTTCCGCCGTCTCAGGGGCTTTGGGCAGCGGATTTGGGGTATCATCGGCCTGCGCCGCCGGCTTTTTCTTACTTTTCGCCACGGGAATCCAGCCTTTCCACGGCCTTTTCAAGCTCTTCCCGGGTGTAGAGACTGCCAACCGCGTCCAGCAGCCCGTTTGCCGTCAGTCTCGAGGGCAGCGAAAGCATCTGATAGAGCCGCTCCCGTCGGGATGCGCTGTCAGGCGTACCAGAGAGTCCCCAGGCGTACAAATCGGCCTTGGTGATCTTCTTCGGCGCCGGTGCATCCACGCCTTCAATCGTCGCGCCGCAGCGTTTGAGCGCTTCCAGCAGCACCTCCGGCGTCATGCCCTCGACGCCGAGCTTTCCTTCCTTCGAACCCTTATCCTTGCGCCGTTCCTTACCGTACACGTCCGGGATAAAGGCATGCTTCACCTTTCCCTCGGGGATTGCGCCTTTTAAGTACCGTCTGATCACCATACCCGCGCCGTCGGGGTCGGTAAAGACGATCAGACCTCTGGAATCGGCGATACGGCGCAGGAAGCGCAGCCGCTCTTTATCCGAAAAGATACCGAATCCCCGGGTTTCCACAATCAGCGTATCCACAAGCTGGGAAAGCGTATTCTTATCATAACGGCCTTCGACTACGATGGCCTCCTTGATGCGTATCATCCCTGCACCATATCCTCATATAGTCCCACCAGCAGCTCCCGCAGGCAGGCGTAGGGCGCGCCTTTCGAACTTTTCAGGGCCAGGTCTGCCTCCGAGCACCGGGTCATACACCGCCGCAGTGCAGAAAGCTTCACGCGCTGTGCGCCGTTCATCAGCTTCTCGGCAAGGAAGCTGTACTTGAGCCCCGTCAGCTCCATGAGCGCCTTTGAGCCGCGTCCGGCGTCAATCACCAGCCTTGCAGCGTAAAGCCTGCGCATCTGGGTACCGATCAGCGACAGCGTGGGAATGGCTTCGGAGCGGGCTGCCTCCAGATCATCCAGCAGATGCAGCGCGTATCTGAGCTTTCGGTCCGTGATCGCGTCGCACAGCGCAAACACCTGCGCCTCGGCAACGCGGCAGGTCACGTGCTCAATATCCTCCTGCGTCACGACAATATCCGTACAGTAGGCGCAGAGCTTATCAATCTCGCTTGCGAGATTGGTCATGCCGTCGCCGCAGCGTTCGATGAGGGAGGTAAGCTCTGCATTTCCGATCTTCTTACCGGCCTGCTTGAACCGGTAGCGAATCCAGGTGGCAAGTTCCGTCGGCTCGGCTCTGGTAAACTCAGCCAGTTCTCCCACTTCGACGAGCTTCTTATAAAACTTCGTTCTGGTATCGGGCTTGCATTCCAGCTGTTCGTAGACAAACACCAGGCACACGCCCTCGGGCAGGTCGGCAATCACCGGCTCGATAGCCTCTCGGTTCTTGAACAGGTCATAATCCCTGATCAGAATCAGGCGCATCTCGGCCATCATCGGCGGCGTATCCACCGCTTCGATGATGGTGCGCACGTCGAGTCCCCGGCCGTCGAGCTTGGTGAGGTTGAAATCCTCAAGCGCGGGATCAATCAGGCGCTTATACAGCAGCTCAACCGCCGTGCGGCGGCGAAAGTCCTCCTCGCCGTACAGGACATACAGGGGTTTGAGCGGCTTTTCCTGCAGGTCGCGCAGCCATTGTGCGCCCACACCTGTTTTCTGCTTTGCCACACAATCCCTCCCGTACCGTTCAAACGCCCATACTTTGACTTATTTATCATAGCACGCTTTGATACGATCTGTCAAGCTTTGCGTGGTGATTACCGTTTCTGACCTCGTCCCGGAGTTTGTTTATGCATTCAATCAGTTCTCCGTATACGTCTCAAACTTCGGGTTCTAAACCTCTCTCCCGGTGCATATACTGTTCTATCACCCCATATCGGGACAAACCGGGAGGTTCACCTATGCGCCGTACCGTATTCACAGGAGCGCTTGTCTGGACACTGAGTCTGTTTGCCGTATTCATCGTCTACGGGCGCGGCATCGAGACATCCTCAGTTCCTGCAAGCGCCGTCACAACAACCACTGCCGCGGTCACCACGTCCTCCGCCACCTCGGCTGGATCCACGACAACTGCATCCACCACAGCGGCAGTCACCACGGCAGCCGCGAAAGATGCCGGTACCACCATCCGGGTGCTGCGCGGCGACACTGTTGAGACTATGCCGCTGGATGCCTATTTATCCCGCGTGGTCGCAGGGGAGATGCCCGCCGACTTCCCGCAGGAGGCCCTGCGTGCGCAGGCGATTGCCGCCCGGACAATGGCGTACTATCGCATCAATCAGCGTGCAGACGGTCAGGAACGCCACGAGAATGCCGATGTCTGCGATGATCCCTCCCACTGCAGCGCCTGCGTGGACTGGGCAGACGATGCGCTGGCGGTCTATGCAGAGGCGGTACAGGCAACCGACGGACTCTGCGCGCTCTGGGAATCCCAGCCCATCGTCGCGGCTTTCCACGCCGTCTCCGGCGGCAGGACAGAATCCTCTGCCGACATCTGGGGCGGCGAGCTTGCCTATCTGGTCTGCGTGGACAGTCCCGGTGAAGAGGATGCACCCCGATATCGGGAATCCTTTACGTTTACGCTGGACGAATTTCGCCGCCGCATTCATGCGGTGACGCCGGAGGCAAACCTCACAGGTCATCCCTCCGGTTGGTTCAAAAACTCCACCCGCACCGACAGCGGTACGATTCTGCAGGTTTATGTAGGCGGCGAGACCTTCAAGGGTGCGGAGCTGCGCGGCCTCTTTGGCCTGACCTCCGCCGATTTCACCGTCGCCGCAGATGACAACACCGTGACCTTCACCTGTACAGGCTACGGTCACGGTGTGGGCTTGAGCCAATATGGCGCCCGGGCCATGGCGCTGTCCGGCCATGACGCCGAGGCGATCATCAGGTGGTACTACCAAGGTACCACGGTGGGGACGTATCCTCCCGCAGACCGGGAGCGCGTCTCGGACAGGGCATCATGATTCCGGGACGGATTGCTTCCTCAGCGCTCGCGGAAGGTACGGCAGGAGGTTTCGCCGGAAGCGCTGGCGCCGTCGCCGCCGACCTTGATGGACTGGGCGGAACAGCAGCCGTTGGAGTTGAAAACACATTTCTGGGCATCGCAGAGAACCTCCAACCGCTCGTTGGGAACCTGATTGACCGCATAGTTGGTAAGGCCGGTGACACGCTCCTGGAAGGAAGAGCAGCAGGTATCATTGATGCTGCGGGCATGATCGCCTTCGACCTTGATGGACTCACGGCAGCACAGGCCCTTGTTATAATTGGCGCAGGTGCTGACGCTGCATTCCAGATGATTCATGCAAGAACGCTCCTTTTTCATCATGTCGCATTACGCGCATGCTTAGTGTACCCACAACCGCGTCCAATATGCAGCAAAGCCGCCGAAGAAAAACCCTTCGGCGGCTTTTTATCATCGTTCAAACGGCAGCTCTTCAATCTCCTGCACCGTCTCTTCCACGCTCATTCCGGCGTTATCAATCACGTGCACGAACTGATCAAACACCAGTCTTTCATAATAATAGCGAATCCATTCATCAGGCGTTACCGACGTATGGCAGGTTCGCGTCCGGCAGCGCTCCACGGCGCAGTCGTACGCAGGTTTGAGCAGGATCAGCCGGCAGGCAAGTCCCAGCTTCCGAAAACACTGCAGATACCGCGGCAAATCCTCCGGCATAATGATATGGGACAACACAATTTCGCGGCCAAAAACCGATACGATCCCGATTTCCCGGCAGATTTCTTCGATCAGCGCGTCCCAGGCGTACTTTTTCACGCCGGTGCGATGCCTGAGTGTCTGAATGGCGCAGTCTCCGTCGATGACAAGGCATCCCCGGCGTGCAAACGCCTCTGCAGCGCTGGATTTTCCACTGCCGCAGGTCCCGGTGAGTACCGTGATCCAGCCGCCGCGCCCTCCCGGCCTGATTTCCACCTCTGCACCGCATTTTCTGCAGCGCGGATTCACCGGCAGGAGCGAAAACTGCTGTTTCTTCAGGCTCTCGTCATACAGGCATACCTGCCAAATCTTCAGCCTGCCGCAGACCGGACAAACAGCATCTGACAGTTCGAACATAGTCTCATTCATTCCGTGCATCCTCCTTTAAGTTCCCAGAACATATGTCCGTTTTCAATATACCATCGGTTCGCTGTTTTGTCAAGCTCCGTTTTGGGATATAAATGAAGCTGCAATATACAGCCAGGCCGTTTTGACCTACTGTATGTTGCAGCTTCATTTGTTTATCCCCGGTCGCCTGAGTGATCAGTCCCGCCGGGAAAAGGCCTCACGCGCGGAGCGCGCTCGCCGTATTCAGTTCATTACACGAGCTCGATGATCGCCATCTCGGCGTTATCGCCGCGGCGGGGACCAATCTTCAGAATGCGGCAGTAACCGCCGTTACGGTCGGCATACTTGGGCGCAGTCTCGTCGAACAGCTTCTTAACAACATCTTCCTTGGTGATGAAGGCCATCGCCTGGCGCTTGGAAGCCAGGGTGTTCTTCTTGCCAAGCGTAATCATCTTTTCAACCAGCGGACGAACTTCCTTGGCGCGGGTAACGGTGGTCTCGATCTTGCCGTTCTCCAGCAGATAGGTCACCATCGCACGCAGCATCGCGGTTCTGTGGTCCGTGGTACGGCCAAGCTTGCGCGGCATTTCAATAACCTCCTATGAGTTATTCCTCGTTTTTGGTCAGGGTTAAGCCCATGCTATGCAGCTTATTCATGACCTCTTCCAGTGACTTGCGGCCGAGGTTGCGGACCTTCATCATATCCTCTTCGGTCTTGCCGATGAGGTCTTCGACGGTATTGATACCGGCGCGCTTGAGGCAGTTGAAGCTTCTCACGCTCAGGTCCAGTTCCTCGATGGTCATTTCCAGCACCTTATTGTGCTGTGCCTCGTTCTTCTCAACGACGGTGGTCTTATCGCTCACCTCTTCAGAGAGATCAACGAAATGCTGTAACAGGTCACTTAAGATCTTCGCCGACCAGGAAACTGCTTCCTGTGCGGTCAGCGTGCAGTCGGTCCAAACCTCCAAGATCAGCTTGTCGTAGTCCGTAATGTTACCAACGCGGGTATTGGCTACGGTGTAGTTGACCTTGTAGACGGGGGTGTAGATAGAATCCACGGGGATCAGCCCAATGATGGACTGGGCGGGCTTATTCTTCTCGGCGGGCACATAGCCGCGACCATGATTCAGCACCAGCTCCATGGAGAGTCTCGCGTCGGGCGCAAGGGTTGCAATATGCCAGTCAGGATTGAGAATCTCAACCTCGCTGTCGGCCTTGATGTCGCCTGCGCAGACTTCACACTCGCCCACTGCGTTGATATATACGGTTTTCGCGCCCGGGCTGTGGAGCTTGGCCACGATGCCCTTGACGTTGAGTACGATCTCCGTCACATCCTCCTTGACACCGGGGATGGTGGAGAACTCATGCTGGACTCCGTTGATCTTGATGCTGGTAACCGCCGTTCCGGGCAGTGAGGAGAGCAGAATACGCCGCAGGGAGTTTCCGAGCGTCGTTCCGTAGCCACGCTCAAGAGGCTCGACTACAAAACGGCCATAAGAGCCATCTTCGGAAAGTTCTGCGCACTCGATACGCGGCTTCTCAATCTCAATCATTACCTGTCATACCCTCCTTCTAACATTTGGCTTGCGGTCAATCCTTAATTACTTGGAGTAGAGCTCGACGATGAGGTGCTCTTCAATCGGCAGATCGATGTCTTCGCGCTCCGGCAGATTGATCACACGGCCCTGCAGGGTGTTGCGGTCCAGATCCAGCCACTTCGGAATGGGCTTGGAACCATTGGCTTCCATGATAGCCTTGAACTTATCGCTGGAACGGGAGCTATCCTTAACAGCGATGACTTCGCCGCCCTTGCACAGGTAAGAGGGGATGTTAACCTTCTTGCCGTTGACGGTGAAGTGGCCATGACGGACCAGCTGACGGGCTTCGGGACGGCTCATAGCAAAGCCGAGGCGATAAACCACGTTGTCCAGGCGGCTCTCGAGGATCTTGAGCAGGTTCTCACCGGTCATACCAGCCTTACGGTTGGCCATCTCATAGTACTCGGCGAACTGCTTCTCCAGAACGCAGTAATAACGTCTGGCCTTCTGCTTCTCACGCAGCTGGATATTGTATTCGCTCTTCTTCTTGCGGCTCACGCCATGCTGACCGGGAGCGGACTCACGGCGAACCAGAGCGCACTTACCGGTGTAGCAGCGGTCGCCCTTCAGGAACAGCTTCTGACCTTCGCGGCGGCAAAGCTTGCACACCGAATCGGTATATCTGGCCATCTATACTTCCTCCTATAAATTACACGCGGCGACGCTTGGGCGGACGGCAGCCATTGTGCGGGATGGGGGTAACATCCTTGATCATGGTGACCTCCAGACCGGTGGCCTGCAGAGCACGGATGGCAGCCTCACGGCCGGAACCGGGGCCCTTGACATAAACCTCAA
>SVMB01000060.1 GCA_015067675.1 Oscillospiraceae bacterium
GACGCACATGCAGCGAACGGGACCCTGAGCCGCGGCATTGCCGTAGCTGAACGCCTTACCATCCTTGACAATGGCAAACAGACCGTCCTTGGTACCGACGGCGATGCGGTCATCGGACATCTTCGCTGTTGCGGTAGCCACAGCCAGATAACGGCGGCCGACGACCTCGGGTAGCTTGATGTTCTCATCAATGTCAACTGCGCCGGGCAGGAGGTTTGCCTGCAGCCAGCGGTCAAGACCGACGGTGATGTTGTCATAAGGTTTGAGCTCCGCAACCTTGTAGGAGAAGGACATGGGAGCTTCAACGAAGTATTTGCCGTCCCGCTCACCTTCGTGGATGCGGGCTTTCAGGATGGTGCGCCAGACCATGACGTTCTGATCGCAGTCAGCTTCTTCTTTGGAGGCGAAGTATTCACCGCCACGGGGCACGAGCTTGAAGTAATATTTAGTGTTGACTCCGCAGACGCCGTGGACGTTACCTTCTTCATCCCAGCAGAGTCCCTGTACCTTGGAATCGATAACGTCGGGAACCTCGCGCCAGAGCCTGATCGGGATAACGTTGCCCAGCGGGAAAGCGGTAAAGGGATTCTTGCCGGAGACTTCTTCACCTGCCCAGACCGGAGGCTCACTGGCAGCCTTGCGGATGGCGGCAATCTCTTCATCGGAATAGGGAATAACCTTGATCGGTTCATCCCAGATCGGGCCTTTTTCGTCCATGTGCGCACGGAATTGGGCCAGATCCAGACAGAAAATAGACTGAGCACCTTCGGCAGGCATGAAATCGGGGGATTTGCCCTCAACACACTTGACACCGCCGATGATGAAGAGACGATCACGCTCCTTGTCCAGGCACAGACCGGTGGCGCCCTGCAGCCAGACTTCCTGCGTGCCGATGATGCCCAGACATTCGGGGCTGCCGCCGTTTTTGATGTCCCAGCGGATCAGCATACGTGGATTGGGGGCACGGAAGAATTCATCCTGGGGCTTGTCGATCTTCCAACCGTTGACCGCATACCACAGTACGCCGTATTTATCAACTGCAAACTCATTGTAGCTGACGGAGGAGCACTCGAAATCGTTTACATAGTCGTAGGGTGTACATTTGCCAAGGCTGCGAACGGTCTGGGTATTGCAGTCAAAGACGTACATATCCTCACCGCGGCCGGGTGAGAACACAAACTCGTGATCGGAGATATCGTGCGCCTGTACCATATAGCGGTACCAGGTGTTGTTGATGAAGTTGTCGGGGTGAGCGGGGGCGCGCCAGTTCATATCTTCCAGCTCAATCTTGTCGGTGTTGACGCGGAAGAGAAAACCGGTTTTGGTCATGCCGTAAACATGGCCGTCAGGAGCGGCGTGGAGGCGATAGCAGTAAAGCTCGGCAGCCTTGCCCAAATCCATGACGGTTTTGTCGTCCAGAGAATAGCGGTAGACATGACCGCGCATGAAGCCGATCATGTAGAAACAGTTGTCCTTCTTGTTGTAGGTGGCGCCGTAGATGGACTCGCGGGGCGCAGGCATACCGAGATTGAAGGTTTCGCCGGTTTTGGGGTCAAAGCGCAGAATGTAGGAACCGGGGAAGCCTTCCCAGACATGGGTGGTATGGGCGAAGGGCATCCAGTCGGGATGATGCCGGGCTCTGTCGGTGGAATGGGTGGTCATGATGAGCTGACCGTCGGGCAGGAAGCTCAGAGACTCGTGATGCTTGGTGTGGGGCAGGGCTCGCTCGCGGGGAAGGGTGACGTCCTCGGTTTTGCTGGCAATCCAGGCGCGATCTTCGTCATAATTGTAGGCTACCAGACGGGAATGATCGCCCTTACCGACTTCGTGGCACAGTGAGACATATACAGTGCCGTCGAAGGGAGACACGTTCATGTCCCAGCAGCTGGAATAGCCGGTCCCTGCGGGATCGGCTATGAAACGGATACCGTGCTGGTTGATCAGACGCCATTTTTCACGGTCCTCGTAACGGCCAAACCAACTGGTTCTGCCTGCAGGAATACTCATGGTTGTTACCTCCGTATGTGCAAATAAAAAGTGAATGTGAGAGAACAGTCTGGTTAAAGGATAACACATTCAGCAAAAAAAGCAAGCAGATTTGAAAAAAAGAAAAAGGCTGCGGCAAAAAAGTCAGCCCAAAATGACTTTTGGGCTGACGGAACGTGCAGATGATGGTTTGAAAAAACGGCGTCAGACGTCTGCCTGATCCTTCAAAACCTGCTCATAATAGCGGCGGAGCTGCTCAAAGCTCTCTTCACTGATGACATGCTCGATGCGGCAGGCATCTTCCCGGGCGGTTTCGGGGGAAACCCCGAGAGCAGTCAGCACACGCTTAATCAGATTGTGACGCTCAAAAGTACGCTCGGCGATTTCAAGCCCTGCCTCGGTCAGCACAATGCTGCCGCCGTCCTCAATGGTGATGAAGCCGTTTTCACGAAAATGCTTCATAGCGACGCTGACGCTGGGCTTTGAAAACCCCAAATGCGCCGCGATGTCAACGCTGCGAACCTGACCGTTTTTCTGACGGAGAATCAGGATAGTCTCCAGATAGTTTTCTGCCGATTCCTGAATGCGCATGGAGAACCTCCTTTAACCTGTAAATACGCCGGTGGATAAATACCGATCACCGGTATCCGGCAGAAGCGCGACGATGCATTTCCCTGCATTTTCGGGACGGTGCGCGGCGATGGTTGCAGCATGAAGGGCAGCGCCGGAGGAAATGCCCACCAGAATACCCTCGGTGCCGGCCAGTGTTTTGGTTGCGGCATAGGCCTCCTCATCGGTGACGGTGATCACTTCATCGTAAACATCGCGGTCCAGCACTTCGGGAATGAAGTTTGCACCAATCCCCTGGATTTTATGGGGACCGGCCTTGCCGCCGGAAAGCAGGGGAGACGCCGCAGGCTCTACCGCTATGACGCGCACATTGGGATTTTGCTCCTTGAGATACCGGCCAACGCCGCTGATGGTACCGCCGGTACCGACACAGGCGACAAAAATATCCACTTTGCCCTCGGTGTCGCGCCAGATTTCGGGGCCGGTGCTCTTGTAATGCGCCGCAGGATTGGCGGGATTTTCAAACTGACCGGCGATGATGCTGCCGGGAAGCTGGGCGTGGAGCTCTTCGGCCTTTTCCATAGCGCCGCGCATACCGTCGGCACCGGGTGTGAGCACCAGCTCTGCGCCGTAGGCGGAGAGGAGATTGCGCCGCTCGACGCTCATCGTATCGGGCATCGTGAGGATGACCCGGTAGCCTCTTGCAACGGCGACGGCGGCAAGACCGATGCCGGTATTGCCGGAAGTGGGCTCGATGATGACGCCGCCGGGAGCGAGTCGTCCGCTTTCCTCCGCATCCAGAATCATGTTCAGACCAACGCGGTCCTTGACGGAACCGGCGGGATTAAAGCGTTCGAGCTTGCCAAGAATCAATGCACCGGGGGCGTTTTTTTCTGTATAACGTGAAAGCTCCATGAGAGGAGTGTTGCCGATGAGTTCGGATAAACCTTTAATAAGCATTTTGATGCCTCCTTTGTTTCCTTCTATTGTCTCATATTTTCGGGTTGAATGCAAGGGGAAAGCCTTGACAAACAGTCGAATTCTGCTATACTTTTTTGTGGTATACAGGGAATCGGGTGAAATTCCCGAACGGTCCCGCCGCCGTGTTGAGCGCAGCCGGTATTCCGGCCGCAAATCCCGCGCACCGTGTCATTTTCCTGCAGGAGGGAAATGGCGCAGGCCACTGGAGCAATTCCGGGAAGGCCGCCGCAGGTGATGCTCTCAGTCGAAATATCTGTAGCCGAAAATATGCTCGACCATGTGCCGGCTCCGATGATGAGGAGGTCTATCCCGCGTGGAAACGGGAGGCATCCGGGTATCGAAAGCAGCGCATGGCGAAAAGAATTGGAGGAATCCCAAATGAAACGTACCCTGTCCCTGACGCTGGCAATCCTTTTCATGCTGTCGCTGCTGTCTGCCTGTTCCGGCGGAAACGGCGGCTCCACCACCGCCGCAACGATTGCAACTACGACTGCGGCAACGACCACGACAGCCGCCACTACGGCTGCCACGACCACCACTGCGGCGACCACTGCCGCGACGACCACCACTGCCGTTACCACTACCGCAGAACCCGTTGAAGAGCCCTATTACAGCCACATCGTCTGCTCGTCCATTGCCGCGGCTGAGATCATCGTCGAGCTTGGCCTGGGTGACAGCCTTGTGTGCGTCAATAATTACGCGCTGGATATTCCCGGACTGCCCGAAGGCATCGCTGCCATGGATTTCATGGCGCCCAATCCCGAAGGCGTGATGGGTTTTGAGCCTGACCTGTTCATCGAGTTTGACTATATCGTCGAAGACGGTTCCTATCAGGCGCTGCTGGAGGCGCAGGTGGATATTCTGCCCGTGAGCGTCTCTTCTGATTCTGTCGAGGATATTGCAAACGACATTATGTTCCTGGCAAATGCGCTGGGAGTACCTTCCCGCGGTGAGGAACTGGTTGAGACGATGCAGGCAGAGGTCGATCGTCTGACCGCCATCGGTGCCTCGATCCCCGAGGAAGAGCGCAAAACCGTGTACTTTGAGATTGCGCCCGCGCCTTCCATCTTCTGTGTGGGCGGCGATACCTTTATCGGCGATATGCTGCACCGTGTGGGTGCCGTGAATATCTTTGAGGATCTGCAGGGCTTTGCCACGCCTTCCGAAGAGGAACTGCTGACCCGTAATCCCGACGTGATCCTCACCAATGTGACCTACGTTGAGGATGCGATCGGTGAGATCTGCGGCCGTACGGGCTATGATAAGATCGCTGCCGTCGAAAACGGCGACGTGTATACCATCGATGCCAATGCCACCTCACGTCCGACCCATAATGTGGTCAAGGCCATTGCTGCCATCGGCGAGGCCGTTTACCCGGAGTATTTCGGCAATGACTAAAAAAATACTGCTGTCGCTGGCTGCGGCAATCCTTGTGATGACTGCCGCCGTAGTGATCGGCACGGTCATGATCCCCCTGGACGCTGCCTGGGGGATCATTGCGCATCATCTGTTCGGCACGGCACTTCCGGAAGGCATTTCCGGCTCACAGGCTGTGATTATCTGGAATATCCGTATTCCACGGGTGCTGATGGGCTTTATGGTGGGCGCGGCGCTGGCATCTTCGGGTGCTGTGACCCAGTCGCTGCTGCGCAATCCATTGGCCTCACCCTATACGTTGGGTGTCTCGGCAGGTGCAGCGCTCGGCGCCGGTGTCATCATCATCACCGGTTTTACGCTGGCCTCACTCGGAAGTTTCCTTCTGCCGATTACCGGTACGCTCTGCGGCCTGCTGTCGATTCTTGCAGCGATTGTGTTTGCATCCCGCGTGGATGCAGGCCTTTCCACCAACACAATTGTGCTCGCCGGTATGGTGTTTTCACTCTTCATCAACGCCATGCTGACCATGCTCACCGTGCTCAACCGTGAATCCCTGGAACGCATTGCCATGTGGCAGCTGGGAACCCTGTCCGGCAAGAGCTATGAGCAGGTTTTTGGCTTTCTGCCGTTTCTGGTGGTGGGTCTTTTCGGATTCCTGCTGTTTTCAAGGGAACTTGACCTGTTCACCTTCGGCGAAGAGCAGGCGATGGCAGCCGGCGTCAATACAAAACGCCTGAAATGGGTGCTGCTGACGCTCTGCGGTATTCTCACCGGCAGCGCCGTGTCCTTTTCAGGCATTATCGGATTTGTTGATATGATCGTGCCGCATATTGTCCGCAGGATCTTCGGCAATTCCCACCGGCTCCTGCTGCCGATGACGATGATTTTCGGCGGCATGTTCATGGTGCTGGCGGATCTCATCGCGCGTACGGTTATGGCGCCGTCTGAGCTGCCGGTGGGCGTCATCTGCGCACTGACCGGTGCGCCCTTCTTCATCTGGGTCTATTTCAAACGCTCGGGAGGAGGAAAGCCTCATGCTTGAGGTCAGACATATCCGTACAGGTTATCAAAAGACCGAGATCATTCATGACGTCTCCTTCGAAGTGTCCCGCGGGGAGTTTTTGTGCATTGTAGGCCCTAACGGCTGCGGAAAAACGACGCTCCTGCGCGCCGTGGCAGGTATTTTGCCCTATCAGGGCGAGGTCTGCTACGACGGTACGTCGGTTGCCCGGCTGTCACGGCTGGAAATTGCCCAAAAGGCTGCCTTTCTGACGCAGATGTCGGAGGTGACATTTCCCTATACGGTGCGTGAAACGGTGCTTCTTGGCCGCTATTCCCATCGTAAAGGCCTTCTTTCAGGCTATTCAAAAGATGATTACCGTATCACCGACGAGACGCTTGAAAGGCTTGATTTGACCTCTGTTGCCGACCGGATGATCAATCAGCTTTCCGGCGGACAGCTTCAGCGGGTTTTTCTTGCCCGTGCGGTGGTTCAGCAGCCGCAGCTGATTCTGCTGGATGAGCCGACGAACCATCTGGACCTTTCATTCCAGCTGCAGTTTCTGGATTATCTGCGGGACTGGATGAAGGAGTCCGGACGCGCCGTGCTGGGCGTACTCCACGACGTGAACCTCGTGCGCAGCTATGCTGACCGCGTGCTGCTGCTGCAAAACGGCGAGGCGCTTGCCTGCGGTCCGACAGCAGAGGTGCTCACGGGAGATCGCCTGCAGACGCTTTACGGCATCGACGTACGCCGATGGATGCTGGATTCTCTGAAAAAATGGGAAGACGGCAATAAAGAGTAACTGATCCTGAATGAAAAAGCCTGTTTGCCTCCATTCATGGGAGCAAACAGGCTTTTTGTATGTATTGTATTCCGGGAAATCAGTCGTCCTTTTCCTCGGATTCCTCCGAAGGATGATACTCAACCTGAATTTCGATGGCGTGACGTTCATCGGTCTTGAGAACCTCGACGCTTAAATTCTCGTATTCAAAGCGGTCGCCGACCTCGGGGACGCGGCCAAGTGCTTCCATGACCCAGCCGCTGACCGTGGCATTATCCGACTCGATTTCTTCCATTTCGAACAGCTCAAACAGCTTTGCAAGATCCGTGCTGCAGAGAATCCGGTAGGAATACTCGCCCAGCTGCTTGATTTCTTCGATAACCTCGTCATGCTCATCCCAGATTTCGCCGACGAGCTGCTCAAGGATATCCTCCAGCGTGACAAGACCCTGCGTGCCGCCAAACTCATCGACGACAAACGCCATATGCGCCTTGTTCTGCTGCAGATAACGGAGCAGACCGGAAATCTTGGTGTTGGGAGCCACAAAATGAGCAGGCTTGAGAAGCTGCTTTAGGGACTTGCCGGGATTCTGGAAGAAATCTTTTTCATAGATGATGCCGACTACGTTGTCAATGGTTTCCTCGAAAACCGGCAGACGGGAGAATCTGCTGGAACGGAAAAGCTTTTCGGCGGCAGGACGACCGTCCTCCAGTGCCGTGGCCTCAATCTGAACGCGGGGAGTCAGGATATCCTGTACCTCGAGATCATCAAATTCGATGGCGCTGCGAATAAGCTCGGACTCCTGTTCGTCGAAGGTGCCGGCTTCCATCGCTTCGTCGACGATGTCGAGGACTTCATCCTCGGTGACGCGGGAATCTTCGACGGAGGTAAAGATACGGGAGAGGAGCTTGAGCCAGAGGGAGAAAATGAAGTTGAGAGGTGAAAAGAGCAGCCGGAAAAAGCGAAGAATAGAGGCGGAGAACATGGAATAGTGCTCAGGGAAGGTTTTTGCCAGATGCTTGGGCGTGATTTCACCGAAAATCAGGATTACAGCGGTCATGATGACCGTGGACCAGGCGATAGCATGATGGGCAAACAGATCGGCAAAGAGAAGAGTTGCAAGAGACGCGGCGGTGATGTTGACGATGTTGTTGCCGATGAGAATGGTGGACAGGAGACGATCGGGGGCTTCAACCAGTTCAAGGGTACGGGCAGCGCGCTTGCTGCCGTCGGAAGCCATGGCTTTGAGTCTGGACGGATTAACCGTGGAAAAAGCCGTCTCTGTTGCGGAGAAAAAGCCGGAAAAGATGACCAGAATGACAAGAACAGGGATCAGACTGTAACTGCCCATAAGAAAAAATCAAATCCTTTCTGAATGCATGTTGTGTGTGGTTCGTGATGACATGTTCAGACAGGACGATCAACTTCTGACATAGGCAAATGATGGCGGGATATGCCGTGTGCGCCGGAGTTTGAGACGCAGGGCATACAGCCGCGAAAGGTTATATTCGATGGCAAACCATCGTCGGGGTGAAGGAGGCTGTTCCATAATAATCCTTTCCTTTGCATATATTTATCTATATTCTATCATAACATAATCTTAACATCATTGCAAGGTTTAAAATGTGGTTGTACAATAATTCCTGCCGGAAGGTTGGCAAATCTGTCCGGATGTGCTATACTGTATGCAAACATTTGAAAGGACGAAGCATATGCCGGAAGTTGAACTGACCAATATGGTGATGGTGCAGGATCCCGTGACAAAGAAGGTCGTCGTGCAGGAGCGCATCAAGAGCTGGAAGGGGCTCACGTTTCCCGGCGGTCATGTGGAGCCCCGGGAGAGCTTCGTGGATTCCGCAATCCGGGAGATTCGGGAGGAAACGGGCCTTGAGATCCGCAATCTGCAAAGCTGCGGCGTGATCCACTGGTGCCACACGGAAACCAGCGTGCGCTATCTGGTTTTTCTGTACCGTACGCAGGACTTTGACGGGGAACTCCTGGACGCAACCGACGAAGGCCGCGTATACTGGGCAGATATTGCCGACATTGTGGACAGGACCTATCCAAACGACTTTCAGATGTATCTGCCGATGTTTCTGGAAGATGGCCATAACGAAGCCTTTGGCCCCTGGAACGATCAGGGGAACCTGCCGATACAGTATAAATAAACCTGCCGATACAGTATAAATAGGAGGAAACGAATATGCCTACCCCTCATAATGCTGCAAATCCCGGCGATATCGCCGCGACTGTTCTGATGCCCGGCGATCCGCTGCGGGCAAAACTCATTGCCCAGACTTATCTGGAAGATGTAAAGTGCTTCAACACCGTGCGCGGTATGCTGGGCTTTACCGGTACCTATAAAGGCAAACGCCTGAGCGTCATGGGCTCCGGCATGGGTATGCCTTCAATGGGTATCTATTCCTATGAGCTCTTTACCGTGTATGACGTGCAGCGCATCATCCGCATCGGCTCGATGGGCGCCTACTGTGCCGAGGCAAAGCTGCGCGACGTGATGCTGGTGACGTCTGCATGGTCTCAATCCACGTTTGCACGAGTTCAGAACGGCTGCGAAGATGACGTGCTCTTCCCGGGCGAAGAACTGACCGGGATTATCCGCCGCACGGCCCGTGCCATCGGCCAGCCGCTGCTGGAAGGACGGATTCATTCCACCGACGTGTTCTATACAGCGCCCGGAGCCTTTGATTTTGCCGCCTGCAGCCGTGAAAAGGGCTGCCTGGGTGTTGAAATGGAGAGCTTTGCGCTGTTTCATAATGCCTCTGCCTGCGGTAAGGAAGCGGCGTGTCTGGCAACGGTTTCGGACTCCTTTGTTTCCGAGGAGAAACTCTCTGCCGAGGAGCGTCAGACGAGCTTTGATGCGATGATGCGTCTGGCGCTGGAAGCTGCAATTGTGTAACCGGGAGGCAGACTGCGTGAAAACTGTCTACGTTGCCGATCTTGACGGCACTCTTCTGACGCCTGAGAAGGTGATCAGCCCGACCACGCGGGATATCCTCAACCGCCTTATGGACGAGGGTATGCACTTTACCATCGCCACCGCACGTACCATTGCCACTGTGCGTCCGCTGCTGCGCGAGCTCAATATCCGCCTGCCGATGATTATGATGAACGGCGTGTGTACCTGGAACCCGGTAACAGAGCATTTTGATCATGTGGCATATATGGATCGGGATGCGGCGCAGTCGATGCTGGAGCTTCTGCGCAAATACCGGCTGCAGAGTTTTTTGTACACGCTGGAGAATGACCGTTTGGGGACTTATTACGAGGATCTGACGGCGCCTACTGCCAGGCAGTTTGTGGAGGAGCGGGAGAAGATCGGCAAGAAGTTTACCCAGATCGACGATCTGCGCCTCTGCTTTGACCGCGGCGTGATCTATTGCTCGGTGTCCTATCCGGAGGCACGCCTGCGCCCGGTGTATGATGCACTAAAAGGTGATGCGCGGCTGCATATTGCCTTCTACCGGGATGTGTATTCGGAAGATCTGTGGTATCTGGAAGTCTGCGCGGCAGGCGTATCCAAGTATCACGCGGTCAGGCGTCTGCGGGAAAGCGGCGGCTTTGATCGGGTGGTGAGCTTTGGAGACAACTATATTGATCTGCCGATGTTTGAGGCAAGTGATGAAAGCTGTGCGGTTTCCAATGCACTGGAGGATGTCAAGCGGCAGGCGACATACGTGATTGGCTCCAACAGTGAGGATGGCGTTGCGCGGTATCTGGAGAGCCTTTACTGAACGCAGACGGTAACACACCGGAAATATGCCGGAAACAAACCGTGAAAAATGACATAAAACTGATTTGTGAGCGTTTTTCAGTCATGTTTACCAATTGCTTTTGCAGCTGAAAATGTGATATACTGGTACACGCAATCAGCTGCAAAGGAGATTTCGCAACATGAGAAGATTGATGGCCGTGGGCCTTGTATGTCTGATGATTATGATGCTGAGTGCCTGTGGAGCGTCGCAGGAATCGCTGGATGCCATGTATGGGCGTTATGAGACGCTTCGCCAGGCGTATGAAACGTTTGGCAGCTCGCTTTATAATCTGGGCTTCACGGCGGATTCCGAACTGGGTCTTGCATACGCCGAGTGGGGAGAAGCCATCACCGGACTTGCAAACGAAATCAACGAAAACGCAAACAGAATGTCGGAAGAAGATGTCGGAGCGGTTGTCTCACAGATTGATGAAATGCTTCCGACGCTTGAAAAGACCCAGAAGGAACTGGATGATATGCTGGCGATTCTTGACGTATCCGGCCGTTGGTCGTATGCGGATGAGAGCGGCAATTACATCTGCTTTTCCGAAGGAGAAGCGAAATTCTATGACACTGAAGAGAACCTGATCGAGTCGGGTACCTATACCCAGAACGGAATATACGTTGAGTTAAAGACGGTGGACGCGGTTTACAGCGGTGTGACCGACGGCTCCACGATTGTCTTTGGTGAAGGAGAGGGTGCGTTCTCGGTTCGGTTCGAAGGCTTTGTCAAGTAACAGCCTGATGGGACGTCCATCTTTCGCAATGCGGAAGATGGACGTTTTTGGATTTGATTCTTTGGATTGGAGGAATAATATGTCTGAATTGCTTGAGCAGCTCAAAAATGATCTTCATGGCTATCAGTGTATCCCGTTCTGGAGCTGGAATGACCGGCTTGAGCCGGAGGAGCTGCGCCGACAGATAAGGCTGATGAAACAGCAGGGTATCGGCGGCTTCTTCATGCACGCCCGCGGAGGCCTGCAGACGGAATATCTGAGCGATGAATGGTTCCGTGCGGTGGAAGCCTGTATTGATGAAGCGGAAAAGCAGGGGATGGATGCCTGGTGCTACGATGAAAACGGCTGGCCCAGCGGGTTTGCAGGCATGAAGCTGTTGGAAGATCCGGCCAATCTTGCCCATTACCTGACCTGCGAGAAAAAGGCCGCCTTTGACGAAGACGCTCTGGCGGTTTATACGCTCAGCGGCGATAACCTTACCCGCGTCAGCGCGGATACCGGGGCGGATGAATACATCTGCCTGTATGACCGTACCAACGCATCGGTGGTTGATGTCTGCAATCCGGATATCGTGCGCAAGTTTCTTGACGAGACCCATGAGAAGTATTACGCACGCTTCAAAGGTGACTTTGGTCGTGCGATGAAGGGATTTTTCACCGATGAGCCGCAGTATTTCCGCTGGGATACTGCCTATACGCCGGTGATTCTGGATGTTTGGCAGGAGAAATACCACGAGGATCTGCTGGACACGCTGGGTGCACTGTTTGTGGACTGCAGGCAGTCTGCCACACTGCGTTGGCGTTACTGGCGGCTGATGAACCGGCTGTTTGTCGATGGATTTGCCCGTCAGGTTTATGAGTGGTGTGAGGAGCATGACTGTATGCTGACCGGTCATGCGGTTGAAGAGTCGCGTCTGCATACCCAGATGTGGTGCTGTGCCGGTGTTATGCCTTTTTATGAGTATGAGCATATTCCGGGCATTGACTGGCTGGGTCGTGAGATCGGAACGGAGATGAGCCCCCGACAGGTGTCCAGCGTTTCACAGCAGCTGGGCCGCCGTCAGGTGCTTACCGAAACCTTTGCCTGCTCCGGCTGGGATGTGACGCCGGCAGAGCTTCGCAGAATTGCACTCTGGCAGTACGTCAACGGTGTAAATCTGATGTGCCAGCATCTGTATCCCTATTCCATCCGTGGTCAGCGCAAGCGCGACTATCCTGCCTTCTATTCTGAACATAATCCCTGGATACGTCGGGAATTCCGGGAGTTCAACGACTATTTTACCACGCTGGGATATATGCTGGCAGAAAGCAGCGAGCATGCCGACGTGGCCATCATCCATCCCATGCACAGCGCCTATCTGACCTATAACCGTACCACCGACGCAGCTTCCGTACAGGAACTGCAGGATGCGTTCACAGAGCTCATCGAACGCATGGGAGCTGCCTGTATCGGTCATCACTATATCGATGAATCGCTTCTGGAGCGTCACGGCAGCGTGGACGGTGATCGTCTTGTCATGGGAAAGCGCAGCTATCGTACAGTGGTAATCCCGGAGATGGCCTGCCTTGACCGTTCGACGGTTGAGCTGCTGCGTGGTTTTGCCGCAAACGGCGGCAAAATCCGCCTGGCGGGCAAGCGCCCGTGGCTCATCGACGGCGCTGATGCGGGTGATGAACTGGCGTTCATGGAGGCAGCTCTTGATCTGGACGAACTGCGCGATGACGTACTGCGTGTGGATCAGATCGATACGCCCGTGCGTACAACGATGCGGCATTCGGAGTTCGGCGATTTCTTCCTGGCTGTCAACCTGTCCAAAACCGAGATCTGTGATGTGAAGTACACGATGCAGGGTAAGGGTGCACGGCTGTTTGATCCCCAGACCCGGGAATACAGTAACCTGTACTGGACCACAGACGGTGAAACCGTGACGGTGCCGCTGCATTTCCGTCCGGGAGATGCGTATGTTGTGTTCCGCGACGATGCTGCGGAAGTGGGCGAACCTTCAAAAGACCGGGGAGAAGAGGGCGTTACACTTGCGACTGCTGCGGTCGTTACGGCGATGGATGAAAACTCGCTGACGCTTGACCGGGCACAGATGTCCCGGGACGGCGTTTCCTATACCGACGTTCTGCCGATTCCGGGAATTGCGGACATGCTGCTCAAAGCTCGCCGCAACGAGCCGGTCTGGCTGCGCTATACCTTCCGGGTTGACGAGCTTCCGGCATCGCTGATACTGGAAACCGAGAACTGGAAAACGCGCAGCGTGACGCTCAACGGTACGCCCATCAGCCTGACCGGGCAGGGACAACTTGACCGCAGCTTTGTGCGCTGCGATATTCTGAATCTGGTCAGAGTGGGGGAAAATGAGCTGATCTTCGAGCTGGACTACTACCAGTCTCCCCATGTGTACTACGTGCTCTTTGACTGTAAGGAGGGCACCGAAAGCCTGATGAACTGTCTGAGCTACGATACGGACATTGAATCGATCTATCTGCGCGGACGTTTCCGTGTCACAAGCGATACAGCGTATATTGAAGGACCAAAGGGTTCTGTGCTCACCGATGGCGGCTTTGCTGTTACGGCGGAGCAGGATGCGCTGGATCTGGCGCACATTAACCTGCAGGGCTACCCGTTCTTTGCCGGTTCTGTCACTGCAGAACTTGACTTCGACGTGGAGGAAACCGGGTACAAGCTGCGGCTGAACGGACGCTTCGCCGCAGCAGAACTCTGCATCAACGGTTCTTCGCCCATCCGGCTGCTCTTTGAAGATACGGTAGACGTGAGTCATCTGCTCAAACCCGGACGCAACCATATGCGCCTGACGCTGACCAACTCAAACCGCAATCTCATGGGTCCCTTCCATTATGCAGCCGATCCTGAGCCCTACGGTGTGGGACCTGCAACCTTTACACTGCCCGGAAGCTGGGAAAACGGACGCAGTAAGCAGTATCGTGACAGCTATGCGTTCGTGGATTTTGGCGTGACGGGACTGGATCTGATCCCTGTTTAAGAATAGCAAGACGCACATTTGCCGCGGCGCGGCCGAACCTCCGAGAGGTCGGCGCGCCGCGGTTTTTTGCCGTCGAAGACGGAAAATTTATTTCGAATTTTCAAAATAAATTTTGTTTAAGGGCTTGACAAGGAAATAAATCTGAAAATAATCGAAAAAATCGACGGAAATTCACTTGACAAAAGAAATAAGAGGTGATAACTTAGCTTTACTAAATAAAAAGAGGCATGCCATATGAACGAAGGAGTAAAGCGGCTCAACGAACTGCTGGAGTTGACCTACCGGGATATTCAGAGACTGGAACACCGTATGCAGCGCAGCGCAAATTCACCTTTAAGCATCAGCGAACTGCATTTCATTGAATCGGTTGGCCTGTGTACCGACCGGCCCTGTACCGTATCGGAACTGGCGTCCCAGCTTGGCATCACGCTGGCATCCGTCACGGTTGCGGTGAATAAACTGGTGGGCAAAGGGATGCTTGAAAAGACAAAATCGCTCATTGACGGACGTTCTGTCATCATCACCCTGACGCGCGAGGGCATGCGGATGTTTCGTATGCACCGTTTCTTCCATCATCGGATGGTGAGCGACCTGACCGATGGCATGAGTGAAGAAGAAGTGCAGGTGCTGCTGCGGGCGATGGAGAAGCTGGATCAATTCTTCCTGCGTTCGCTGAGTGATGATAACCATGCGGAGAAAGAGGAGCGGCCATGAGCTTTACAATTGCCGGTACGGGATATGCACATCCCGTGCGCACGCTGGATAACGAGGAACTGACCCGGATGGTGGACACAAGCGATGAATGGATTGTCTCCCGTACGGGAATCCGTTCACGATATATTGCAACCACCGAGACGCTGACGGAACTTGCAGTATCTGCCGCACGTATGGCCATGGATAATGCCGGCGCGGAAGCCGCGTCGATTGATCTGGTGATCTGTTCCACCGTCGCGGGAGATACCAAATGCCCGACGCTGGCGGGAAACGTACTGGGCGGATTGGACATTCGGTGCCCGGCATTTGATGTCAATGCCGCCTGCAGCGGTTTTCTCTATGCACTGCAAACAGCAGCCGCATATATGGATGCAGGGCTTGCCGAGACTGTGCTTGTGATCGCAGCCGAGATGATGACAAGACACGTGGACTGGACGGATCGTGCCAGCTGTGTGCTGTTCGGTGACGGTGCGGGGGCGGTGCTGCTGCAAAAAGGAGAGGGGCTGCTTGCCTGCCGTCTGCGCGCTCAGCCTGATAAAAAGAATTTGCTTGTGATCGGGCAGGGGAAATCTCACAGTGTCTTTGAAGAAACGGATGCTGCGCCCTCGGTGCTTGCGATGAACGGGCCGGAGGTTTTCAAATTCGCCGTTACCTCTATGTGCCGGGATATAAAGGAAGTGCTGGACAGCGCGGGACTTGGCCCGGAGGATATCCGTTACGTGGTGCCGCATCAGGCGAATCTGCGCATTCTGGAAACTGCCAGACAGCGTTTGGGGTTCTCTGAGGATCAAATCGCGGTGAACATCGAACGCTACGGCAATACTTCGTCGGCATCCATTGCCATCCTGCTTGCGGAACTCGTGGAACAGGGGAAGCTGCAGCGCGGCGACAACATTGTCTGCACGGCTTTTGGCGGGGGACTGACCTCTGCGGCCTGTGTCATAAAATACTAAAAAAAATTGGAGGAACCAACAATGACCCTGGAAAAAGTTATCAAGATGATCGCTGAGGAATACGATCTGGACGAGGCCACTCTCTCTGCCGAGACTACGTTTGAAGATCTGGGCATGGACTCACTGGAGACAGTTGAGCTGGTCATGCGCTTTGAGGAAGAATTCGGTGTGACGCTGGAAGTGGACGAAAACTGCAAGACCATCGGCGACGTGGTTGCCCGCATCGACGCATAAGGCAGCCCAAACAGAATATCCCATAAGCATTGCTCCACGCGAAAGAAAGGAAAAAGCATGAAAACCGAACTGTGCGCCCTGTTGGGCATTGAATATCCGATCATTCAGGGTGGTATGGCCTGGGTAGCAAACGCTTCTCTGGCCAGTGCCGTGAGCGCTGCGGGCGGCCTGGGCATCATTGCCGCAGGCAACGCGCCTGCCGACTATGTGCGCGGCGAGATCTGCAAGGTACGAGAGATGACCGATCGTCCCTTTGGCGTCAACATTATGCTCCTGAGCCCCTTTGCCGGTGAGATCATTGATCTGACCATCGAAGAGAAGGTACCTGTGGTCACCACCGGTGCCGGCATGGTACCGGCAAAGGTGATGAAGCGCTGGCTTGACGCAGGCGTAAAGGTCATTCCGGTAGTACCCAGCGTTGCCATTGCGCGCATGATGGAGCGAAACGGCGCCTGCGCCGTCATCGCCGAAGGCGGTGAATCCGGCGGTCACATCGGTGAGCTCAACACGATGCCGCTGGTACCGCAGGTGGTGGACGCGGTGAAGATCCCGGTCATTGCCGCCGGCGGAATTGCCGACGGACGGGGACTCGCAGCTTCCCTGATGCTTGGTGCCGTGGGCGTACAGATGGGTACCCGATTCCTGGTGGCGCATGAATGCACGATCCATCGCAACTACAAAGATCGTGTGCTCCGGGCAAAGGATATCGACACCGTGACCACGGGTAAGAGCCTTGGCCATCCGGCCCGTGCGCTGCGAAATCCTTTCACACGGGCCTTTGCCGAGAACGAGGCCAATCCCGACATGACGCTGGAAGAAAAGGAAGCCTTCGGCGCGGGTGCGCTGCGCAAGGCGGTCATTGACGGGGACGAGAAGAACGGCAGCTTCATGGCCGGTGAATGCGCCGGTATGGTGAATCGCGAGCAGTCCTGTGCCGAAATTCTTGCGGAAGTGACGGCGCAGGCCGAGGAAGTCCTGAAAGGAGCAGCGAAATGGGTAAGATAGCGTTTCTGTTTGCGGGTCAGGGATCCCAGAAGCCCGGAATGGGAAAATCCCTTTTTGAGTATTCGCGCATGGCGGCAGACGTCATGGAGATGGCGGATGCCGTTCGTCCCGGAACTTCTGCCCAGTGCTGGGAAGGCTCCCAGGAGGAACTCAACCGTACAGTCAACACCCAGCCCTGCCTGTTTTGCGCTGATCTGATGGCGGCTCTTGCACTGCGCGAGCAGGGGGTCAAACCCGATGCCGTCGCAGGTTTTTCGCTTGGCGAAATCCCGGCGCTGGCCTTTGCAGGCGCCCTGAGTCATGAGGATGCATTTCGGTTTGTTGCCCGACGCGGTGAAGCGATGGACGCCTGCGCAGCTTCCAATCCCGGTGCGATGTTTGCAGTGGTCAAGCTGGATGCTGCACGGATTGAGGAAATCTGCGCGTCGCTCTCCGACTGTTGGCCGGTTAATTATAACTCCGCTGCCCAGACCGTCGTTGCCTGCGCAAAAGAGCAGGCCGGGGCCCTCAGCGCTGCAGTCAAGGCAGCCGGAGGCCGTGCGATGCCGCTGGCGGTGAGCGGTGCATTCCATTCACCCTTCATGAGTGAGGCTGCCCGGACGCTCGAGGCCGAATTTGCAGGCCTGGCTTTCCGCGAACCTGCCATCCCGGTCTATGCAAACCGTACCGCAAAGGCATATGAAGGTCTTTCTCAGCTTTTTGAGCAGGTCAACCATCCCGTACTCTGGCAGAAAACCATCGAGAATATGGCTGAGACCGGTATCGATACCTTTATCGAGGTCGGACCGGGTAAGACGCTGTCAGCTCTTGTTGTGCGCATCCTGTCTGACGCAAAGGTGTATCGCGTCGAGGATGCCGGGACCTTACAATCCACTCTGGAGGCGCTGCGCAATGCTTAAAAACAAAGTCGCCGTCGTTACCGGCGGCAGCCGCGGCATCGGCCGCGCCATTTCGTTGGAATTTGCCCGTCAGGGGGCATCGGTTGCGATTCTCTATGCCGGAAATGAGCAGGCGGCTCTTGAAACAGCCGCGCAGATCCGGGAAATGGGACAGCAGGCACTGACCATCCGCTGTGACGTAGCCTCCTGGGATGAAACGAAGGAATCGGTGGCGACGATCATCAAAACCTTTGGTCAGGTGGATATCCTTGTCAACAATGCGGGTATCACCCGTGACGGCCTGACGCTTTCCATGAGTGAGGAAAACTTCGACGCGGTGGTGGATACCAATCTCAAAGGCGCCTTCCACATGATCCGTCATCTGTTTGCACCCATGATGAAGCGCCGCTCGGGGCGCATCATCAATATCAGCTCAGTGGCGGGACTCATGGGCAACGCTGGTCAGATCAACTATGCTTCAGCCAAGGCCGGACTCATCGGCATGACCAAGACCGTGGCGAAGGAACTTGCCTCCCGCGGTATCACCTGCAATGCCATCGCACCCGGATTTATTGAAACCGATATGACCGCCGTTCTTTCCGATCGGGTGAAAGAAAATGCGGAAAAGACCATTCCCATGGGACGCATGGGTAAACCGGAGGACATCGCCGCCGCAGCGCTGTTCCTTGCATCAGACGCGGCAGCTTATATCACCGGTGAAGTCATCCGGGTAGACGGGGGGTTATGCATGTGAGACGAGTGGTAATCAGCGGCATCGGCGCGGTGACGCCGGTTGGCAATGACATCGATACGTTCTGGAACAGTCTCAAAAGCGGTATCTGCGGCGTGGGAGAGATCACGCGGTTCGATACAACGGAGAGCAAGGTGAAAATTGCAGCGGAAGTGAAAGATTTTGATCCGCTGCTGTATATGGGCAAGGGTGAGGTGCGCAAAACCGATCTGTACTCTCAGTATGCCATGGCGGCGGCTGTTCAGGCCATGACCGACAGCGGTCTGGAGGGTAAAATTGCCTCTGAACGCCTGGGCGTGTATGTGGGTTCCGGTATCGGCGGCATGCAGACCTTCATCAGCGAGACGATCAAGCTCCATGAGGGCGGGGCACGCAAGGTTTCGCCTTTCTTTATTCCCATGATGATCGGCAACATTGCAGCGGGCAACATCGCCATCCGTTATCAGGCCAAGGGCCCGAGTCTGCCGGTTGTCACGGCCTGTTCGACCTCTACCAACACCATCGGTGAGGCTTTCCGTGCCATTCGCCACGGTTACGCTGATGCCATCATCGCCGGCGGAGCCGAGGCTACCATTACGCCTCTGGCCGTTGCGGGTTTTACCAACTGCATGGCGCTTTCCACCCGCAATGATCCTGCCTGCGCGTCCATTCCTTTCGATAAGCGCCGTGACGGCTTTGTCATGGGTGAGGGTGCCGGTATCGTGGTACTGGAGGAGTATGAGCACGCGGTTTCCCGCGGGGCAAAGATTTACGCAGAAGTGGTGGGCTACGGCAATACCTCTGATGCCCATCATATGACCGCACCTCATCCGGAGGCGGAAGGTGCATCTGCCGCCTTTAAGCTTGCGCTGGATGAATCAGGCTTCGAGCCCGGCATGCCGGTGTATATCAATGCTCACGGCACTTCCACTCTGCTCAATGATAAAGCAGAGACCCTTGCCATCAAGCGTGTATTTGGCGAGGAAGAAGCCAGACGCGTGCATATCAGCTCCACCAAGTCCATGACCGGCCATATGCTGGGCGCTGCAGGCGGCGTGGAAGCCATTGCCACGGCACTGGCGCTTCATCAGGGCATTCTTCCGCCCACGATCGGTTACGCAGAGCCCGATCCGGACTGCGATCTGGATTATACCGTAAACCGGGCGCTGGAACTGCAGGCTGAGGTGGCGTTCTCGGCGACCTATGGCTTTGGCGGACACAACGGCGTGCTTGCCATGCGCCGTATCTGATGGAGGGAAGCGCATGACTGTGGATGAAATCCGGGCAATCGCACAGATTGCCCGTGAAAATCAGTTGGAAAAGCTGGAACTGACCATTGGAGACGCGACACTGAAGATAAAGCTTGCACCGTGTGTAAACGGTACACAGCCGCAGGCGGTTGTGTCGAAGACTGTATCTGTGAATACGGCCGCCGCCGCCGGACACTGTGTGAACGCACCGATGGTGGGAGTGTTTTATGCCGCACCCGCTCCGGATGCGGAACCCTTTGTGCGAGTGGGGCAGCATGTGCAGCGCGGCGACGTGCTGTGCATCGTGGAAGCGATGAAGCTGATGAACGAGATCACCGCAGATGCTGACGGTGAGATTGCCGAGATCTGTGTGGAAAACGGCCAGGTTGTCGAATTTGGTCAGCCGCTGTTCCGGATCCGATAAGCGAGGAAAACCCATGAAGAGAGACGAAATTGAAAAGATTCTGCCGCACAGAGCTCCGATGCTGCTGGTGGATGAGACGGAACTGTCTGAGGGACAGGCTGTTGGCCGCTATACGGTCAAAGGCGACGAATTTTTCCTGCAGGGTCATTTCCCGGGA
>SVMB01000061.1 GCA_015067675.1 Oscillospiraceae bacterium
CGATGTTGTCGCCGGCCTCAGCGTAGTCCAGCAGCTTGCGGAACATTTCGTTACCGGTATCGAAATGTTCCGCAAGCTGCTGGACTACGCTGAGGCCGGCGACAACATCGGCGTTCTGCTCCGTGGTATCCAGAAGACTGACATCGAGCGCGGCCAGGTTATTGCCAAGCCCGGTTCCATCAAGCCCCACACCAAGTTCCACGGCCAGGTTTACGTCCTGACCAAGGAAGAGGGCGGCCGTCATACCCCCTTCTTCAACAACTATCGTCCCCAGTTCTACTTCCGTACCACCGACGTTACCGGCGTCATCAGTCTGCCCGAAGGCACTGAGATGTGCATGCCTGGCGACAACGTCGAGATGAACGTTGAGCTGATCACCCCCATTGCCATCGAGGAAGGCCTCCGCTTCGCTATCCGTGAAGGCGGCCGTACCGTCGGTTCCGGCGTTGTTACTTCCATCAACGAGTAATTAAAGCCATTAAGACCCTGAAGGTGAAAGCCTTCAGGGTCTTTTTTACGCCGATAAGAACAAAAAGGGACTGAAACACGTGTTTCAGTCCCTTTTTGTTCCTTTTTTGAATGCAGATCAGACTAAAGGCTCAATTCTGCCGTTGTAATAGCCGCAGACGCCATCCTTTTTGATGTAACAGCCGACTGCGTCCCGTGCAATCAGGGAAATAACATCCCCCGGGAAGATTTGATGCCTGTAATCGGTGCTATCTCCCCAAAGGCGGCTCTTTCCATCCTCGGTTTTGACCGGTTTGACCGTCCACATCTCATAGCCGTCAGAGATTCTGCGAACACGGGTCAGCGAATCCCGGACCTCAAGAATCTCCACCCATGGATCGGCATAGTTGATGTTGCCGGAAGTCTCACTCTCCTGCTGTGGATCCAGGGCGCGGAAGCGCGGAAAATCATCGGTGCAGAGCGACGTGAAAGAATCCTCCCCTGCATGGGGAAAAACCAGCAGGTTCACCTGACCGTCTGATTTCACGCCCGAACCGCCGTCGATGTCGATGATGCGCTGGGAAATACTGACGTAGGGATTGAGATCAATTCGGTCTCTGTGATAGAGCGACGCCGGCCAGTGACCCACAATCAGCCACTTGTCAAAGCTGACGCCCTGATCGATAAAGGCATCGTTCTTCAGATAATGAAGCGGATTGCTCATATCCAGCTCATCCAGATTCTTCGTGGGCAGACCGCCGTGGACAAACCGGTAAAACGGGGTCTCGATGATCGTGGGCAGGCTGCGGATAAACTCGATCTCGTCCCGGTAGAGCAGCGGCAGCCGGTCACGGGCATATGCAATCTGCGCCAGTGTATCGTAAGGGAGCCCGGCCTCTTCGCAAAGCTCTGTGAAAAGTGTGCTTCCGTGATGTTTTACAAACAGATCGATACGAGCCTTGATATCTTCTGCCGATTGGGTAAAATACGTCAGCGCCCAAAGGTCAACGTTGCCAACCGTGGCAAACACATTCGGCAATCTGCACAACTCCATTACCATGCGCAGGGTTTTCAGATTCTCACGGCCGCGTTCCAGGCAGTCACCCACCAGAAACAGCATATCATCCTCACAGAATCCAGCCTTCCTGAGCAGACGCGCAAGCCTCGAGCCGTGTCCGTGCAGGTCGCTCGCTGCCAGTACGCGTTTGCCGCGCGGAATATCCACATATTGTATGGTTGCTTTCACGCAGTAATTCTCCTAATACTCAAACAGAATAACAAAATTCCGGGGCACGCTCCCCTACTCGCTGATCCAGACACGCTCCACGCCGATGCACAGACCTGTGCTGTCATCGATGTCGAACAGCGCACCGTTGAGCATCGCAGGGCCCTCAGCCGAGCTGAACCGTACCAGCATATCGCCGCGGAAGTAGGCCAGCGATTGCTCGGCCTTAACGCCGATAACACTGTCCATTGCACCGGTCATACCAAGATCGGTGATGAATCCCGTGCCGCCGGGGAAAACCCGTTCATCCGCGGTCTGTACATGGGTATGCGTGCCGAATACGGCGCTGACCCGTCCATCCAGATGGTAGGCCATCGCGCACTTTTCGCTGGTAGCCTCCGCATGAAAGTCCACCAGAATGATATTGGTGTGCGCGTGTGCCTTTTCAAGCAGCTTTTCAGCCACAGAGAAGGGATTATCCGGCCCAAAGGGAAGATCGCAGCGTCCGAGAAGGTTGATTACGCAGACGCAGCCTTTCTCCGACTCGAAGAAACACATTCCCTCTCCCGGCGCACCGGCAGGATAATTGGCAGGACGGACAATCCGGTCGGATTCATCCATGAACTCCCGGATCTCCTGCCGCTTGAAGCTGTGATTGCCCAGCGTCAGCACGTCAGCGCCCCAGTCAAGCATGCTGCGCGCCTCAGACGGCGTCACGCCCAGCATATGGGCATTTTCCGCATTGACAATCACGCAGTCAGCCTCCGCCTCACGGCGCAGCGCCCAGAGATGCCGTTCCAGAATGCGAAGCCCTGCTTTACCGCATACATCACCTACTGCCAGAACTCTCACGCTCACGCCTCCCGGCCGATCAGGCTGTAGGTGCCGCTCCTGGAGCAGCCGGCCCGTCGGATGGTCAGATCAACTGTCCGGTCATTGAACCGCAGGAACCATTCGTCGCCGACCAGGGTACAGGGATACACTATGCGCATATGGAACACGCCGTCCTCCCAGGCGCCGCAGAGCGCCGCTTCCTTGTAGAACAACGCACAGGTATCTCCCTGCGCAGGGGCAGCAGTTTCACCGTACAGCCACTGATCGCTGCCAATGGGCAGCGTGGCAGTTCCCTGCGCAATCTCCAGCGTCATGCGGCGCTCAGAGCCAAATTCAAAGCTCACGCTGCGAATACCGAGGGCATTGTCTCCGAATACGTAGCGCTTGCCGCTGACGGCAGCACCTTTTGCCGTGCACCACTGACCGGTGGGCATTGCCATGTGAAGGGAGGCAATCCGCTGACACACGTCTGCGGCTTCCTGCACGGTTTCTTCCACCACACCGTCCTCAAGGGGCTCAATAATCTCTTCGAAGATGATGTCCATCAGATCCTGGAACGTGCAATTGACACGGGATGTGCAGGCAAAAACCAGATCCTTCTGCGGTACCACGATGCAAAGCTGTCCGCCGGCACCGTCGCCACGGAATGCTCCCTCACGGGCACACTGCCAGAACTGGTAGCCGTAGCCGGAACGCCAGTCCTGTCCGACGCCGTAGTTGTCGATGAGCTTGGAGGTCGCAGTTTCCACCCACGCGGGGTCGAGAAGCTGTTTTCCTTCCCACATACCCTTCTGCAGATACAGCTGACCAAACTTCGCAATGTCCTCTGTATGGACGTTCAGACCAAAACCGCCGGCGGAGATGCCCTTGGGGCAGGTGTCCCACCAGATACCGCTGATACCAAGAGGCTCAAAAAGTCTGGGCTGCAGGTAATCATAAGTCGTCTGCCCGGTTACTTTCTGAATAACAGCGGAAAGCATATAGGTCGCGGCGGTGTTATAAACGAATCGGGTACCCGGCTCTTCGGGAACGTAGCTCTGCATAAACTGCTTGCACCAGTCTTCAGGCGTATTGAGGCCGATCACACGAGGCTCCTCCAGATGGCCGGTGGACATGGTGAGCAGATGCTTCAGGCGCATCTTGCGCATATTCTCGCAAGGCTCGGCCGGCAGATACTCGGGGAAGAAATCCATCACGCGGTCTTCCACCGTGATGAGCCCTTCCTGAACGGCAAAGCCGATGGCGGTGGAGGTGAAGCTCTTGCTCAGTGAGTAGAGCATATGAGGATACTGCGGAGCATAGGGCTTCCACCAGCCCTCGGTGAGCACCTTGCCGTGGCGCAGGAGCATGAAGGAATGCATACCGACTGCCTCGGCGCGGTCAATGAAAGCAAGCAGACGGGAGGCACGCAGGCCACCCTGTGTATGGGAAATACGATCCAGCGTCTTCATGGTTTCAATTCCTTTCTGTCTTTAAAGGATGATTGTTCTCAGTATACCACAGGCGGCGTGATCTGAAAAGCGCGTGTTAAAAATTTTTTGAAAAAAGTTTGATTTCGCATGAAAAAGCTGTTGCAAACGATCCTCATATGTGATATGCTGAATATAGAGATAATTGCATTCAGCAGACGTTTGAAACGGTTTACAAGTACAAACTTGCAGTCAACGGTCTTTACTGATTGCCTGTATCAATACTGTCGGGGAGGAAAACGCGATGAAAATGAAGAAGTATCAGCTACTCTGTGCCTGCATTGCCTTTATCGGCGCCATCGCGCTGGGCTTTGCACTGTTCGCAGGCAGCCATTCACACCTCGCAGCGGTATATATCTGCTCGGGCATTACGCTTCTGGGAATCCTTGGCAATGCCGTCTTTGCCTTTCTCCAACTGGACTCCCATCCCCATTGACCCTGCCACATTAACAAGAAACCGTCAGGCGCGGGAGCTTCCCGCAGCCTGACGGTTTTTTCATACGTGTAATCCCGCGCCTCAGTTCACTTCGCAGCGTGCGATCATGGGAATGCGCGCCACAACGATGGCGGCAACGGCGGTGATGACGATCTCCGGAATCATGTACAGGCCGTTGTAGACGATGGAGTAAAGGACGGCAAGAGAGGTACCGGAGAAGTTTGCGAGAATCGTCTGGCCCAGCGGGAGGCCTTCCTGTCCGAAGAACCATTCCGCCCAGGAGGCGTAAAAGATGGCGCCGGAGACGATATGGGCAAGATAGCGCAGGGCAAGCGCCACGATCGAGCCCAGGCACAGCGCCGCGGCTTTACTCTTCATTCCGCGGAAGATTCCGCCGAAACCGAGAGCCGTGTAGGCGATGAGGTAATCGATCAGGCAGACAAGCAGCGCCTTGTAGAGGATCATATAGGAGTCACTGTCGGGCATGAAGAGTCCGGAAACCGTGGAATGGCCCATCATCATCTGCAGAATAGCATAGACAAGGCCGGTGAGCAGACCCCAGCGGGTACCGAACATATACGCCACCACAACAATGGGCAGCATACTGGCGATGGTGAAGCCGCCGCCGAAGGGAAGGGAGAGAAACGGAATAAGCTGACAGATCCATGCAATGGCAAAGGCGATAGCGAGCATGAGCGCTGTAATGATGAGTCTTTGCGTCCGGGTCTTTTTCATGAGTCCAAACCTCCGAATAAAAATAATCGACCGCAGACGGAATACCCACTGCGGTCGCGTTCATTCGGATGGTCAAGTCTCGTGCATAAAGACTCTCGTTCCACTCAAAAACAATCTCCCTACGTTGGCATTACCCAAATCAGGTTATAAGGGACAGGAAGTTGACCTTCACATCTCAGCCTTGCGGCGCCCCTGATTATTCAGTTTGCGGTCTGGTGACAGTATAGCACCGGGAACATGGATTGTCAAGTAGAAAAACGGGCAAATCAGGGTTTATCCCACATAAGCAGATAACGCCAGAACAGCAGACGCCGCAGCCTGTACCCGTCCAGAGTCTCCGCCGCCTTATGGATTTCCCGCAGCGTCATATAGGTGTCATGCGCTCCATGCTGTGCCCAAAGGCTCTTTGCGTGTTCATCCTCCCGCATACGTCCGTTTTTGATGTAATTCATAACAATATTCGGTACAACTGCGGCGGCGGAGAGGATATGCTCATAAATCCCCTGTTCTTTGTACAGGTCAAGAATGAGAAGTCTCCCGCCGCGGCGCAGCTTCTTCTTCGCAAAGCACAGCAGCCAGTCATACGGCAGATGGTGCGCTGTCGCGGTGGTGATGATCAGATCAATACTTTCGTCGGGAACGTCCATTTCCAGTACGTTTGCACACACATAATCTATATTCTCAGACGGGTGAATCTCACGGGCACGCTCAATCATGCCCTCCGACAGATCCACCGCCGTCACGTGTATCCTTCTTTCGGCAAGCATCGCCGAAAGCTCCCCTTTGCCGCAGCCGATGTCCAGCGCATTCCGGGCAGCCCCGGGTACAAGCCGCATCAGATAGGGAAAATATGCGTTATTGTGGTTCCACGGAGTTTCCGAAAGAGCGGCAATGCCATCAAAATCGGCCTTTACCACCCGATAATCCTCTGCCATGCAGCTGTCCTCCTCAGTCAAAGCATTCAAAAAAGCGGGATCCAATCGAATAGGACGATCAGATTCCGCTTTTGTTCCGGATTAACCGGGCATCGCCGGTGCAGCAGGAGGCGGCGCTTCTCCAAAACCGATGACAGCCGTCACGACCAGTGCAAGATACAGCACGCACGCCACGGCGATCAGGCAAACCACTGCTTTTGTCCCAACCGACCACACTTTGCGCTTTTTCCAAAGTGCTGCAATACAGGCAATCAGCACCACCGTAAATGCAAGCACCGCCGCCGGGGTAAAGAGGATATCGATGAAAGAACTGGTCATGAACGCACCTCCCTTTGAAATTCAATCACTTTGATATCTGAAAGATCGTCTATCGGGCCTGTTTCTGCAGCTTTTCAAGCACCGCTGTAAAGTAATCCGGCAGCTCAGAGGTGAATTTCATCAGCTCTCCGCTGGTTGGATGCACAAAACAGAGGGTTCTCGCGTGCAGACACTGCCCTGCCAGGTTAAACGTATCCTTTTTCGGCCCGTAGACCGGGTCGCCCGCCACCGGATGGCCGATGGAGGCCATATGCACGCGAATCTGATGGGTGCGTCCCGTTTCCAGCCGACACTGCACGTGCGTCCAGCCATTGTAGCGGGCAAGGGCAGTGTAATGGGTCACAGCCTCCTTACCGCCGCGGGGCACAATCGCCATGCGCTTACGGTCGGTGGGATGGCGTCCGATGGGTGCGTTCACCGTGCCTTCGTCCTGGGTATTGCCCAGCACAATCGTCTCGTAAATGCGCTCCATATGGTGCTCGGCGATCTGCTCGGCAAGGCTTCTGTGCGCCGTATCGTTCTTGGCAATTACCAGCAGCCCGGAGGTATCCCGGTCGATGCGGTGCACGATGCCGGGGCGCAGCACACCGTTGATGCCGGAAAGCTGATCCCCGCAATGAAAGAGCAGAGCGTTCACCACCGTACCGTCGGGATGCCCTGCCGCCGGGTGGACGACCAGTCCCCGGGGTTTATTGATCACGATAAGGTCAGAATCCTCATAGACGATGTCCAGCGGGATATCCTGCGGGATCACGTCCAAGGGTTCGGGCTCCGGGATCTCCACGTCGATTGACTGCCCTGCTGTGACGCGGGCATTTTTCTTGAGCGCTTTCCCGTCACCGGTCACGGCGCCCTCGTCGATGAGTTTTTGCAGCCCCGAGCGGCTCATGTCCGGCATGAGTGCTGCAAGAGCTGCGTCCACGCGGGAACCGTTTAAGTGATCCGGAATCTCAAGCCTCATGGGACTCCTCCCCTTCTGTGCCTTTCTTGTTCTTGCGCTCGTTGATGTACTCCAGCAGCAGATAAAGCACCCAAAGACCGCCGCCAACACAGATGAGCACGTCGGCAACATTGAACACAGGGAACTCAATGAACTGGAAGTTGAACATATCCACCACAAAACCGTATACCACACGGTCGATGAAGTTGCCGATGGCGCCGGAAATCACGCAGTAGCAGCCCCACTTGGTGAGGTTGCCCGGGAAGAAATTCTTCCACAGCGCCACGACCAGCAGCGCCATGATCAGCACCGTGCCCACAACCAGCGGCCAGCGCTGTCCGTGCAGCATCGAAAAGGCGGCGCCGTAGTTTTCAAGGTATGTCAGATGGATAAACCCCGGCAGCATCGGCACATCGGATGCACCGGTCAGATTGGCAGTCGTCCACAGCTTTACCAGTCTGTCCAGACCAATACCGGCCAAAATAAACATAATCGGACCAAGAAACGTCATATTCCGTTAATCTCCCATTTTAGTAGTACCTGTATTATAACGTAGTTGAAAAGACTTTACAAGACATACGGCGAAATTTGCTTGCAAACTCTGTCCTGTGTGATATAATCAAAAGTAGGAACCCCATTTTTTCCTGGATTGGAGTGTCAATATGACGTATACTGAATACTGTGCTTCTCTGGCGGGCAAGCGTGTTGCCGTGCTCGGCATCGGCGTTTCCAACCGTCCCCTGATCCGGCTCCTCTGTGAAGCCGGCGCCATCGTTTCCGCTCACGACCGCAAGAGTGCCGCCGCACTGGGCGATGCCGTCATCGCAGAGCTCAAAGCCCTGGGTGTGAAGGTCTGCCTTGGCGATACCTATCTGGATGATCTGGACGCTGACATCGTTTTCCGCAGCCCCAGCATGCGCCCGGATATGCCCGCTCTCGCCGCTGCCCGTGAAAAAGGCGCCGTCGTCACCAGCGAGATGGAAGCGTTCTTCGAAGTCTGCCCCTGCCCCATCATCGCCATTACTGGTTCCGAGGGCAAGACCACGACCTCTTCCCTCATCGCCGACATGCTCACCCGCGCAGGCTACACCTGCCACCTCGGCGGCAACATCGGCCATCCCCTGCTGGCAGACACCCCGGACATGACCCCCAACGATTACGCGGTTGTGGAGCTCTCCAGCTTCCAGCTCATGAGTATGTCCAAGACCGCCCATATCGCCGTCATCACCAACGTCACCCCCAACCATCTGGACATCCACCGCGGCATGCAGGAGTATATCGACGCCAAAAAGCAGGTCTTTCTGGCCCAGTCTCCCGCTGACCGTGTGGTGCTCAATCTGGACAACGACATCACCCGCGGCTTTGCAGCCGATGCAAAGGCCGCTGCGTTCTGGTTCTCCCGCAAGGAGATCCCCGAAAACGGCTGCTATCTCAAGGACGACGTGATCTGGTACGCCGAGAACGGAATTTCTGAGCAGATCATGCCCCGCCGCGAGATCTTCCTGCGCGGCCTGCACAACGTGGAAAACTACATGGCAGCCATTGCCGCACTTCACGGCATTGTCCCGGTGGCAGTGATGGCCGAAACCGCCCGGAATTTCGAAGGTGTCGAGCACCGCATCGAGTTTGTCCGCGAGCTGCACGGCGTACGCTATTATAACGACTCCATTGCATCCGCGCCTACCCGCGTGATCGCAGGCCTCAAGTCCTTTGAGGAGCCGATCGTCCTCATCGCCGGCGGCTATGACAAGCAGATTCCCTTCGAGCCCCTGGCTCCCGTGATCGTGGAGCGCGTCAAGGCGCTGATTCTCTGCGGTCACACCGCCGACAAGATCCGCGCCGTGGTGGAAGCCTGCCCCGGTTATGATCCGAAGAAGCTGCCCATCACCACCTACAGTTCCTTCTCCAACGCCGTGAACGCTGCACAGAACGCTGCCGCCCCCGGCGATGTGGTCATGCTTTCCCCCGCCTGCGCCGCCTTTGACATGTTTGACAACTTCATGCATCGCGGCCGCGTCTTCAAGGAACTGGTACGCGGTCTGGAATAATCCGCCTCTTCCCGATTTTCCCACACGAAAGGAGTGTTCCGCTTGGACTTTGCGGCAACAATCGCCAAACTCTGCGCAGTCCCCGGCGTATCGGGCTACGAAATGCCGGTCTGCGAACTCATGCGTGATATGATGCGCCCCTATTGTGATCAGGTTGACATCCTGCCTCTGGGCAGTGTCGTCGGACAGCGTGCAGGGGCAAGCCCCGATGCTCCCCGCGTGCTGCTTGATGCCCATCTGGATCAGATCGGCTTCATCGTCTCCGGCATCAACGATGAGGGTTTTCTGCATTTCACCCCCTGCGGCGGCTTTGACGCCCGGGTTCTTCCCGCCAAGGAGGTCATCATTCACACCGATCCCGTCCGTTACGGTGTCATCGCCGTTCTTCCTCCCCATCTGCAGACTCCCGAGAACAAGGAAAAGGCCATGCCGATGGGTGATCTGATCATCGATGCCGGTATGAGCGCTGAAGAGGCCCGCAAGTGCATCCCCATCGGTACGCCGGTCACGGTTGCAGCCGCGCCCTTTGCCCTGGGCAGCGAGACCATCGGCGGCGCAGCCCTCGATGACCGCGCCTGCATGGCGTCGATTCTCTATGCGCTGGAGCTGCTGGGCGACGAACCGCTGCCGGTCAACCTCATCGTGGTCGGCAGTGTCCGCGAGGAGACCGGCGGCGCCGGTGCCTCCACTGCAGCCTACTTTGCCCGTCCCGACTATGCCGTTGCTGTGGACGTGACCCATGCCCATACCCCCGACGCGCTCAAATCCAACACCGTGCCCGCCGGGTCGGGCGCCTGCATCGGCGTCGGCCCCCATCTCAACCGTAAGGTCACCTCCACCCTGCGCCGACTGGCGGTCGAGCAGGAAATTGCCCATACCATCGAGGTGCTCCCCGGCCGTACCGGTACCAATGCAACGCCCATGCAGATCGTTCGCACCGGTGTCGCCACAGGCCTTGTCAGCCTGCCGCTGCGCTATATGCACACCACAACCGAGGTCATCCGCATCGACGACACACGGGCTGTCGGTGAACTGCTGGCGGCCTTTATCCGTTCCTTTGCAGGAGGTGAACCCAGATGCTGAAGCTGCTGCAAACCCTCTGCTGTCTCGACGGCGTATCCGGCGGCGAGGACGCCGTGCGCAACTACATCCGCACCCAGGCCGAGCCCTACGCCGACAGCATCATGGAAGACGTGATGGGTAACCTCATCATCTTCAAGAAGGGTAAGGTCAACACCGGCCGTACCATCATGCTTGCCGCCCACATGGACGAGGTCGGCCTCATCATCACCGATATCACCGATGACGGTTTCCTGCGTTTCGCCTGCTCCGGCGGCATCGATTCCAAGGTACTGCTGGGAACCCGTGTGCGTGTCAACGAAAACCGCATTCCCGGCGTCATCGGGTCCCGTGCAACCCATCTCAACACCGCCGCCGAAGAGGAAAAACTGCCGCTGGTACGCGATATGTACATCGACATCGGCGCTGCCTCCCGTGAGGAGGCCGAAAAGCTTGTTCAGCGCGGCGATTTCGCGGCTTTTGACTCCGAACCTCGCTTCTTTGGTAATATGCTCAAGGCCAAGGCCATCGACGACCGTATCGGCTGCGCTGTGCTTCTCAAGCTCCTGCAGGAAGGCCCGGCGGTGGACGCCTGGTTTGTCTTTACCGTACAGGAAGAGCAGGGACTGCGCGGCGCCACAGCGGCAGCCTACCGCATCAAGCCCGATATCGGTATTGTCCTTGAGACCACCACTGCGGCTGATCTGTCCTTCGTCAAGGGTGCTGCCCGCTGCTGTACCGTCGGCAAAGGTCCTGTCATGCCCATTCTCGACGGTGCAACGCTCTACAGTCCCGAACTGATACGCCGCGCCTATGCCATTGCCGCCGAAAAAGGCATTCCCGTCCAGACCAAGACCATCGTTTCCGGCGGCACCGACGCCGGTATCATCTCCAAGACCGCCGGCGGCGCGAAAATGCTTGGTATCGCCGCGCCCGTTCGTTATCTTCACACCCCGTCCAGCGCCATGGCCGTTTCCGACGTGGATGCCATGCTTGCGCTGACCCGGGAGATTCTCAAGGGGGTATCCCAATGAATTATCAGGAAATGATCCGTGAGCTGGCCGTTCCGGTGGCTCCGTCCGGTTTTGAAACGCCCGTTATCGACCGACTCGAGACGCTTGCCCGTGAAAAGGGTGCACAGACCTCCCGTACGGCACTTGGAAACCTGATCGCCCATCGTCCCGGAACCGGCAGGAAGATCGCGCTGGTCGCCCATGTGGATTCCAAAGGCTTTGTGGTGCTGGACAAGGGCGAAAACGGCTTCTGCCGCATCGGCGAGCTGGGGCACACTGCCCTTGCAAGCGTTATCGGTGCCCCTGTGCGCTTTGCAAACGGTGCCCGCGGCATCATCGGCTGCGACGGCGGTGCCAAGGCTGAGTGCAAAGTCACCGATCTGTTTATCAATCTGACCTGCGGCACAGTTGACCTGGGCGACGTATGCGTTGTGGATCTGTCCGGGTACGCCGACGGCAATCTGATCGTCTCCCCGGCTCTGGAAAGCCGCGCCGGTGCGGCGATTCTGCTGGACGTGCTCGCACGAACCGATTCCGACGCAGACCTCTACGTCGTGTTCTCCGTGCAGCATGAGTTGGGTGAGCGCGGCGCTGCCTCCGCACTCTTTGATATCCAGCCCGATGCCGTCATCGTCTGCGAGTGCCTGCCCGCCTCCGACATCCCCGGCAGCTCCATCAAGTGCTCCGTGAGGCTTGGCGAAGGCCCGGTGCTGCCGGTGAAGGTCGGCCGTGGCGCTGCCAATCCCGCGCTCATCGAAAAGCTTGAAAAGGCCGGCGCATACCCTGTTCAGCGCGCAGTCTATCCCGACGGCCTGTCCGACATGACGCCGATTCAGGTCTCCGGTATCGGTATGTATACCTGCACCGCCGGTATCCCCGTGCGCACCTACGGCGCGATGAGCATCGCCGACGTCCGTGATATCGGGAAAACAACCGAGCTGCTGCTGACAGCCCTTAAAACGCTGTAATTTCCCCTGAATTTCACACAAGGAGGACATAAATCATGCTGCGTGGTTATACCATCCCACTGGTCGATCTGGCTGATGAAACCTTTCGCCAGGTCATAGTTGACCGCGAGAAGGATCAGTACCTCGGCCATCCCACCACCGCTTTGCTCGATGACGGCAAGACCATTATCACGGTCTATCCCAAGAGCCACGGCAGAGGCGCTGTCATGCTCAAGAAGAGCTTCGACGCTGGTCTTACCTGGACTGACCGTCTCCCCGTGCCGGAAAGCTGGGCATCCTCACTTGAAGTCCCCACGATCTACAAAACCGTCGGCCCAGACGGCGTAAAGCATCTGATCATGTTCTCCGGCCTTTATCCCATCCGCATGGCGCATTCCGAGGACGACGGTGACACCTGGTCTGAGCTCACTCCCATCGGTGATTACGGCGGCATCGTGGCCGTGGGTGATATCGCAAGCCTTGGCGGCGGGCATTATCTGGCGCTTTTCCACGACGACGGCCGTTTCATCCGCAAATCAGACCTCATCAAAATCGACGTATACCGCACAGGCGCAGGCGGCGCGGTGATGAACCGCATTCTCTACTCCCGTAAGCAGCCCGACGGCAGCTATGCGCTCAGCGAGACCTGGTTTTCCTGTCCGGCTGCCGAAAAGCTTCCGGAAGATGCCTGGACGAAGTGCTTTGAAACATGGAAGGGCGAAAGTGAAGGAACTTACCACCTCTACCAGATCGAGAGCTTTGACGGCGGCCTCACCTGGGGAGAGCCCCGCTCCATTGCCCACCATCCGGTGGCCAATCTCTGCGAGCCCGGCATCGTGCGCTCCCCCGATGGTCGTCAGCTTGCTGTTCTCCTGCGCGAAAATGCCCGCAAGCTCAACTCCCATGCCATTTTCTCCGATGACAACGGCAAAACCTGGTCCGAACCGGTGGAGCTTCCCGGCGCACTGACAGGCGACCGCCACTGCATCCGCTATCTCAAGGACGGCCGCCTCTTCATTTCCTTCCGCGATACCTGTCTGGACACGCCGACTGCCGGTGACTGGTGCGGATGGATCGGCACCTACGAGGATATCGTGAACGGTCGTGAGGGTCAGTGCCGCATTCGGATCATGGACAACAAGCGCGGATTTGACTGCGCCTATCCCGGCGTTGAAGTTCTCCCCGACGGTACGGTTGTCACCACCACCTACGGTCACTGGACCGAGGGAGAGCTGGCCTACGTGGTCAGCGTACGCTTCCATCCGGATGAGATCGACGAGAAGCTGAGAATGCTTTGAGCCCGACACATATCTGCATGACAAAAGCCGCCGGGATCTCCCGGCGGCTTTCCTGCTGTTCACTTTCGCCGACCGCACGGCGTATCAGACCTCATTCTCTTTCCAGCCTGCCCTGTCATACCGACCGCCCGAGGGCAGCAGCTTGCGGATAAAATGCATGGCCTTGATGCGGATGACGCCCAGTTCTTCTTTGCTGTACCGTCTGCAGGCGTTATCCCACATGGCGGAACCGGAATACGGGATCACAATAATATCCTCCTGCAGATTTCCCCATGTGGTCTGCAGCATCCCTGCCATACCATGCGTTTTGGCCTCGCATACGGTATTTCCAAGGTTATCGTAATTGTTCCACGGGCATGGAAGTACTTCAAACCCAAGTTCTTCAAAGTACCGATTCGTTTTGATTTCTCCCTCAGTCATGTAGTACTGCCAGTCCGTCACAAGGAAGCGTTTGTCAAGACGCGGTAAAATCCTGTATTCTTCAAAACTGGTTGCACTGTAGCGTCCTTTCTCCGGAGGATTCTCTGCCCAGTATTTGTGTTCCAGGAACATATCGCCCCATATCATCGGCCGCCGCCCTCTGCGGCACAGCTCCTCACATAGGCTGTTCATGTAGTCCAGCAGAAGCTCGTTTCGCGCCTCACTGTCCAGATCCTCGGCAAACACATGAGCTTCATCAAAGCCCAGATGAAAGTATTCCCCCTCTCCGAACAGATCCAGCAGCTCCTCGCGGATAGCCGCGAGAATCGCCAGCGTCTCGGGATTGCGAATATTCCACGTCCAGCCGTCAGGCTCAAAGAGCAGCGCCTTGCCCGGATCCTGATCCAGTACCACGTGCTTGCCGTATCGCGCTCTTGACTGAGAGGCATGCCCCAGATGGTTGAACATCGGAACCATTTCAACGCCCAGAGCTTTGGCTTCCTGCAGGATCGGGCGAATTTCGTCTTTCGTAAAGCCGTTTTCCCATGCAAGCTCAGGCAGGCAGTCAAAGCGCAGCGAGCCCCAGAATTCCAGAATGATGTGGGAATACTTCATGAAGGCACAAAGCCGGATGATCTTCTGCAGCGCAAAAAGCTCCATGCCCGGGAACAGGCACAAATGAATCCCCCGGAAGCGAAGCCCCGGCTTATCCTCAATCCTGCAGCCCTCGATGCAAAACGTCTCCGCACCATCCGCAAGGCTAACCGGACGGATCAGCTGCAGTAGCGACATAAAGCCCTGCATGAGTCCGGCATGATCGTGAGCTGCAATGCACACGCCGTGTAAATCAACTTCAAGCACATATGACATTCCTTCTGTGCACGTCTGCACCGGTGCATCACCAAAGCATATACTGCAGCCGCCGTCATTGCGGCGTTCCTCAAGCAGGAGATTACTTTTCCCGAATGTGAAATTGCTCCAGAGTTCCTGCAGAAGTTCGCCGGATATACCAAAACAAATATCCGCTTTGAGCGATGCTCCAAACTCAAACATGGATTCTTTGGAATCATCTTTGTAAGGAAACGGGTATATTTGCATCATTTTTGTCCTCCTTCGCTTGTTGATTCGATTATACCCGGTCATTATGTATGATGTCAAGCTCCGCAGTATCCTTCTTCCAACCAAAAGTATTACAAATCAAATCTTTTCTTCTGCACGAGCAACCGCCGTCAGAGTTTTCTCCGACGGCGGTTATTTCTGCTCACAATTCCTGTTTCAGCGCTTTCAGTTCTGCGAGAATGTTCTCTGTTCTTTCCATCAGTGCAGGTTTTCCCTCAGAAAGTATCTTCAAATGAAGTCCCAGCGCCCAAAGAAGCGGCTCCAGCGCTGCTTCGGAGACCTTTTTCTTCTCATCCCCGTCCAACAGATAGACCAGCGCATTTTCCCGTGCTTTGTAGAGATTCGGAAGCTTCCGTGCCTGCGCAAGCGCCTTTTCATGCTCGCCGTTTTTCAGATACGCAAAGCAGATGTTGAAAAACGTTGCGCCGCGCACCTCACAGTCCTCTGCATAGCGGAGAATCTGCTCCTGCACGGCTATGGATTCGCGCAGATACTGACGCTTTTCCTCCGGCGTACCGTCCAGTTTCTCAAGTGAGCTTGAAAGCTGCACCAGAAGCAGTGCATCATTGGGATACTCTTTCAGAGACTGACGCATCAGCGTCGCGTTTTCCCGGTGCAGACCTGCGAGGTTATTCTCCTTCCACAGCCGGTTGATCTCCTCGTACTTTTCCGACTTCATGATCTCGTCCGTACCCAGCAGTTCATCCACACTCACGCCGAAATAGTGCGCCAGCGCCGGCAGCATCGTGATATCGGGATAGCCGTCGCCGCGCTCCCATTTACTGATGGACTGAAAGGAAATCCCCAGATGCGCCGCGGCCTCCTCCTGTGTCAGGCTGCGCTCTCTGCGCAGCCGTCTGATGTTTTCACCGATCAACAGATTCATATTGTCCTCCTGCGTTCGTATTTGGGAAGCTTCCGGTATCAGTATAGCGTGCTGCCGTCGTTTTTTCAATAACCGCCCGCGGGAGCATTTTCAATCGATAGTAGAATTTTTCTACGATCTCCCCACTTTTTCGGCTCCTGTGCTCCGCTTCATTGATCCCTCCTCATCGCAAAAGATGCATTTTTATGCATCTTTTTCAAAAACAGCTCTTGACAAAGCCGAATCGAAGTGCTATTATAAATGCCAGTAAATGCGTTTGAGCAGGAACAAGTAAGTTTGGACAGAACCCTGAAGAGAGTTGCCGGGTGGTGCGAGGCAATGGGAGCGTTCATTCCGAATACATCCTGTAAGCAGTGCACCGAACAGAACCTTGTTTCCAAGTAGGCTGCAACGGGCGTTCCCGTCACAGAACCGGAGTGTTGATGGACACTCTTAAAGGCCGCAATCGTGAGAAAGCGGTAAACTGAGGTGGTACCACGGGATTATTTCTCGTCCTCTGTATTCACAAGGGAATACGGGGGGCGTATTTTTTTGCCGCAAAAGACGCCTTCTCCGTCATTCCAAAATTCAAGGAGGAGACTCTCATGACAAACGCGCAACTCTACACCCTGATCGCACTGTGTATCTATGCAATCATCATGGCATTTATCGGCTGCTTCAGCTACGGTAAAACCAAGACCCTTGACGGCTTCCTCATCGGCGGACGCAACATCGGCGCCTGGGTCACAGCCTTCGCTTACGGTACTACTTACTTCTCCGCCGTCGTGTTCGTCGGCTACGCCGGTCAGCACGGCTGGAACATCGGTCTGGGCAGCATCTGGATCGGTATCGGCAACGCGGTTCTCGGCTGCCTGCTGTCCTGGCTGCTGTTTGCCAACCGTACCAGAAAGATGACCAAGAAACTCCAGGCCAAGACCATGCCTGAGTACTTCGAGAAGCGTTACAACTCCAAGGGTATGGAGATTCTCGCCTCCGTCATCATCTTTGTTTTCCTCGTCCCCTACTCTGCAGCTGTTTACAAGGGCCTCGGTTCTCTGTTCAGTGCTGTCTTCCCCACTGTTGAAACCTGGGTCTGGATGCTCATCATCGCCTGCCTGACCGCTGTTTATCTGGTTGCCGGTGGTTACATCGCCACCGCCTACACTGACCTTGTTCAGGGCGTCATCATGATCGCCGGTGTTGTCTGCCTGATCGGCGCTGTTCTGAGCCATGAGAATGTCGGCGGCCTGGGCGGCCTCATCGAAAACCTGCGCAACTTTGTGTCATTGCCCGATGATCCCAATCCCATCACCGGCGCACAGTTAACCAACATATTCGGCGGCTCGTCCTTCAAGTTCCTTTGCTTCAACATCATGCTCACCAGCTTTGGTACCTGGGGTCTTCCCCAGATGATCGGCAAGTTCTACGCCATCAAGGACACCGCTGCTATCAAGCGCGGCACCATCATCTCCACCATCTTCTGCATCATCATCGGCTGCGGCGCCTACCTCATCGGCTCCACCTCCCGCCTGATCCTCGGCGGTCAGCTTCCTGCCGGCGGCGTTGACTCCGTCATTCCCACGGTCCTTATGGAAGTGCTCAGCGGCGGTACCCTCGGCATCATCCTGCTGGCAGTTATCATGATCCTGCTGCTCTCCGCCTCCATGTCCACCCTCGAGGCAGTCGTCCTCACCTCCGCTTCTGCGGTTGCCGTTGACCTGATCCCCGCTGTCAGCAAGAAGCAGATTTCACCCGATAAGCAGATGATTCTCACCCGTGTCCTCTGCCTGGTATTCGTCGCCTGCTCCTTCATCTTCGCCACCCAGAACATCCCGATCATCGTAAGCCTCATGTCCTTCTCCTGGGGTCTTGTCTCCGGCTGCTTCATTGGACCGTACATCTGGGGCCTGTTCTCCAAGAAGATCACCAAAATCGGCGCCTATGCCGGTATCATCTCCGGCCTGCTGACCGTCGGCTGCTCCACCCTTGTCATCACCCTTAACTCCGGCTTCTCCGCTGCTGCGGCCAAGTCTCCTGAGATGGGTGTTGCGGCCATGGCTATCTCCATGATCGTCGTCCCGGTCGTCAGTGCTCTGACCAAGGTCAAGGATCCTGAGCGCGTCGATGAGATCTTCAAGTGCTACAACGAAGACTGATCCTGTTTTGAAAGATGCTTTCTTCCATCACATCTTTCAAAAGACACTGCGGCAATTGAAATTCTTCAATCACAAAGCTGGGGTCAGGCATTCCGCCTGACCCCAGCTTTTATTTTGGTTATTATCATTAAAGCGCCGTCACACGCAGACCGGCTCCGCCGCCGTATTTCTCCCCGGTCTTGTCGTATACAATCTCATATTCGCGTCCGAGGAGCTTGACTCCCGTCAGCCGGAAATAGTCCCAGCCCTCCGGAATAATCGGCTCTGCCGTAACCTCACCGTTCTTCACATCAACACCGCAAAGCCCCGAGATCACCAGATCGCAGAACGTGGAATGGTTGTAATCCTTGCCGCGCTCGTAGCCGCCGCGTCTCTCCTCCCAGCCCCAGTCACGCAGCATCGTGCGGCTGGACCAGTCGCCGTCTCTGGGATCCATCACCTCATCGATCCACGATACCGTTCTGCCGTCCTCAGTCACCCGCTTATGCATCCGGGCATACTGGGAAAGCAGCGTGCCAAACATTTCCCGGTATCTGGGATTTGCCGAAGAGCGCGCCGCATTTGCAAGACCTGTCAGCGTCTGCGCCGTGGCATAGGGCCAGATGTAGCCGTTCCACAGGCATTCATGGTTGACTTCATACAGGAAGCGGTCGTTTGACTGCTCGGTGGTTGTCAGGCCATACTGTGTGTAAAAGCCCTCGGGTGACAGCAGATGATCAAAGCAGGCTTCCCGCCCTTCGTCCGGGATATCAAACATGAAGGGAATATAGCCGATCAGTTCCCGGGGACTGGAGCCTTTCTTACCGGTCGCCTGCGTCGGGTCTTCATCGTCATAGTAGTGATACGCCCGGAAGAAACCGTCCTCAAACAGGTTTTCATTGATGAATTTCTTCAGAAACTCATACTTTTTCCGGTATTTCTCCTCCCGCGCTTCATCGCCGTACTTCTTTGCAAACTGAGCGAGCGCCAGAGCATCCGCGCACATATAGCTGTTGAGCGTCGGACGAACGCCTCGCATAACCTTCAGGTCTTTGTCCGTGCCGCTGACGGAATACTCCATCGCGTCGTAGTTGTCATAAGACCAGAAGCTGCCGTCGGGCAGTCCGTGCGTGCGCTCCCATTCCTCGTAATACCCCTCGAGCTTATCCAGAAATCCCTCTCCGAAATCATAGTCACCGCTGACACAGGCATAGCGCCAGATCGCGTCGATGAGCCATGCGCTGTACATATGGTTTTTCTCGGAAACCGTCAGAAAAAACTCGATATAGCTTTTTAAATACTTCCCCGCGTTTTTCAGCCACCGTCCCTCATAAATGTGATGTCCGACAGCGGCGTTGATGGTATTGTGTTTGCCGCTCCAGCCGACCTTGGGCAGAAACTCGGTGATGACGATACCGTCCTCGGTGGTTTTAATGTGCTTGCGATAGGTCCAGTAACGGAAGTAATATGTCCGCTCGATTTCCTTGTCGGGACACTCAAAAACGGGAATCTCCTGCTTCATCCACTCATACACATGGGCGTTGTCGATGTCGTTGCGGGTCAGTTCCTCATCATTGCGGTTGAACTCGTCCACATAATATTTGATCAGATCCATATTGCACCTCATCAAAAGAGATTCCGCTCGGGATAATACGCATATCCCATGTATTCACGGCTTGCCGTTCTGCCGTTGTACCAGAGCATCCAGCGGTTCTCGTCCGCATTCCAGAGCACCGTGGGCTTGTAGGTCGCTTCACTGTCCCAGGCGCCCGGCGTAGGCTCGATGATGGGATTGAGCGGCGAACGTTCCCAGCCCGTGATACCGTTTTTGCTCCTTGCAACGCAGATGCGGGCGGTATCAATATCCTCATAGCCGATATAGAACATCAGATAGCCCATATCGTCCGTTTTAATCACCTGACAGCCGCCGACCCGGTTTTGCTCATATACATTTCCCGGTTCACGGGTAACAATCGGATTGATGCGGCTCTTTTTCCAGTTAACGCCGT
>SVMB01000062.1 GCA_015067675.1 Oscillospiraceae bacterium
CCTGGGACCGATGATGTCCTCTGAGGAGATCGCCGCGGATTACATCAACACCTGCCTGTATTCCCTCTGGGCGCATGACTGCAAGGGTTTCCTCTGGTGGTGCGCCAACGAGCAGTCGCTTCTTACCCATACGCCTTACGATTGGGACAGCGTCGAGCGAGAGCTGGGTCTGTTCCGTCTGGACGGCAGCCCGAAGCCTGTTTGCAATATCATGACAGCCTTCACCGAGAACATCAGCCGTATCGGCAATCTCCCGCCACGTCTGACCGATGCCGTATGTGTCCTGTCCCGTGGTCAGGATAGCTGGCGTGCGGCTTTTGGTACCTTCATGCTTGCAAAGCAGGCCGGTCTTGACATTGAATATGCCTGGGGTGACGATCCGCTTCCCGAAAGTCAGGTCTATCTGCTGCCGAGCCTTACCGGTGGTGCTTCTCTGTTCGGACGTGTGTGGAAGGAACTGCAGCTGAAAGTCCTTGCCGGAGCAACGCTCTACGTTTCCGTGGATAATGCACTGCTCTCTCCCTTCGATGAGCTGTTCGGTCTCGGTGTGCAGACCCGCGGCCGTGCGGCAAAGCCCATTACCGTTACGCTTGACTCCACCAAGGAAACCTTCACCCTGCCGCAGAGCTTCCACCTGATGCTCAAGTCCAAGGGTGCGCAGGTTCTTGCCGCCGAGAAGGACGGCAACCCCGCCTTCACCGTCTACAATTACGGCCGCGGCCGCATCTACTTCCTGACCTCTCCCATCGAAAACTATGCTGCCGAGACTCCGGGCATCGTCTCCGGCCCCGACGCGGTGCCGCTCTATCGCTTCTATCAGGCGCTCAACGTCCGCAATCCCAAAAAGGTCGTCATCTCCGGCGATCCCACCGTCTGTGTGACCGAGCATGTGCTCGATGAGAATACCCGCCGTCTGGTCATCATCAACTATCGCCCCGTGGACAAGAAATGTGCCTTCCATCTCAACGGAAGCTGGCATTTCAAGAACACCGTCGGCGATGCAAACGGCGCAGTCTGCAAGGCCGGCAGCGATGGATTTACCGTTTCCATCCCGCATAACAATGCGGTGGTTGTCGATATCAGTCAGTAATAAATCTGGAGGAATCCTCACATGAAACTCATCATCGGCGGAGATATCTGCCCCACTCCTGTTACGCATGAATACTTCAAGGCTGGCGACGTTCAGGCAGTTTTCGGTACCGTTCCGACGCTGTTTGAAGGCGCTGCCCGGGTGATTGCCAATCTCGAATGTGCCCTGACCACGTCCGATACCCCCATCCGCAAGTGCGGCCCGAACCTGCGTGCAGATCCTGTCTGTGCCCAGACGCTGAAAAATGCCGGTATCACCGACGTGAGCCTGTCCAATAACCATACCTTCGACTTCGGTCGGCCCGGTATGCGTGAGACTATGAAGACGCTGACGGAAGCCGGTATCGGCTTTACCGGCGTGGGTGAAAACGAGACGGCTGCCCGCAAGCCCCATTACATGGAGGCTGAGGGCAAGACCATCGCCGTGGTGGCGGTCTGTGAGCATGAGTACAGCTATGCGCTGCCCGATCGTCTGGGCACCTGGGGCTTTGATCCTTTTGACACGATGGAGGATATCTCCATAGCTGCCCAGAAGGCCGACTGCGTGATTGTTCTGTATCACGGCGGTAAGGAGCAGTGCCGCTTTCCGTCTCCCCGTCTGCGTAAGGCCTGTCAGGCCATGGTGCGCGCCGGAGCCGACGTGGTGCTGTGCCAGCACAGCCACTGCATCGGCTGCTATGAAAACTACCGTGACGGCCATATCCTCTACGGTCAGGGCAACTTCAACTTCGTGGAAGACTCCACCCATCCCCACTGGCAGAATGGTCTGGCGGTGGAACTGAACATTGATGACAACAATAAGTGCGCCATTACCTTCCATCCTGTGGTTGTGACCAAGACCGGCATCACCCTCGCCGAGGGCGATGAGTGTGCCCGTCTGCTGCGTGAGCTTGCCAACCGCAACACCGTGCTGCAGAATGAAAAGGCCTGGCTGGATGCCTGGCATCAGTTCTGCGTCAGCATGGCGGCCAATTATCGCCGCAGTGTGGACGGCGTATTCCCTGACGGTCAGGAAAATGCGCCCAAGCAGGTATTCCCGCACTATCTGGACTGCGAAGCTCATACCGACGTGTGGCGTGAGCTGTTCCCCACCTGGCAGAAAGACAAGACCTGTGAACAGGGAACCTTTTAAAAAGGAGGCATAATCAATGGTTGAGCGTCTTTGTTGGCATCTGGAGCCTGAAAAGGGGTGGATGAACGATCCCAACGGCCTGACTTTCTTCAAGGGCCGCTACCATGCATTCTTTCAGCACAATCCCCATGCGCCGGTCTGGGATACCATGCACTGGGGTCATGCAGTCAGCGACGATCTGATTCACTGGGAGGAGCTGCCCATCGCGCTCTATCCGACCGAGCCTTATGAAAATTTCGGCGGCTGCTACTCCGGCTCTGCCGTCATCAAGGATGATGTGCTTTACCTTATTTACACCACCGTATCCAAAGAACTGGGCCAGACCCAGAGCGTGGCAATGACCCGTGACGGCGTGCATTTTGAAAAGTACGCGGGTAATCCCGTCATCGATCACTATCCCGAGGACGGAAGCCCCGATTTCCGCGATCCGAAGGTTATCAAGCGCGGCGATACCTACCACATGGTGCTGGCCTCCGGTAAAGATGGCTGCGCACGAGTGCTTCACTATCGCTCGGCAGATCTGCTGCACTGGGAATACGCCGGTGTGCTTTTTGAAGGATGCGAATACGGTGCGATTTTTGAATGCCCCGATCTTTTCCCTCTGGGAGAGCACTGGGTACTCAAGGGTTCTTCTTCGCTGAGCCGTTCTCACAGGGAAGTGTTCATCGTCGGCGACTTTGACGGGGAAACCTTCAAGCCCATCTCCCGTCAGATCCCCGAGGAAGGCCATTTCTACGCCTCCCAGAGCTTTGAAGCCCCCGACGGACGCAGAATCCTGTTTGGATGGATGCATAATCCCAAATACGTCCCGCACATCAGCATTCCCAGAGCGGGCTGTCTGAGCCTGCCGCGTGAACTGTCGCTGGTTGACGGGCGGGTGGTCTGCGCACCTGTGCGGGAAGCTGAGTCCCTGCTGAAGGAAAGATCTTCTTTTGTTACTGTCGGCGCAGGCTCGGTTAAGGTCAAGACCTATACCGATGAATTTACCTGGTACGGCGATCCGAAGGATGTGCGCATCTGTGAGGATACCCGCACGGTTGAAGTATTCATCAACGGCGGCGAGGGAAACATCTCCTGCTGGATTTAAGTGAAACGTGTAAAAATGTAATGAACTGCAGGAATATCGGCTGAAAGCCGGTATTCCTGCTTGTTTTTGGAGGGAACGTACCGAACAATCCGAAATATGGTATATCACGTACGGTGATTTTGTTGAACAAGACGTTTTGGGGGATTGACAAAAAGAGAATTGCGCGCTAAACTTAGGCCGTACGGTCGGAAAAAAGACGAGAATCCGGCTGTGTGTAAAGTACGATAAGGATGGAAAAGCGATATGAAACAGTATGTGAGCCCTGCTGTGACCATGACGCTGGATGAGCAGGGAAGAATTGCAGAGCTGCGTGTTCCCGGCGGTGTGAACCTGATCCGTGAGGTTCAGTCCTTTGCAAAGCTGGCTTTTTATGAGCTGCAGCCGGCATTCACCAACGAGTGGGTGCATCCGGTGCGCATTGAGGAGCCGGAGTACGGTGAATTTGCCTCTTTCGAGGACGAAGGTGACGGTTTTGCGCTGCATTATACCCATCATGATGATCAGATCACGCTGCACTTCGCCGTGGAGTGCGTGGATGAGGGCCTGATCGTGATCCTGCGCAATGTTGAGAGCACGGGCGAGCGTCCCGCGCGCATCAACTTTGCCTGCATGAGCCTGATTACCGACGCAGATACTGCCGCCACGGGTTTGATGCTGGAACTCAAGACCGATGGTACCGTGTATCCCGGCGTGGAACCGGAGCAGTCGGCTAAGGTATACGATCACCTGGGCTACGATGACTGCCGCTGGATGGTGACAGCCGCGCCCAAAAGTTCCCTGCGCGAACGCCTCAAGGAAATCGCGAAGCTGCATACCCGGGATATCCCGTGGATGGACTGCGGCGGCCCCTTCGCCGCTGACGCCAAGGATGCCCAGCGCAGCTACATGATGGTTTACGGTGCATTCCTGCCCGGTTCCCTGACCCCCGATAATCTGGAAGAGTGGATTGAAATTCTCCACGCCATCGGCCTGACGCAGGTGGATATGCACGGTGCGGAGGATAAGAACTTCTCCTTCGGTGACTTTGAGCCCAACCGTGAAATTTACCCCGAAGGCCGCAAGTCACTCAAAGAAATGGTGGAGCGCCTGAAAGAAGAGGGCATTACCTCCATCCTGCATACCTATTCCAGCCAGATCAGCCTGAAATCCTCTCTGCTGACCCCCATTCCCGATCGCCGTCTGGGCTATAACCGCCTCTTCACCCTGACTGCCGACGTGGATGCCGAGGCGACGGAGATCCCGATCCTTGAGGATACCGCCGAAATCAGTCTGGTTCATACCAGCCGTTACAATTCCAGCACCTACGTGGTCTGGGACGATGAAATCATCCAGTTCACGGAACTGGGCGAGCATTCGCTGAAAGGCTGTATCCGCGGCGTGTTCGGTACCACCCCGGCAGCCCATAAGGAGGGTACCCCCGGCCGCAACCTCAAGCGTATGTACAATATTTTTGTACCCGACGTGGGCGGCAGCCTCTTTGATCAGATTGCCCGTGAGTCGGCCAACTGCGCCAACGAGTGCGGCTTCGACGCCTATTACTTCGATGCACTGGAAGCAACCGTCGTGCTGGAAGGCCGCGACATGGAGGACTATTGGAATACCCGCTTTGTCTATGATGTTGCCCGCTACAGCGGTCGCTCCATTGCCATGGAGATGAGTTCCATCAGCCACGGTGTCTGGTGGGTGCGTACCCGTATGGGCGCGTGGGATCGTCCGACCCGTGCGTTCAAGCCGTATCTGATGCGTCATGCGGAGGTCAACGGTCGTGCGCAGGCCAAGAACCTGATGCCGCAGAATCTGGGCTGGTGGTTCCTGGGCAAAAATCTTCCTTCCAAGGCTGCGGAGAGAGAACGCCTGACCTCTGATGTGTACGAGACGATGGGACGTCTGGGCGTGGCCAACGACTTTTCGCTTTCCTTCCAGGGTCTGACTGTACAGGACTGGCGCAGAAGTGAGGAGATCAAGCGCATCGCCGACCGTGTCCGCCGCTGGGAGAAGCTGCGCATGGAAGGCACGCTGACCGACGCCGAGCGTGCGGCGATTGCCGATGTGGAATGCCACATCACGCCCGAGGGTATCTATCCCTGCGCGTATCCCGAAACCATTGCGCGGTTTGAAAACGGCTGCGCCGAGATTACCATTGATAATCCCTACGGTGCGCAGCAGCCCTTCCTCATGCGCATGGAGCCGCTGTATGTGCGTTCCAATATGGCAGAGGAAGAAAAGAAAGTATTCGACATTAACAGCATGGTGGATCCCGGTTCGGAAAAGCTGGGCGGCGAAAATGCAGCCGAGATGAAGGAATACTATCTGTTCGACGGCGTAAAGGCCGGCGACCTGCTGAAGTTCACCTCCCGCACGGTGGAAGCTTCAGCCTGTGACGAAGATACAGAGCACGGTTCCGCACTGGTCATCACCGCGAAGGCGGAGAAGGAGCTGGGTGTTGCCAGATTCGAGCGCCGCTTTGCCGAGCCTATCAACATCACCGGCCAGTACGGCTGCGGCGTATGGGTATACGGCGACGGCAAGGGGGAAGTGCTCAACTTCCAGCTTCGCTGCCATAGACTCTACTCCGGCGGTCTGGGTGAAAAGCTCGTGAAGGTCGACTTCACCGGCTGGCGCTATATCGAGCTCATCGAGTCCTCCGCCAAGGAGTCTATGGGATACCTCTGGCCCTACTATCACCGCAATATGCCGGGGCATGAAGAATTTGCACCGCTTGCGTATGAACCCAGAACCAATGACTGGTCCGACAGCATGTATCAGAGTGCCTACGTCGAGGCAAATCCCAAGCACATGACCGGCGACGCGCCGGATTACTCCCGCATCGCCTTTGCCGCGGTCTGGATCAACAACATGCCTGCAGGTGAGACCTGCCGGGTCAAGGTTGCCGGCTGGCACAGCTTCTTTGTCATGCCCGGCAGTGTGAATAACATGGCGCTCTCCGCCGCCGAGGGCAGCATCTCGGTCAAGGGTTCTCTTGCCACCGACTGCATCGTTGAGTATTCCGACGGCGCGGGCATGCCCTGCCTGGGTGAGGCTGTGACTGCCGACTCCATGAAGCCGTCCTGGTATTCTTCCGATGTGGACAGCGTGCCGATGGCGGACTGTGAGGCCGCCGGTATGATCGCCCTGCAGCCCGGACTCAACCGGCTGACCCTGCGTGCCGACGCAAAGGACGGCGCGCGAGTGCGTGTTGTCTGCGGCGTGAAGGCTGAAAAACCCATCATCACCCGCTGAATGATCTGAACCTCCGGATGATATCGCAGTGAACAAACCCCGCCGTGAAAAATGCATGGCGGGGTTTGTTCACATATGAGGTATCGAGATTGGTTGTATGGTATATCGCGCCCTCTTTTTTTGTTGAACAAAACGGCTTTTGGGATTGACAAATGGAATACCACGCGCTAGAATTAGCATGTCAGGCCGGAAAAAAGACGGGATACCGGCTGCATGATAAGTCTGATAAGGATGTGAAAACGAGATGAAACAGTATGTGAGCCCTGCGCTGACCATGACGCTGGATGAATCGGCACGAATTGCGGAACTGAAGGTTCCCGGCGGCGTCAACCTGATCAGTGAAGTGAAGCCTTTTGCTGAGCTTGCGTTTTTCAAACTGCGGCCGGCTTTTACAAACGAATGGGTGCATCCCATTCACATCGACGAGCCGGAATACGGCGTATTTGCAGGCGCAGAGCTGTCGGATGACGGCTTTACGCTGACTTATACCCATCGTGACGATACCATCCGCGCTGAATTTGGAATCGAATGCGCCGACGAGGCCATTATCATTACCCTGAACCATGTGGAATCCACCGGCGAAATGCCCGCGCGCATCAAATTTGCCCAGGTTTCCCTTGTAGTTGATGCGGACAGCGCCGCGACGGGTATGTCGCTGGAGCTGGAAGTGGACGGCATTGCTGTTCCCGGTATCGTGGCCGAACAGGCGGCGGTGGTACTGGAGCATCTGGGTTATGACGGACGCCGCTGGGCGCTGACGGCGGCTGATAAGCGTGTGCTGCGCCAGCAGATGCAGAAAATCGTGCAGCTTTACACCCGGGACATTCCGCAGATGTCCTGTGCCGGTCCCTTTGCTGCCGATGACCGCTCCAAGCAGGGCAGCTACATGATGGTCTACGGTGCCTATCTGCCCGGTTCCCTGACCCCGCAGAATCTGGACGAGTGGATCGAAATACTTCACGCCATCGGCCTGACCCAGGTGGATATGCACGGCGCGGAGGATAAGAACTTCACATTCGGCGACTTTAAGCCCAACCCTGAGATTTTCCCTGAGGGCCGCAAATCACTCCGTGAGATGGTGCAGCGCCTCAAATCTGAGGGCATTTCCTCGATCCTGCATACCTATTCCAGCCAGATCAGCCCCAAGTCATCTTTTATGACGCCCGTGCCTGATAAGCGTCTGGGCTATAACCGTACCTTTACCCTGACCGCCGACGTGGACGCAGAGGCCACGGAACTCCCGATTCTCGAGGATGTTGCCGAGATCAGTCTGGTGCATACCGGTCATTATAATTCCAGTACCTACGTGGTCTGGGACGATGAAATCATCCAGTTCACGGAACTGGGCGAGCACTCTCTCAAGGGATGTATCCGCGGTGCCTACGGCACCACGCCTGCTGCCCATAAGGCAGGTACCCCCGGCCGCAACCTCAAGCGTATGTACAACATCTTTGCCCCGGATGTCGGAGGCAGCCTCTTTGATCAGGTTGCCCGCGAGTCGGCCATCTGCGCCAATGAATGCGGCTTTGACGCCTTCTACTTCGATGCGCTGGAAGCAACCGTCGTTCTGGAAGGCCGCGATCTGATGGACTACTGGAATACCCGCTTCGTCTATGACGTTGCCAAGTACTGCGGCCGCAGCGTAGGCATGGAGATGAGCTCCATGAGTCACGGACTCTGGTTTGCCCGCTCCCGCATGGGCGCGTGGGACCGTCCCTCCCGTGCGCATAAGCAGTTCCTGATCCGTCATGCCGAGGTCAACCGCCGCGCGCAGGCCAAGAACCTGATGCCGCAGAACCTGGGTTGGTGGTATCTGGGCAAGAATATGCCCTCCAAGTCCTCCGAATGGGAGCGTATGACCACCGACGTATTCGAAACGATGGGACGTCTGGGCGCTGCCAATAACTTCTCCCTGTCCTTCCAGGGCCTGACCGTGCAGGACTGGAAGGGAAGCGAGGAGATCCATCGCATCGGCGACCGTATCCGCCGCTGGGAGCAGCTGCGCCTGTCCGGTACCCTGACCGAGGCCGAATGCGCGGCCATCGCCGATCAGGAATGCCACATGGAGCCCTCCGGTGTGTACGCTTGCACCTATCCCGAGGCCGTGGCGAGCTTTGAAAACGGCACTGCCGAGGTTGTCATCGAGAATCCCTACGGTGAGCAGCAGCCTTTCCTTCTGCGCATGGAGCCTCTGTATGCGCGTTCCAATGCTGCCGAGGAAGAAAAGGAAGTCTTTGACCTTAACAGCATGGTGGATCCCGGCGCTGGCAAGCTCGGCGGAGCCGGCGCTGCCAATACGAAGGAATACTATATGCTCGACGGCGTGAAGGCAGACGATCTGCTGAAATTCACCTCCCGCACGGTGGAAGCATCCATCTGCGACGAGGATTCCGAGCACGGTCCGGCGCTGGCCATCACCGCAAAGGCCGAAAAGAATCTGGGCGTTGCCCGTTTCGAGCGCCGCTTTGCCGAGCCGGTCAACATCGCAGGACAGTACGGCTGCGGCGTGTGGGTGAACGGCGACGGCAAGGGCGAAGTGCTCAACTTCCAGCTTCGCTGCCATAAGCTCTACTCCGACGCGATTGATGAAAAGCTTGTGAAGGTTGACTTCACCGGCTGGCGTTATATTGAACTCATCGAGTCCTCCGCCAAGGACACCATGGGATATCTCTGGCCCTACTACCATCGCATGATGCCCGGTCACGAGGAGTTTGCGCCCGTCGGCTATGAGGTCAAGACCAGCGAATGGCCCGACAGTATGTATCTGACGCCTGTTGAAGCAAATCCCCACCATCTGACCGGCAACGTGCCGGACTATACCCGCATTGCCTATGCCTCCGTGTGGATCAACAATATGCCTGCGGGCGAGACCTGTCAGGTCAAGGTCGCCGGTTGGCACAGCTTCTTCACCAAGCCCAGCGAGGTCGCCGATGTGACGCTGGCCTCCGAATGCGGCAGCGTGCAGTTGACCGGTCAACTCCGTACCGACTGCATCGCCGAGTATTCCGACGGCGCGGGAACGCCCTGCCTGGGCGAGGCTGTGACGGAGAATTCCGTGAAGCCGTCCTGGTACTGTTCCGGCGAGGACAGCCGCACCATCGACACCTGCAGAGCCGAAGGTATGCTGACCCTGAAGCCCGGTCTCAACCGTCTGACCCTGCGTGCCGATGCAAAGAACGGCGCGAGAATGCGTGTGGTCTGCGGCGTGCAGGCAGAGAAGCCCGTTATTACCCGCTGAATGAACTGAAAGAGCTTTTGTCAAAGCTGCAAAGCCGCCGTGCAAAAATCTGTACGGCGGCTTTTTGTACCCTCGACGGGTGAACAGAATAAAGTATGTGAAAAACATGAACGAAAGTGCATAGTTTCCTTTCAGTACGGCAATTGACAGGAAAGATGTGCCGTGATACAATAAGTATGTATACGACTATTGAGCTAACTTGAGAAATGGAGACCCGACAGATATGTTTCGCATTGGTAAAGAGGAAGCGCAGGCTGCAGCCCGCGTAATCGAAAGCGGCAGCCTGTTCCGCGTGAATTCCAAGCTGCACGAGGTGGAAAACTTCGAAAAAGAGTGGGCAGCCCGACTGAATGTATCCCATGCGCTGCTGCTCACCGGCGGTACCGGCGCACTGGCGGCGGCACTGGTCAGCATCGGCATCGGCCCCGGCGACGAGGTCATCGTCCCGGCCTATACCTTTATCGCAACCCCCATCGCCGTACTGATGGCGGGCGCCGTTCCGGTCATTGCCGAGGTGGATGAAACCCTGACGCTGGATGCCCGCGACGTGGAAAAGAAGATCAGCGCCCATACCAAGGCGATTCTGCCGGTTCATATTCAGGGCTTCCCCTGCAACATGGACGCCATCACAAAGCTTGCCCGGGAGCACGGCCTCTACGTGGTCGAGGATTCCTGCCAGGCGGCCGGCGGTTCTTATCATGGCAAAGCTTTGGGTTCCATCGGCGATGCCGGTACTTTCAGCTTCAATCAGGCCAAGATCATCACGGCGGGTGAAGGCGGCGCGTTTGTCACCAATAACGATTTCTACTATCAGCGTGCGGTGCTCTATCATGACTGCGGCGCGGCCTACTGGTCCAAGGAAGTGGTCGGCGGAGCGGTGCCCTTTGCAGGCGGCAATCTGCGCGCCAGTGAGGTTACGGGTGCGATCCTGCGCGTGCAGCTGACCAGACTCGACGGCATTCTCGCCGATCTGCGCCGCGTGAAAAAGACGATGATGACGGCCCTTGAAGGCGTTGTCCGCTTCAATCCTTCCAACGATCCCGAGGGTGACTGCGGCACCACCCTTGCCATGCTCTGCGACACCCCCGAGCAGGCAAAGACTCTGGCTGCGGCCATCGGCGGCAACCGTCCTTATGACACCGAGCGCCATGTCTACATCCACTGGAGCTCCATCCTCAACAAGCAGGGTGCGGGCACCGAGTATCAGAATCCCTATCGTCTGCCGCAGAATCAGGGTCTGCAGACCGATTACTCGGTCGATATGTGCCCGCAGGCGCTGGATGTGCTGTCCCGTACGGCCTATCTGCCCCTCAACTGCGACTGGACCGATGCGGAAGTGGCTGAAAAGATCGAACTGATCCGCGAGGCGGCGAAAAATCTGTAATCCCCGGAGGAAAATGCGCAGAAAGTGCGGCATTTTCCGATATCAATATAAAAGGAGCGTATTATCATGTTCAGAATTGGTATCATCGGTTCCGAGAACTCCCACGCCATGGCTTTTGCCAAGATTTTCAATGGCTTTGATCCCAACTGCGAGACGAAGTATGACGACATCCGCGTCGTCGCCGTCGGCGGTCATTATCCCGAAGCGAGCCAGAAGGTTTTCGATGAGTGCAAGCTCGACTTCATCGCCGAAAAGCCCGAAGATATGCTGGGTAAGGTTGACGCCGTCATGGTGACTGCCCGCAACGGTCAGTTCCATCCCGAGTTTACCCGTCCCTTCATCGAGGCCGGCATCCCCGCTTTCGTTGACAAGCCCTTCGCCAACTGCGGCGACGAGGCTCTTGCCCTTGCCCGTCTGGCCAAGGAAAAGAAGGTTCCTCTCGTCGGCGGTTCCTCCACCAAGCTCGTCTATGACGTTCTGATGCTCCGTAACGCCTTCCGTACCCAGTTCCCCGACGGCATCTGCGGCGGTAATGTGGTGGCTCCCGTGAACATGGAAAACGAGTGGGGCGGCTTCTACTTCTACTCTGCCCATCTGGCCGAGATCAGCATGACTATCTTTGGTTACGATCCCAAGAGCGTCATCGCCTGGAAGGGTGACAAGGGTGTCACCGCTGTTGCCAAGTATGACGGCTACTGCGTCTCCAACCACTTCGCCGAGGGCAACTACTCCTACGGCGCCTCCATCTACGGCAAGGGCAAGACCGTTTCCCGTGACATCGAGCTGTCCATGTGCTATCAGCACGAGTGCCAGATCTTTGTCGACATGCTGCGTACCGGCAAGATGGCTCACAGCTACGAAGAGCTGGTATGGCCCGTCTACTACCTCAACGCCATCAAGAAGTCCTACGAGACCGGCGTCGAGCAGGCGGTTCTGCGTCCCGAGGTGTAAGCGGTGACAATCCGTCAGATTGAATGGGGAAGCAGTGACTATGGCCGTGCCCTGGTCCTGCGCAATGAGATCCTGTCGGCGCCGCTGGGTTCGACGGTTTTCAAGCGTGATCTGCGGGAAGAAGAAGCCTATCTTCATTATGCGGCCATTGCCGATGACGGCGAGGTCGTAGGTACGCTGATGCTCAGACCGGAAAGTGATGAGCAGGTTCACATGCAGCAGGTTGCAACCTCAGAAAAGATTCGCGGTACCGGTATCGGCCGTGAACTGGTGGCATTTGCCCACGAGGATGCCCACAAGCGCGGCTATAAGCGCATCGAGCTGGATTCCCGCGAGGGCGCCATGCGCTTTTACGCCCATATGGGCTATAAGGTCTGTGGTGAGACCCGCTGGCCACGTCCGGATTTGCCGCTGACCCCCATGTGCCTGGAGCTTTAATTCAATAGAACATAGAAATCCGCTGCAAAGGTTACTTTGCAGCGGATTTTTTATACATTATGGGAATTATTCCGGCAGAATTGCACCGATGGTCTGCAGGCCGCGGCAGAGTCCGGCGTAATCCACTGCCGCGGCTGGGATGTTCTGCGCGGCGCAGAGAGCGGCCGCCACACCTGCTGCCTGGCCGGTAGCCATACAGACGGCTTCCACACGGACAGCACTGTTTGCATAGGTGTCGGAAGAGATGCAGCGTCCGGCGCAGAGGATGCGCCGGGAACCCTTGGGGATGAGCGCACGATAGGGAATCTTTGCAACCACGTTTTCCTCATGGAAGGTCTGCTCGATGCCGTCCATAACGTGCAGATCGATGGGATAGAAGGCATAGCAGACCGAATCGGGGTAGCGAACGCCGCTGATGTAATCCTCGGCGGTGATCACCGTTTCACCCAGTACCCGATTGGTCTCGCGTACACCGGTTTCCTGGGCAACATAGTCCACCGTCAGGTTTTCAAGGCCCTTGATGCTCCGGCAGAAGGCGTACACTTTCATCATGTCCTCCAGAGCGCGGCGTTCCAGAGAGGTTTTTCCCTCAGAGGTTTCCGCGTCAATGCTGGGAATGTGCATATTGAACTTGTGGGTAGCCAGATAATGCAGGATGCGATCGGCGGTAACGGAAGGGGGAAGATCGGCCTGTGCTCCGGCGCATCGTATCGCTTCGCGGATCTCATCGGTCAGCGTATAGCCGCTCAGATGATTGGAGAGGGTTGCCGGCTGCTGAGTCGGGCTTTTCATCAGCGCATAACCCGCCATAGCGCAGAGATTGGCATCTCCCGTGGCATCGATGGCGGTTTTGGCTTTGACGGCAAACAGGCCGCTTTTCCCGGTGACCAGCAGCGTCAGGCCGTCATCTTCTTCACTGATATGCGAAAGCATGCAGCTGGCCAGCAGCTCGACACCAGCTTCGCGGAGCATCTCAAACAGGACGTGGGTATAGACAAAACGATTCATCCGGATCTGTTCATGCCAGTGCCGGACGGGCTTGAAGGTGATTGGCGGAAGCTCGGCGCCGCCCAGCGCGATCGTGCGCTCGACAGATTCCCAGCAGGGGCCGCCGATGATGCGCTTACCCCATGCAAAGAACAGACCGGGATAACAGACGTCCGCCACGGTCATCGTGCCGCCGGGCACGTTGTTTTTTTCGATCAGCACGGTTTTTGCACCGGATCGTGCCGCGGCAATCGCGGCAAAAACACCTGCCGTGCCGCCGCCGACCACGGCAACATCACAGGTCATCGTGCGGGACAGATCAAAGGAGTAAGTCATAGTTGTTCTCTCTTTCTGAATCAACAATTGTGCACCTGTTCATTCTGCGTGAAATGGCAGGCTGATCAGGTCAGCGGAGGGGAGGCTGACATCAGGCTCAGAGCAGTATGACAATGATAACAGCAATGGCGATATGCGCCAGCAAAATGGCGGGCATACCAATGACAAAGCTCATATGCTTTGTCTTGTGGCGGAAGATGCTCATACCGGCGATGGCGCCGACGCTGCCGCCGATGGCTGCGGTCAGAAAGAGAACCTTTTCACGGACACGCCGCATGCCCTTTTTTGCCCGGGACTTGTCTGCCGCCATCTGGAAGAAGGCGACCAGGTTGATGACGATCAGATAAGCGGTGATGATGTCTTTCAGCATAGCAAACGGCCTCCCGGTGAGATAAGATAAACCGGAGGCGGGTAAACCGCCCCCGGCAGAATGTCGAAAACTTATGCTTTCTTTTCCTTGCGCTTGGCGCCCATACGGAAGTCCAGAGCCAGCGGAACCTCGGCCTCTTCACGGTCGAAGGTACGGCCGTCACGCTTCGCCTTGGCTTCTTCGATGAGGAACCACAGCTCAGTGACGCTGACTTCACCCTCACGGATGTCGGCGACGACCATGCCGCCTTCAGCCCACAGGAGCTTCTCAGCGTTTTCGATATCGCCGAGCTTAATGTAAGCCATGGCGATGTTGAGGCGGTTACGCGGAACGGCAACCTGCGCGGCGGGCACACCGGCGGCGAAGTTGAGGGCTGCACGGTACTGCTCGGTGGCGTTGAGGGTACGCAGAGCCTCGCGTACCAGAGAAATATCGTAATCGGACATCTGGGCAGCCTTCATAATCATCAGAGCGGATTCGGCGGCGCAGCCGTCGATACGCTTGAGCTGAGCCAGGCAGTACAGCGCCCAGGCGGAGGGCTTGAGCTCCATGGAGCGCTCCAGAGCCTCACGGGCCTCATTCAGGCGAGCTTCGGCCATGCGGATGGTGCCCAGCATATACCAGGCATACCAGTTGTAGGAGTCAGCGCCGCGTACGGCCTTCTCAACAAGCTCGGTCCACTCAGGCTGCAGGATATAGGAGATCGGAGCCTTGCAGGCACACTGATCACCGAAGCTGGAGCCTTCCAGCAGCGCCTTCCAGGGCTCCTGTTCGGCTTCCAGAGCACCAAAGTCCAGGTGTTCGCAGCTGGGCTTGACGCCCTGCACATTGCGGCGCAGCGCTTCCAGAGCACCCCAGCCGCCGCCGGAGTAGATAACCTTCTCGGCGGGAGAAGTGGCCATCTTGTGGGTATCAGCCAGCAGCTTTTCAAGATAGGCGGCATCCACCATCTCGTCCAGACGGGCATTGACCTCGGCGCGGGCGCCGTCCCACTCACCGTGAACCTTGGCAGGATCGGCCTGGAACGCACCGTAGGTTTCGATCCACTCCCAGGCAGTGTGGGGAGGCATGGGCAGGCTCTCATACTGGGTGGCGGCGAGACCGGCCTGAATCTCGACGTAACGGCCGGGGCAGTCGTCGGCGGACAGGTAGTTCTGCCAACGGTCACCGCCGGGGCCCTGACCCCAGACGAAGAGCTTGCGGCCCTTGAGACGGCTGGTGGAGCACTGCATCAGGCCGTAACCGTCGCGGTCCAGCTGGCAGACATAGCGGCGGGCGTGGTCGGGCAGCTTCCAGAAGAAGTCGATGGCGACGGGATTGTTGGTGGGATAGGTGATGTCGATACCTTCGGCGATCGGCACGGAGGTCTTGGACAGTTTGCCGCCGCGGTTGGTGTAGGTTTCGACGGTATCCATGATGACACGGCCGTTCTTGTCCTCGGGAACGGCGATGTTGGACCACCAGTACATGGGAGTCATGTAGGGATTGTCGTTGACGATGCGCATACGGCAGAAGAGTACCTTGGAGCCGTCGGGCAGGAAGAAGTCCATCTGATAGGTGACGTTGCGCAGACGCTCATACTGATACATACGCAGCACGGGGGTACCATCATCCATCTTGAGCTGAGCGGTATGCAGCCAGGCGCAGGTGTGGGGATGATGCTGACCGTGAGGGCCGCAGTTCCATTCAACGCCGCCGGAGGTCCAGGCATTGCGGGCAGCCAGGTTACCGGGACGATGGACGGGGTTAGCGAAGAGCAGCTCGCGGCCGGTGACCTTGTCGATGAGGGACCAGAGCTTGCCGCCGACAGAAGGGGCAAATTCCGCACGCAGATACTCGTTTTCCAATACTGCGGTGTCAAGACCGACATCAATCAGATCACGGGTGTAGCGATCCTGGTCACGGTAGGGATAGTGGGAAGGCGTACGGCCAAAGTCAACAAAGAGACCGTCGTCTTCGTCCAGAAGAACGGTGGTGTAGCGGGTCTGGCAGGTCATGGTGCCAAAAGGCGGGAGGCTATTTTCACCGTTGAGATCGGTGACGGGGATGTTCTTTTTGACAAAGCTGAGAGTAGACATGGTGTTACCTCCGAATGTAGTTTGTTCGGGATTGGTATGTGAATGCCGGGAACCGTCCCGGACGGGGATTACGCAAAACGGATGGCATAGACATCGGCATCACGCATACGCAGACGCAGGCGAACGACGTTGCCGTTGAGGCGGGAGAGATCGCCGGAGAAGTGGATGCGGCGGTCGGTGGAATCGCCGAAGTACTCCTCGCTGGAAAGACCGGTAATGGGGAAGCCGTTGCGGTCAAGCACCTCTACGGTGACGTAGCCGCGGGCAGAGGTGGAGAGATTGAGATAAATCTCATCAGCACGCAGGAGGAAAGGCTTGGTCGTGACGGTGCGTTCACGGTATCCGGCATGGCGGCTGATGAAGCCGTCGCGGCGGATGGTGTACAGTCCCATTCCTGCGGGTTTCATGGACCAGTGACCAATGCTGGACATAAGGATAGCAAGGCGGGGTTCTTCACCGGGCATCACGCCCGGAACTTCAAACTGTCCAAGAACAGGGTAACCGTCGCCGTAGATCCAGTTGAGACCGTTTTCGGGTCCGGGGCGGATGAACGCCTCATCGGCACGATCCCAGGTGATACCGTCACGGGAGGACATAAAGACGCAGTCGGTGACCGCCAGACCGTAGCGGGGATGGATGTCGCAGCGCATACGGCGGGCCTCGGCGCCGGGGATCTGCTCAAAAGCGTCGGACCAGGCGCTTCGTTCCACATAGCGGGAGGGAAAGCCTGTAAAGATATGCGGCGCACGGTAGTAGGGCGTGATGACGTTGGTATATAAAGGATAATCGTCTTTGCCGCGGAAGTCAAGTAGTTTCGGTGAAGTGAAGCTGCGAAAATCTTTTGATTCGCAGAATCGGATGTCGCGGATCTTTTCGTTAAGGCCCAATTCCTCGTTTTCATGATGGAAACCGCGCAGGTAGACGCGGTAAATATCCGCCGAAACATCATAGCAGGCGGTGTTGAGGGTATCAAACATACCCTCGGTGGTCACAACCCATCCATGACGCCAGTGAAGACCATCGGCAGACAGTGCACAGCACAGTGCATGCTCCAGACCGTCGTGAGCGGGACGGGCGTAGAGCGCCTTGTACAGCTCATCGGCCGGAACGCCGGGTTTGGGATCGCGGAAAACAAAAAAATTGTCAAAGCCGCCGTCAAAGCTCTTGTCGAGCAGGATATTGTTGTCCTTCGAGCCTTCAAATTCGCAGAGACCGAGATTCGGACGCTCCCAGTGGATGCCGTCCCGGCTTTCGGCGTAACAGACCACGATATCGTGGGTATGCTTCTTCTTGTCGGCAGAGATCATTTCCCAGCCGAGGTAGTACATACGCATGAGGCCGTCGGGTTCAATGACCAGATTGTTGTAATTGCAGCCGTCACCTTCCCAGGGCTTGTCAAAGGTCATAACGACGCCGTGATTGACCGGTTGGTGGCAGCGGATTTCCGCGTCGGACGCTTCTTCGTCCACCAGATAGTCATCCCATAAGGGTTCCAGACGTTTACCGATTTCCAACATAACAATTACCTCCTGACAAAGTTTCAGGGAATACAGCGGAAAAATCAGGCGTTTGTTTCCATGATGCGGCGGCCGTCCAGGGCACGCAGCAGCGTGACCTCGTCGGCAAATTCCAGATGTCCTCCCACAGGGATACCATAGGCAAGACGGGTAATGCGGATGCCAAAGGGAGCCAGAAGCCGCGCGATGTACATCGCCGTGGCCTCACCCTCGGTGTCGGGGTTGGTAGCCATGATGATCTCCTCCACAGGCTCGTCCGCCACACGGGTCAGCAGCTCGCGGATGCGCAGCTCATCGGGCCCCACGCCGTTGAGAGGGGAGAGAACACCGTGGAGCACATGGTACATGCCGCGGTACTCACGGGTACGTTCAATGGCCGCCACATCGCGGGGATCGGAGACCACGCAGATGGTGGTGGGATCGCGCAGGGGATCTGCGCAGATGGCACAGCGCACACCATCCGTCAGGTTCTGACAGACGGGACACTGGTGGATGGTCTGACGGGCTTCCAGAATCGCCTGAGCGAAGTCGGACGCCTCATCGGCTGACATATGCAGAACGTGGAAGGCGAGGCGCTGGGCGCTTTTGTGACCGATGCCGGGCAGCTTTTCAAACTGCTCCACCAGCCGTTCCACAGGGATGGCGTATTCATTCATAAGGTGTTATTCCTCTTTTGCGTACTTCTGGAAGTTGTCCATGATGGCGTCGAAGCCGGAAGCGTCGGGCTCCTGAACCTTGGGGGCAGCGGTGCTGTAGCGCAGAGTGACATTGGGTCCGAAAACCTGCCGGACGGCGTGATCGATGATGTTGCGGGCATTGGCATCCTTCATGAGGATTTCACAGACAGCGTCGGTGATGAGGGTCAGCGTCTTGCCGTCGAAATACTTCTCCATCATCTCAAAGAAGGACTGCTTGATAGGCGGCATGGCACGCTTGGTGGCATCCACGAGAGCCTGCTCCATCCCGGGGTCGAGCTTTGGCACATTGGCAGGATCCGGTGGCGGTTCGGGAGCAGCCTGAGGGGCAGCAGGGGCACTTTCACCTTCCTCAGGCGGCGGCTCGAGGGAGTCAAGCGGCATATCATCGTCGGGGGAATCGCCGCCCTTTGCCTTTTTGGGGCGTGCGGGGGCGGTGAGACCCTGCTGCACCTGATTTTCCAGCGCTGCAAGTCGTGCAAGCAGTGCCTCGGGGATGACCGGCACGGCGGCAGGCGCTGCCGTGACTGCTGCGGGACGCGCCTCGGCAGGCGCGGTATTTGACAGTGTCGTGAGCCTGATCAGGCACAGCTCCACTTCAAGCCGGGAAACACCGGTGCGCTGCATACGGCTGACCGCGTCGGTGATGGTCTGGATAAGCTCTGCCAGACGCTGAGCGGGGACGCTTGCAGCCAGTGCTTCCAGCCGCTGCACATCGTAGCCGGTACGCAGAAGCGTTTCATCATGGGTACTCTGGTAGATGAGCACGTCGCGAAGGACGGCTGCCAGCTCTTCAATAACCGCACGCAGATCCTGACCCTCGCGGGCGCGTTCTTCCAGTTCCCGCAGCGTACCGGCGGTATCGCAGGCGGCGACGGTTTCAGCCATGCGCAGAGAGGCGCTCTCGCCGGCAATGCCGAGGACTTCCAGAACCGCAGCCTTGTCCAGTGTCTCCGCATCGCTTGCGCGGCAGCGTTCCAGCAGCGACTGTGCATCGCGGAAGGAACCGTCACCCAGACGGGCCAGCAGCAGCGCGCCGTCATCGGCAAGTGGAATCCCCGCATCCTGCGCAATTGCCATGAGGTTTTGGGCAATGGTCTCGGCAGGTGCGCGGCGAAAATCATAGCGCTGGCAGCGGGAGAGGATGGTGGCGGGGACCTTGTGGAGCTCGGTGGTGGCCAGAATAATAAGGATGTGCTCGGGGGGCTCTTCCAGCG
>SVMB01000063.1 GCA_015067675.1 Oscillospiraceae bacterium
CCCACACTTTCGCGCCTCAGCGTCAGTTAATGTCCAGCAGGCCGCCTTCGCCACTGGTGTTCCTCCCGATCTCTATGCATTTCACCGCTACACCGGGAATTCCGCCTGCCTCTCCATCACTCAAGAAACTCAGTTTCAAATGCAGCCCCGAAGTTAAGCCTCGGTATTTCACATCTGACTTGAGTTCCCGCCTACTCGCCCTTTACACCCAGTAAATCCGGACAACGCTCGCCACCTACGTATTACCGCGGCTGCTGGCACGTAGTTAGCCGTGGCTTGTTCTCAGAGTACCGTCATTATCGTCCTCTGCCAAAGAAGTTTACAATCCGAAAACCTTCATCCTTCACGCGGCGTTGCTAGGTCAGGGTTTCCCCCATTGCCTAATATTCCCCACTGCTGCCTCCCGTAGGAGTCTGGGCCGTGTCTCAGTCCCAATGTGGCCGATCAACCTCTCAGTCCGGCTACCGATCGCAGACTTGGTGGGCCGTTACCTCACCAACTATCTAATCGGACGCGAGTCCATCTCAGAGCGAATAAATCCTTTGGTACACAGAGGATGCCCTCCGTGCACATCATGCGGTATTAGCACAAGTTTCCCTGTGTTATTCCCCACTCCGAGGCAAGTTACTCACGCGTTACTCACCCGTCCGCCACTAACTTAAGAAAGCAAGCTCTCTTAAGTCCGTTCGACTTGCATGTGTTAAGCACGCCGCCAGCGTTCGTCCTGAGCCAGGATCAAACTCTCTATAAAATATAGAGTCATTTAATTTACTGACTTAAGCACCCGGTCCTCTCGGACCAGGATTTTTCTTTTCTCCGATTTTCATCAGAGCTCAAAGGTGCTGACTTTTGTTGCAATTTCTTACAACCATGATGCTTCGTTGTTCAATTTACAAGGTGCAATTGCTTGTACCACTCGTCACTCGCTTTCGCTTGTGACTCGCGTTGAGCTCTCGCTCTCAGCTTATTCATTATAGCACATTCGGTTTCGTTTGTCAAGCACTTTTTTCGAAGTTTTTTGACTTTTTCATTTCCGTTTGTGCCGTCGTCGTTTCCGGCGACTTTTTTATTTTACCACAAGTTTTCAGGTTTGTCAAGCACTTTTTTCGATTTTTTTCGAAACCGTTTCCTGACTCTGATCACTTGCTTCGTTCACCGCTTTCTCGCGGCGACTTGTATATGATACCACGCATTTATCGTTTTGTCAACACCTATTTTCACTTTTTTTCAAAAAGTGCCTTCGGCACCAAAAAGAGCCCGGCCGAAGCCGGGCTCCACTGTATCCGTCAGTCACTTTCGATCAGGCCGTAGCCGCCGTCGTTTCTGCAGTATACCACGCAGTAGCGATTCTCATCCTCTGCATTCTTGAACGCATAGAAGCTGTGACCCAGCAGGTTCATCTGAAGGATCGCTTCCTCCACGGCCATCGGCTTGAGCGCAAAACGTTTGCGCCGGATGAGTTCATACTCTTCCTCAGCCTCTTCAACCGCATCAGCCGCCGGTACTGCAAATGCACCGCTGCGCAGACGCTTTTCCAGCCTCGTCTTGTTTTTCTGGATCTGACGCTCGAGCATATCAACAATCGCGTCAAACGCGGCGTACATATCGTTCTTGGTCTCCTGTGCACGGAAGTACATTCCGGCACAGCGTACCGTCACTTCGGCCGTGTACCGTCCTCTCTCAGTATGACAGATTACCGTCGCTTCCGAGTCATTCTGGAAGAATCGCTCAAGCTTTGCAAGCTTCTTTTCAGCGTAGTCCTTCAGTGCATCAGTGAGTTCCATCTTGCGTCCGGTAAACACAAACTTCATACGAGTCACTCCTTTTTTATTATCTTCCGCAGCTTATCTTCGGAGTACTTGTATTATAGCACAAGAGTTTCATTTTTTCAAGTTGTTTATTTGTGAATTTTTTCTTTCATTTTGTCGCTTTGGCAAAAACAGAAGGAGGACTGCATATTGCAGCCCTCCTGTCATGACCATATGGAACCTGAATTACTCAGCGTCAGCCTCGTCGCCTTCCAGCAGAGCGCGGATGCTCAGGGAGACCTTCTGGCGATCCATGTCGATATCGACGATCTTGGCGTCGACGACTTCGCCCTCAGTCAGGACGTCATCGGGCTTCTTGACATGGGTGGTGGCGATCTGGGAGATGTGGATCAGACCGTCGACACCGGGGATAACCTCGGCGAAAGCGCCGAAGGGCATGAACTTGAGAACCTTAACGGAAGCGGTATCACCGATCTGGAACTGGGAGATGAACTTGGTCCAGGGGTTGTCCTCAGCGCGGCGATAGCCCAGGGAGATCTTCTTCTTCTCCTTGTCAACGCCGATAACGAACACCTTCACGGCGTCGCCGACCTTAACGATTTCGCTGGGATGGCGCACACGGCCCCAGGACAGCTCGGAGATATGAACCATACCGTCGACGCCGCCGATATCGACGAAAGCGCCGTAGGTGGTCAGAGACTTGACAACGCCGTCATACTCGTTGCCGATCTCGATGGTGTTCCAGATAGCCTCGGCCTTGGCACGACGCTCATCAGCGGTGACAGCGCGGATGCTGCCGACGACACGGCGACGGGCACGGTTGACCTCGGTGATGCGCAGCTTGACAGTCTGCTTGAGCAGAGTGGTCATATCGGCATCCTTGGGAAGACCGGTCTGGGAAGCGGGCACGAACACGCGCACGCCCTTGACCATAACGACGATACCGCCCTTATTGTCTTCGGTGACAACACCTTCCATGGTCTCCTTGGACTCCACGGCGTCGGCCACGGTGTCCCAACCCTTGATGCTGTCCAGCTTCTTCTTGGAGAGCATAATCATGCCCTCGACGTCGTTGACGCGCACGACAAAAGCCGCGATCTCGTCGCCGACCTTGACATTCTCTTCCACCTTGTAGGCGGGATCATCGCTCATCTCGGACACGGGAACATAAGCGGCCTGCTTGACGCCCAGGTCAACGTAAACTTCGCCGCCGGTCACGCGGGTAACAATACCGGTAACCTTATCGCCAGTATTTAAAGTTTTGATCGACTGTTCCAGCAGCTCTTCAAAGCTCTCCTCAGTCATGGTTTCTTCGGGGATGTTCTTCAGTTCCTCACTCATTTTGTTGACTACCTCCTTCATGATCCATTCCGGTGTTGAGGCTCCCGCGGTGATTCCCAGTCTCCTGACCCTGCCCAGAACACTAAAGTCCAGCCCGTCCGCATTTTCCGCGCACAGGACAAGGCCGCACCTTTCCCTGGCGATCTGTGCAAGCTTCTGGGTATTGGAGCTCATCGGATCTCCCAGCACCAGCATGGCATCCGACTCGGCGGCCAGCTGAGATGCCTCAGTCTGTCGCACGTCGGTCGCACTACATATTGTATCAAATATTTTGGCATTTGTATACTGTTTTTTTATAAATTTTACGTTTCGTTCCCAATTTTCTTTGTGCGCAGTGGTCTGAGCCACGACGCTGAGGGATTTTTCGCGGTTTTCCGGGTCCAAAACCCAGTTTTCCAGCTCTTCACGGCTTCCAAAAACCACAGCGTCCCTGCAATGACCGCAGATTCCCTGCACTTCCGGATGCGCGGCATCACCCATCACCACAACCTGACGGCCCGCTTCGCACTCGGCATTCACAATCCCGTGAATCCTTGCCACGAACGGACAGGTGGCGTCGCGAATCTCGGCGCCCCGGGCACGCAGCGCATCGTATACCGCTTCCGGTACTCCGTGGGCACGGATGAGCACCCGCGCACCCTCCGGGAGCTCTTCAGCGGACTTCACCGCACGTACGCCCATCGCCGAGAGCCTGTCCAGCTCATGCCTGTTGTGAATCAGCGGCCCCAGCGTATAACCGCCTCCGTCAGCCGCCAGATCCTCCGCCATTTTCACCGCCCGGCGCACACCAAAGCAGAACCCGGCGGACTTCGCAATCGTAATTTCCATCTCAGTGCTCACCGGCAGCCTTTCTGCGCAGCTCATCAATGGCCGCCATCAGCCGCTCGGACATCTCCTGCAGGTCGGGACGTTTGCCCTCCGGCAGGATCGGCTCGCCCACGGTGATCTTCACAATCGAGAACATCTTCGTGCTGTTTTCAATATACATCGGCACCATCGGAACACCCGCACGGGACGCCAGAAACGCAGCGCCCGCCTTGGCATCAACCTCTTCGCCGTCCTTCACACGGGTACCCTCTGGGAAGATCAGCAGCTTGCCGCCATCATTCAGGATTTGCAGACTCTCACGGATGGAGTGGATGTCCGCCTTGCCGCGCTTGACGGGAAACGCTCCCACACTGCGCAGGATCGCGCCGAAGATGCGGTTCTTGAACAGCTCGGCCTTCGCCATGAACCGCGGCTTTTCCCTGTGACCCAGTGAAAACGCCACATGCACCGGATCGAGCAGATGCCTGTGATTGGGGCAGAGGATGCAGCCGGTCTCCGGAATCTTTTCCCGACCTTCCACCACCGTGCCGTGATGCATCAGCCATAAAATGCCGTAGAGCACACCGTATACAAACTTATACCACATGATCCAACCGCTCCCTGATGAGATTTGTCAACAGTTCCAGCGTCTGCTCAAAGCTGTTGCCTGTGGTGTTGACATCGATGGCATCGGGGGCCATCCGGGTCTGCACGGAGTCGCGCTCGTCGCGCAGCCGCATCGCGGAGAGCACCTCTTCGTAGCTCTGAGGGGTACCCCGGGCAATCAGCTCCTCATAACGCCTGCGCGCCCGATCCTCCACATCCGCATGCAAAAAGATCTTCACCTGTGCCGCGGGGAGAATCACCGTGCCGATGTCGCGGCCGTCCATGATCACATCGTGCTCGGCTGCCAGACGCCGCTGGGTGTCCAGTAAAAACGCACGTACCACAGGATATGCCGAAACCCGGGACGCATGCTCCGAGATTGCGGGCAGCCTGATCTCATCCGATACGTTTTCCCCGCATAGCCAGACCTGCTGTACGCCGCCTTCATGACTCAGCGCAAGCTCGATCTCCGGCAGGAGCGCTTCCACAGCCTTCACATCCAGCCCGTCCAGACCTTTCCTGTACACATACAGACCCACAGCCCGGTATAACGCACCCGTGTCCACATATAAAAAACCCAGCTCCGCCGCAATCCTGCGGGCCATACTGCTCTTTCCCGCGCCGGAAGGGCCGTCAATTGCAATGTTGATCGTCTTTTTCATACGCCACCTCAGATTGCACGGTGACCCAGTCCGATGGCCACCTCGTTGAGATTAAGCAGACCGATGCGGAAGAACATCGCCACGCTCACATGATCCTCGTCCCGGGCGATGGCGATCTTGCCGCCCACATTGAGCCCGATGGCTTTGCTCACAATCTGGGACACCGCCTCGTGGGCAGCGCCTGCCACCGCACCTTCTTCCCGGTGAGAACCGTCGATAATGCCCTCACGCTTTGCCGCAACCACCGAACGTTCGATGATCTTGTTGATCGAGGGGACCAGCTCACCGCCGAAATCCACCGCCGCCGTGCGATAGCCCTGCCTGGCATACTGTTCCCGCAGTGCTTTTTCCGCTTCCCGGTCTATGCTCAGCGACAGCTCAATTGCCGCCGTTGCGACTCTGGCGCTGCTGCCCACAAGGGCTACATTGTCCGCCATGCCGACACATCCTTTCTCAGTCCTGCAGGCTCATGCCCGCTGCCCGCCCTGTTGACCAGGCAATCTGTAAATTAAAACCGCCGGTGTAGGCATCCACATCCAGAACCTCACCTGCAAAGGAGAGGCCGCGCACCTTCTTCGAGGCCATGGTTTTGGGATCCACTTCCCGTACCGACACACCGCCGGCGGTGATAACCGCCTCTTCCACAGGACGCTTTCCGGTCACTTCAATCTCAAAACGCTTGAGAATGCTCACCAGCCGCAGCCGTTCCTCCCTGGTGATGCTGTTGACCTTCCGGGAGGGAGCCACCTCCATGCGGCGCATGACCACCGGGATCATCAGCCGGGGTAATAACCCGCCCAGGGCATTGCCCAGATCGCGGTTGCCCTGCTCGCCGAAATCCCGCAGGATGCGCGCGTCGAGCTGCTTTTCCTCCAGCGCAGGCTTTAAGTCCAATACCACCCGATAGCCGGACTCGTCCTTCATCCGTGCCGACGCGCTCAATACCACCGGACCGCTCAGGCCGAAATGGGTAAATAACAGCTCGCCGAAATCCTCATATATAAGCTTTGAACCCTTGTAAAGCTTGAACCCCGTGTTTTTCAGTGATAACCCCTGCATCGCGCCGCAGGTCGCGGTGTCCGCCGTCAGGGGTACCAAAGACGCCCTCGGCGGCACAATCGTGTGCCCTGCCTGCCGCGCAAGCTCATATCCCATGCCGGTGGAGCCGGTCAGCGGATAGGAAATGCCGCCGGTGGCCACAATCACGTGCTGGGCAAAGCAGACTCCCCTGGAGGTGCGCGCACCGATCACACGCTTTGGGGATTCCTCCTCGTCAAAAACCAGCCCGCGCGCCTCATCTTCAAGCATCCGCACACCAAGCCTGCGTGCCTCGCGCACCAGCGCATCGGCGATATCGTAGGCACGGTCGGAAACCGGGAATACCCGGCTGCCCCGTTCGGTCTTGAGGGGTACACCCAATCCTTCAAAGAAGGCCATCACATCCTGCGGGGTAAACCGGGACACAGAGCTGTATAAAAACCGGGGATTGCCCGGCACATTGCGCCAGAACGTTTCCAGATCGCAGTTGTTGGTCAGATTGCAGCGTCCCTTGCCGGTGATGCAGAGCTTGCGCAGGGGCTTGGGCTGATGCTCCATCACCAACACTGCATGACCGCAGGACGCAGCCGTGACAGCCGCCATCATGCCGGCGGCGCCGCCGCCGATTACCAATACCGTCATACGCTGCCCTCTTCCTGCGAACCCTCGTAGGTCTCATAAACGCCGTATTTTTCCCAGATGTGCTCAAGCTCAGCAAAAGTCGCGCTGACCTCGTCTTTCTTGCGCATACCGATGGCGATGATGAGCGCATTGATCAGGCTCATGGGCGCCACCAGACTGTCCACGAAGCTTGCCATGTCGCTGCGCGCAAACAGCGCGTAATCGGCATAGGGCGTAATGGGAGACTGGGCGCTGTCGGTGATGGCCACCACACGGGCCCCGCGGCTCTTGACAAACTGCAGCGCCTTGACCGTGCTGCTGGAATAGCGCGGGAAGCTGATACCGTAAATCATGTCCTCCCGTGACACGTGCAGCAGCTGCTCATAGAGCTCGTTTGTGCTGTTGGTCACGATCAGATGCACGTTTTCGAATAGATACTGGAAGTAAAACTTGAGAAACTGGGCAAGACCCGCCGAAGAGCGCATGCCGATGATGTAGATGCGCCGGGCTTCAATGGTATCCTGCACCGCGCCGTTGAACGCCGCCTGATCCACCGAAGAGAGGGTGGTGGTGATCTTGTCCACATCGTCGTTCATGACCGCCTGGAGGATGTTCTGGTCGGAGAGCTTGGACGTGGTCACTTCCAGACGCTGAACCGCGGTCAGACGGTTGCGAACCAGGTCCTGCAGCGCACCCTGTAAGTCGGGATAGCCCTCATAGCCCAGCCGCACCGCAAAGCGAACCACCGTGGATTCGCTCACGCCCACGACGGTGCCCAGCTTGTAGGCGGTCATAAACGCCGCCTTGTCGTAATGGTCGGTAATGTAGGCCGCAATGGCCTTCTGTCCGCGCGAAAAATCTCCCTGCGCCGTACGCAGCCTTGCAAGAATATCAGTACCCATACTGTTCTTCCTTTCCTGCCGCATGCAGATATGCAAGCTCCTCTTCCGTGAGGTGCCGCCACTTGCCCGAGGGAAGCTCCCCCAGCCGCAGCTCGCCGATGGCGATTCGGCACAATCCCACCACTTTCAGCTCTGCCTTTTCGCAGATGCGTCTGATCTGCCGGTTCCTGCCCTCGTGGATGACCATTTCCAGCACCGTGCCGTAGGGATTTTCCCGGAGCAAGCGCACCTGCGCGGGTTTTGTCAGGTATCCGTCCAGCATCGCCGGCGCGCGCAGCACCGGCAGCGCCTTTGCCACATCGCCGCGCACCGTCACCCGGTAGCGCTTGTCGATCTCGTGACTGGGATGGGTCAACTTTTCAGCCAGCGCACCGTCGCTGGTCATGAGCAGAAGCCCGCTGGAATTTAAATCCAGCCGCCCCACGGGATAGACCCGAACCCCCACGTCGGCACATAAGTCCTTCACCGTGCGCCGCCCCTGCTCATCGCTCATCGTGGTCACATAGCCCGCAGGCTTGTGGAGCATGATCGTCACGGTTTTCATCGCCGCCGGAATCGGCTTTCCGTCCAGCGCAATCACATCCAGCTCGTCGTCGGCGGAGTCGCCCAGAGAAGCGACCGCACCGTTGACCGTCACGCGCCCGGCCTCGATCATACCCTCTGCCGCGCGCCGGGAGGCCACGCCTCTGGCGGATAATATTTTCTGTAAGCGATTCTTCAATTCAAATCACCCGTTTTGCAAGTATTGCGCCGCATCGACGCATTTCCATCCCGGAAGAACCCTTCCTTGCAGGACAGTATACCAAATTCCGCAGGCTTTTGCAAGAGAACTTGCAAACATTTCTCTCATGATGCAAATATTTTGTTTTCCTGCCGCGGCTGCCCGAAAAAATCCGCCTGAAACAAACCGGACCGCCGCAGGAAAGCCCTGCAGCGGCCCGGAAAGCAGCGATTTTTGAGTTATTTCACGAATTTCTTCAGATAAGCGGCAGACTTGGCTGCAGACTCAAAGGGATCGCCCGGCCAGTAGTCCTGCTCGACCACGTAGTGCTTGATGCCGGCCTTTTCGGCAGTTTCCAGCACGCCTTCCCACCAGATGTGACCGTTGCCGATCTCGGTGATGAAGGGACCGTCGGGGCCGCGGCCCATGTCCTTGAGGTGGAGGATATCCACACGGCCTGCCAGCTTCTCAATCCAGTGGCGCACGTCGCCGCCGCCGTGCTGGACCCAGTAGGTATCCAGAACGAAGGAGGTCTTTTCGGGGTTGAGACCCTCGACGAGGCGTTCCATGGTGGTGGAACCGTCGTCAAAGCGCATGAACTCATGGCTGTGGTTGTGGTAGGTGAACTTGAAGCCGTGCTCGTAGATAATGTCGGCCACATGATTGGCCTTTTCGATGAAGGCGTCAACATCGGCGACGGTAGCGGCGTGGAAGCCGCCGATGCCCATGTTGGTGGTGCCGAGGCAGCGGTGATTTTCCATGGACAGCGCAGGATCGGTGACCATGAGGTCAAAGTTATCGTGGGTACCGCAGATTTCGATGCCCTCTTCGGCGGCGATGCGGCCGAACTCGGCATAGGGGATGGCGCAGCCGGCGGTCTGACCGACGGTATAGCCCATAGCGCGGATCTTGCGGAAGCTCTCGCGGATATCCTCCGCAGTCTTCATGAAATCGCGGATGGTATAAAGCTGTAAACCCAGTTTCTCGATCATAAGGCAGTTCTCCTTTAAATAGATTCTGTGGGACAGTTTCATTGTACTGCATCCGCCGGAAAAAAACAAGCCCCCGAGAGGAAAAGTTGCGTCACGGGTACACCGGTACGGTACATCCAGGGGTTTTACTTCTGCTGCGTGAAAATTATCTGCGCAATGCTTCCACAGAGGCTGCCGTTTTCTTCATTTTTCATCTTTCATTCTTCATTTATGCCGCAGGCATACGGTACACCGGTACGGTACATCCGGGGGTTTTACTTCTGCTGCGTGAAAAATGTCTGCGCATTCTGCTTTCCCATAAGCTGCCAACTTCTGCGGGCGGTCATAAATGCCCGCCCGTACAATGATGCAGATCGCATCACACGTCCGCCGCAAAGGCTATTTGAGAATCTTTTCCCTCATAGCCTATGTCACGGGATGAATTGTTCATTTATGAAAGAGAATTATGCCGATATTCCCTGGATTTAATGAGATAAATCCAATCCTTGGGCAATATTTTGCTCTATCTTCCATAATAGATTGCATTATCCGGTGATGGACGCCTGAAAGAATGCAATAATCAGGGGATTCTTTGCGGCGCAGCTTTATCATTCTCGGCACCATTGTACGGGCGGGCATTTATGACCGCCCACCACCTATGAGCTCCCCGCCACCTATGACCGCTCCGCTACCTATGAGATGGAGCTGCCTCGGATAATCGCCGCCTATGAGATGGCGCTACCCAGGGATTTCTTCATTCTTCATTTATGCCGAAGGCATACGGTACACCGGTACGGTACATCCAGGGGTTTTACTCCTGCTGCGTGAAAATTATCTGCGGGAGGGCCGCATTATTCATTCTTCATTTTTCATTCTTCATGCGTGTTGGCGCACGCGCCAACACGCGCTTCATTTATCCCGAAGGGGTATTCCATCGTGGCAAGACCCCGGAAGCCGCGCACGTATCGCCCGGAGCCGATGGGGATCTTGTTGGTGTAGGCGATGTTGTAGTCATCCTCGCGGCTTCGCAGCTCGGAGATCAGCCGCTGCGCGGAGAAGGGCCTGCAGGAATTATCGTCGCACCAACGGCGGTAGCACTCGTAGAGCGAAGCGGAGGTGATGCAGGCCTTGGGATCAAAGCGCAGATAACCCTCGGCGCGGATGAAATCCAGAATGTTGTTGGCATCCCGGCGCAGCTCCTGCATATCGCGCATCGTGTGCTCCGAGATCGAGAAGCGATAATCCGCGTCTATGAGCCGCTTGAGCCCTTCCAGACACCAGAGTAAAATGCCCGGAAGTTCACGCGCCAGCTTGTCGGTCAGATAAGGGTCGTCAACACGGTCGCGGGGCCTTTTCAGGGTATTGAGAATGATCTGACGACGGTAAAATCCGTCGGTGGAATCGTAAAGTGCCGTCAACACGCCGTTTCCAAAGCACAGAAAGCGCGTGTTGAGCATTCCCTGATGGGATTGAATACCTTTGCGTTCCAACTCAATGGGAGCTTCCGCCGTGACGATGGTTTTGAGGTTGTTGGTGGAGGGAAGCGCCGACATATCCAGATCGTCATCCACCATAACAAGCTTTCCCTCAAGGTTGGCTGCTGCAAACCGGTTGGTCTCGATCCTGCGGATAGACCCGCCGACGCAGGCAGTGCCGAAGAGCTTTGACATGACCACGCCGATGCGGGATTTGCCCTCGCCGCCGCGCCCGATGAGTATGAGCATCTTCTGAGCGCGGTTGGTGGGGATGAGACAGTAGCCCATATACTCCTGCAGAATCTTAATGTCGTCGGCGGTGAGCAGCTCCGAGAGAAACCGCAGCCAGACCTCCGGGCTCGGCGCATCCGGATCAAACTCAACCTCCAGCCGCGCCTGACAGATTTCACGCTCTGTCTTAAACATCCGCGTGGTAATATCCAGCGTGCCGTTTTTGACGTGGATCAGGTTGGGATTGGGCTTCCATTCCTCAAACGATGCGAACATACGTATTGATTTCAACAGCGCGGAAGCCCTCTTTTCCAGATTGTCGAAGAAGCAGGCAATCAGCTTCTCGGCAATCAGGCACTTGATCTTTTCCTCCGCTATAAAGCCGTTTTTTCCATAAAACTGGCCGTTATAGCAGGTAAGTTCGTGTTGACGTTTGAATGACGAATAAAACTTCAATTCGTTGACATTCTTCCCGTCAAACCACTCCGGCTGCAAAAACACTCTTTCTTCCATGATACCGTCATCTCCTTTTATTTAAGTTTGATGACAGTATAGCACAAACGTTCTGTTTTGTCGTCCCAGATTTTTCCCGCATTTTTCCCATCATTTTCCCAAGTTATGTAAACTGTTATGCAGGATATCCATCATATGCCTTCGGCATAAATGAAGCGCGTGTTGGCGCGTGCGCCAACACGCATGAAGAATGAAAGATGAAGAATGAAAAATGTGGCCCTCCCGCAGATAATTTTCACGCAGCAGGAGTAAAACCCCCGGATGTACCGTACCGGTGTACCGTATGCCTGCGGCATAAATGAAGAATGAAAGATGAAAAATGAAGAATGCGGCCTCTGTGAAGTATTTGCCGCCCGCAGAAAACGGCAGCTCTTGTGGAAGCATTGCGCAGATAATTTTCACGCAGCAGGAGTAAAACCCCCGGATGTACCGTACCGGTGTACCCGGGGCGCAACTTTCTCCTGTTGACATTCCCGCGTTTCTGCTGTATAAAAATAGTATCCCCCAACATACATGAAAGGAACCCGGATATATGAAAGACTTCACCATCACCTTCCCGCTGCGCGATACCGGCCTGCCCCATCTTCCCGGCGCGCTGGATTCCGCCTTCAACGGCGAAACCCTGGTCATCTTCATCTGGTATACCTCCCATAAGGCCCCGCTGATGCTCATGACACCCGGTAAGACCCTGGATACCGTGCGCCTGACCGTGCGCGCGCATCGCATCGAGGTCTATGTCAACGATATCCTCACCGAGGAGGAATGGCCCTGGGGCGAACCCTGCCTGACCCGGGAACAGCTGGCAGAGCTCGGCGCATCCTACGACGTGCCCGACGCGCCTGCCTGGACCCCCGAGACCATCACCGACATCCAGAACTGGAAGCCCGAGGGCAGCGTCTTCGTCGGCGACTGCATGCCCTTCTGCTGTGACGATACCCTCCACGTATTCTACCTCAAGGATCGCCATCACCACTACTCCAAATGGCTCTCCGGCGCTCACCAGTGGGCGCATATCATGACCCGCGACCTGATCAACTGGGAAACCTGCCCCATGGCCGTGGAGATCGACGACCCCGCCGAGGGCTCCGTCTGCACAGGCTCCGTCATCCGCTTCCGGGATCGCTACTATGCCTTCTACGCCATCCGCAGCCCCTGGGGCGACCCGGCCAGGCTCTCCTGCTCCGTGTCCGACGACTGCATCCACTTCGAAAAAACCGATCTGGATATCCGCCTCGAAGCTCCCTATGACGCACCTTCCGCCCGTGACCCCCACGTTTTCGTCGGCGATGACGGCCGCGTGCATATGCTCGTGACCACCTCCATCACCCGGGAGGACGGTACCTTCGGCTGCCTGGCAGAACTCGCCTCCGCCGATCTGGTCAACTGGACCGATCTCGGCCCCAATGTCGTCTACACCGACGGCTCCCAGCCCGAATGCGCCGACTGCTTCCGCTACGGCGATTACTGGTACCGCCTCTACTCCATCGGCGGCACCGCCCACTACGATATCGGCAAATCCGCCGCCGGTCCCTGGACGCCCAGCGGGGAGACCATCGGCCATAACCCCCAGCTCTGCGTGCCCAAGGCCGCCGTCTGGCACGGCCGCCTGATCTTCGTCGGCTTTGACCGCATCGACCTCTACGCCGGTTCCATGCACGTCATGGAAGCCTTCCCCGATCCCGACGGCAGGCTGCGCATCGAAGAGCTCCGGGTCTGATCACCAAGAGAGGACATACTGCCATGAAAAACATCACCGCTCCCGTGGCCATCGGCCTGGATATCGGTACCACCACCATCAGCATGGTCGTCACAAACGCCCTCACCGGCGCGCTCTGCGACGTGCGCAACATTCCCGGCGGCACCGCGTTGCCCGATGAGCGCACCCCCGCCCACCGCTGCCAGAGTACCGCCTCGATTCTGGACAAATCCCTGGAACTGCTCGAGTCCGCCCGGGCTGCCTTCCCGCAAATCGCGGCCATCGGCCTCACCGGCCAGATGCACGGCATCGTCTACACCGACGCCGAGGGCAAACCCTGCTCGGAGCTCTACACCTGGCAGGACGGCTGCGGTGATCTGCCGCTTTCCGACGGCCTGACCACCGTGCAGCGTCTCTCGGCGCACTGCAAAACCCCGCTTGCCACCGGCTACGGCGCGGTGACCCATGCATACCTTGCCGCCACCGGCAGGATTCCGGCGAATGCCGTGAAGTTTTCCACCATCATGGACTGCCTCGGCATGCAGCTCACCGGCCGGAAGCTGCCTCTGAGCCACGCCACCAACGCCGCCTCCTTCGGCTTCTGGGATATCACGGCAAACGCCTTTGACCGGGACGCGATCCTGGATGCCGGGCTGGATTATGCCTACTTCCCCGACACTGCCGCCGACGCCGCCGTTCTCGGCACCTGGCACGACATCCCGGTTTATGCCGCCATCGGCGACAATCAGGCAAGCTTTCGCGGCTCCGTGTCGGAGCCCGAGTCCTGCGTGCTGGTCAACATCGGCACCGGCTCCCAGATTTCCGTTCTGCGGCCACTCGCCGACGCGCCGAAGTATACCTGTGATCTGCGGCCCTATGACGAGAGCCACGTACTGGCCAATTACTCCGCCCTCTGCGGCGGCTACGCCTACGCCCTGCTGGAAAGCTTCGTCCGCCAGCTCCTGACAGCCGCCGGACTGCCCGACAAGCCCTGCTATGACCTGCTGGGAGCCCTTGCCGCCCAGGTTCTGGACGATCCCGACCCGTGGCAGGCAGAAACGACCTTCTCCGGCACCCGTGCCGATCCTGCAAAGACAGCCTCCTTCACAGGCGTCACCCGGGACAACTTTACTCCTGCCCATCTGGCCCGCAGTGTGCTCGAGGGCATCGTCCGTGAGCTCCATGACGGCCTCGCCGACGTGTTAGCGGACAGCGGCCCCTTCACCGTGATCGGTTCGGGCAACGCGGTGCGCAAAAACCCGGTACTGCGCGAGATCATCACCCGTCAGTTTGGGGCGGATTTGGAAATACCCGATCATCAGGAAGAAGCCGCCGTCGGTGCTGCGATTTACGCCCTCCAGGCGGTTCACAGATAGAACCCACTATCTGCAACCGACAAGCCTCGGCGGCTATCCCGTAGAACCCTCTTTCTGTATCTGTAAGCGTGTTCGCCTGCGGCGCAGGGAGGAAGCCGTGTTCTTGACACACGCCCTGTGCATTGCGCATGCACCCCGCGCCTACTTTCTCTCTGCGTCGAGAGAAAGTAGGCAAAGAGCGCCGCCGGGGCCTGCAAGACGGCGTGATCGCGCGGCAGCGCGTCATGCCCCGGTCCCCGGCCGAGATTTCGGCGGACCATCGCCTATGAACTTCTCTTAACCAGGGTCATGCCGATCACAGCACCCAGGCAGCCTATGTGCTGTGTGGGGAACTTTCGTGGTTACACCGGGCTTCATAGGCCTTGATGCCCGTCTCTGGAGATGGTTTCGAAAGGAAGGACCGGTAGTCCTTCCTTCGGGTGCTTCTTTGGTGACTTTCTTGCACAAGCAAGAAAGTTACCGGGGGTGCCCGCGAAGGGCACAGGGCGTATGGATCTTCATCCATATGACATCCTCAAGGCGCCGAAGGTGCACAGATACAGAAAGAGGGTGCTGCGGGAAAGCTCTTCCGCAAAAAATAACTGCCCCGCGAAGCGTTGCTCCGCGGGGCATTCTTTATTGAACCTGTTTCGCTTTAGTAAATTTCACCTGCGCCAGAATCAAGGCCGTAAATACCAGCACACAACCCAGATACCCCCGGGCTGTCATCTGCTCGTTGAGAAGCAGCGCGCCGCCGATCACCGAGAATACACTCTCCATGCTCAGGATGATCGCCGCCAGGGCAGGCTTTGCATCCCGCTGCGCCACCACCTGCAGCGTGTACGCCACACCCGTGGAGAATACACCGCCGTAGAGGATCGCAGGAGCCGCCGAGAGAATACCCTCCCAGACGATGGGCTCCGTGCAGACGGCAATGACCAGACTGATCACACCCGCCGTGGCAAACTGAAGCGCCGAAATCTTCACCGGGTCTGCATCGTGCACAAACTTGTCGATGTAGAGAATGTGCGCCGTCCAGAAGAACGCGCCGATGAGCACGATCAGATCGCCAAAGGCAATGGAAAAGCCCTCGGTCACGCTGAGTAAGTAAATGCCGGTGATGGCAAGCACCATGCCCAGCCAGACGTTTTTGCCCACACGCTGCCGCATGAAAATGCCGCAGACGGGCACGAGTACCACGTATAAGGCCGTGATGAAACCCGCCTTGCCTGCCGTGGTACCGGGCAGCCCTGCGATGCCGGAGATGCCCACCTGCTGCAGGTTTGCCGCAATGCAGAGAATGAGACCTGCGCCGATACCGATTGCCAGCGTTTTTTTCCGCAGAGCCGCCGCATCAGCCGCGGAGAGGGACTTTGCCCCCTCCGATTTCGCACGGCTTCTGTCCAGCAGCAGGATCACGGGAATCAGCGATGCACTGCCGATGAGAAACCGGATGCCGTTGAAGGTAAACGAGCCCACATACGCGCCGCCCACCTTCTGGGCAACGAATGCAAAGCCCCAGATGGCCGCTGTGAGCAGCAACAGTAAACTGGAGGTAATGTCTTTTCTTGTCATCGTCACTTACCCGCCACCATCAGTTTGGAAACCAGCACACTGGGACAGCCCATGCAGCCGCTACCCGGCAGACCAAAGCGCAGGTCACTGCCCACGGCTTCCACACCGCCAAAGAGCGTAAAGAAGCTGCCGCCCACGGTGATCTGTTCCACCGAGCGCACGATTTTGCCGCCTTCCACCAGCTTTCCCTTGGCAAGCAGCGAAAATTCGCCGCTGACTGGGTTGACACCGGCATGAAGCCCGGATACGTCGGTGATGATCAGACCGTCTCCCAGCATTCCGGTCAGCTCGTCAAAGGACTTCTCCCCGGGTTTGACATAAAACTGCGACGGTGCAATGCTCACAGGGCTTGCCGCACCTGCGCGGCTTGCATTGGAGGTGGAGGCAACGCCTGCCTTCGCCGCAGTCTTTAAGTTGTGCATGAGAGAGCATAATACACCGTTTTCCACGATCACCGTGGCCTCGGAGGGCGTTCCTTCCGCGTCGAAGGCTCTGGGGTAGAGCGGATAGAGCGGATCGTCCACCATCGTAATGCACTCTGCGGCGATCTTCTGCCCTTCCTTGCCCGCCAGCGCGGACATTCCCTTCTGAGCACGGTCAGCGTTGAAGAGTCCTGCAAACGCACCCAGCATATCCGACAGCGCCTGATTGGTCCAGAGGGTGCGGTACTCTCCGGGCGGCACGGGACCGGCTCCAAACTGCGCGGCGGCATCCGCCACGGCTTCCCTGGCACAGCCCTCGACGTCGGTGGTGTCAGCGTTGATGCGGTAGGCAAAGCTGTCGTGAATCTCGCCGTTTTCCATGAGCACCGGCTCCACCATGCAGTAGGAGATACGCTCAAAAGCCTCGGCTTCAAGGCCGTTGGTGTTGGCAATGCAGACTCTCGAGCTTGCGGTGCAGACCATATCATACTGCACCCGGTCCACCCTGGGGTCAGCCGCCAGCGCCGCACGTTCCAGCGCCCGGGCAAGCTCAATCTTTTCAGCCTCCGACATCTCAAACACGGGATTGGGCAGCTCCTTCACCTCAGGATACACGCACTTTCCCTGCATCGGATGCACATCCGACGCCGAGACCGCCGCGGCATTGTCCAGAGCTCTGGCCACCAGACCCGCCGCATCCTCAAAGACCTCGGTATAGGCATAGCCGTCCCGTCCGTCCTTCTGGACTCTCAGACCCAGACCGTAATCGCGGCTGACGGTGTAGGCGTCCACTTCCTGTTTGTCAATGCGAACCTTGAACGAATCGCCTTCCTCAAAGTAAACCTCAGCCGCGCAGCCTGCCTTGGCGGCTTCCGCGAAAAGCTGATCTCTGAACGCTTCGTATTTCATTATAACGCGCCTCCCTTGCCGCCGATGACCAGTTCACTGACCCGGATGCGGGGCTGACCGACGTTGGTTGCCACGGAGCCGGACTGGGATCCGCACATACCCTGACCCATCCACATATGGCTGCCGACCCGGTCGATCTTCATGAGCACATCAGCGCCCCGGCCGATGAGCGTTGCACCGCGCACAGGCGTGACGATCTCGCCGTTCTTGACCCAGTAGCCCTCGGAGACGGCGAAGTTGAACTCGCCGGTCAGGGGATTGACCGAGCCGCCGCCCATGCTCCTGGCGTAGAGTCCCTCGGGCATGGTTTTGATCATCTCCTCCGGATCATCCTGTCCGGGGGCGATGAAGGTATTGGTCATGCGGGATGTGGGGGCATAGCGATAGTTCTGACGGCGCGAGGAACCGGTAACGGGCATATTCATGCGCAGACTGCCGAGCCGGTCGATCATGTAGCCTTTCAGGATGCCGTTTTCGATGAGCAGACGGCGCTGGGTAGGCGTACCCTCGTCGTCCATGCCGATGGTACCCCACTGACCGGGGATGGTACCGTCGTCGATGGCGGTCACGCAGGAGGCCGCGATCTGCTGCCCCAGCTTACCGCAGAATTCGGAGTTGCCGCGGGATACCGAGGTCGCTTCCAGCGAATGGCCACAGGCTTCGTGGAAGATAACACCGCCGAAGCCGCCGTCGATGACCACAGGCAGGCTTGCCGCCGGGCATTCCGGTGCATGGAGCATGGTCACGGCCTTTTTCGCCGCGCTCTTTGCGGTTTCAATCACGTCGATTAAGTCAAGCGCCTCAAAGCCCATGGCAAAGCCCGGGCCTTCCATGCCGGTCTGGGTGGATTTGCCGTCACTTGCCACCGCCTGCACCACCAGACGGATGCGGGGACGCCGGTCGGTACCGAACACGCCCTCGGAGTTTGCCACCAGCACGTGCTTATCCACATCCATGAGCATCACCTGCACCTGACGAATCTCATCGGACACACTGCGGGCCGCCTCATAGGCCTGCCGCATCACGGCAATGCGCTGGGTATTGGTCACGATGTCAAAGGGGATGCCGGGGATACGGGCGTAATCCCTGACAGCGAACCGGACATCACCGGCCTCGCTTGAGCCCTTCACCGCCGCCGCAGCGGCACGTGCGGTTGCCAGAAGCGAATCCAGCGACGTATCGGCGGTATAAGCGTAGGCGGTTTTAAGTCCTGCGAACACACGGACACCGGCGCCTCTGCTATGAGTAGACGCCGCATCTTCCACCTGACCGTCCACCAGTTTCAGGGTATTGGATCGGGCATCCTCCATATATATTTCAGCGAAATCGCCGCCGGTTTCCCGTGCGGCTTTCAGGACAGCGTTTGCCGCTTCCTGTGAAAGCATGGTCATCATCCTTTCATTGATACGTAAGGGGCGAGCACCCTCTATCGGTAACGGCTAAGCCCCGGGGCTTCCCCGCAGAACCCTTTTTCTGTATCTGGAAGAGGGTTCGCCTCCGGCGGAGGGAGGAAAGAGCATCTTTCCGATACGCCCTGTGCATTGCGCATGCACCCCGCGCCTACTTTCTTTCTACGTCGAAAGAAAGTAACCAAAGAACGCCGCCGGGGCCTACAACACGGCGTGATCGCGCAGCAGCGCATCATGCCCCGGTCCCCAGCCAAGATTTCGGCGGAATATCGCCTATGAAGTGCTTGTAACCAGGGTAATTCCCCTCACAGCACCCCGGTCGCATCCTCGGTGCTGTGATCGGCATGAACTTGGTTAAGTGAAGTTCATAGGCGATGGTCGTCTCTGGAGATGGATTCGAAAGGAAGGACCGGTAGTCCTTCCTTCGGGTGCTTCTTTGGTGACTTTCTTGCACAAGCAAGAAAGTTACCGGGG
>SVMB01000169.1 GCA_015067675.1 Oscillospiraceae bacterium
CAGACGTGTACGCCCGAAAAAACATGTGGCAAAGCATGGCTCACGATGAAAATGTGTCTGGCTGATTCCGAAACGGAATGATACAGAAAAAACTTTTTTTTCCGTCAAAAAACCGCTTTACAATTTTGAAAAAGAATGTTAATATGATGCGGCACCGATTGGTGTAACTATTTATTTTGTAAGAGGGATCTTATGTACAACGACAAAACACTCGTCTGCAAGGACTGCGGTCAGGAATTCGTTTTCTCCGCCAGCGAACAGGAATTTTATGCCGAAAAGGGTTTTGAGAACGAGCCTCAGCGCTGCCGTTCCTGCCGTATGGCCCGTAAGCAGGCCCGCGGCACTGCCACCGGCGGCGCCCGTCAGCTGTTTGATGCTGTCTGTGCCGAATGCGGCAAGGCTTGCAAGGTGCCCTTTGAGCCCCGGAACGACCGGCCTGTGTACTGCAGCGACTGCTTCAGCAGACGGTAATTTCATAGTCCGAAACGAAACCGTACCGATGAGGTGCGGTTTCGTTTTGTTTTGGTTGCCTTCAGGGGAAAAACGTGGTAGGATGGAGATATCACAATAACAGGAGAAATACGATGAATTTACTGGTATGCAATGCAGGGAGTACATCCCTGAAATTCCAGTTGTATCAGATGCCGGAGGAAATCGTCCTTGCCCGGGGCACCATGGAACGCGTTGGTGATCCAAAGGGCGGCAGAGTCCGTTACTGGGGAAAGACAGAACTGGACACAACGGAGATCCTTCCGGATTATGAGACGGGTATCCGCCTGTTTCTGAAACAGATTACCGGCGAAGAGACAGGTGTGATTGCAAATCTCTCCGAACTTGCGGCGGTTGGCTTCAAGACGGTTCTGTCCAGAGATCACTATGGTGTTCACCGTATTGATGAGGCTGTACTGCAGGGTATGCGCGATATGCTGACTGTGGCACCTGCTCACAACAAGCATTATCTTGCAGCGATCGCTACCTTTATGAAGGTTCTCCCGGATGTGCCGATGGTGGGTGTTTTTGAAACAGCGTTCCATCAGACCATGCCGCCGGAAGCCTTTGTCTATTCCGCACCCTATGAATGGTATGAAGCATACGGCGTACGCCGCTTCGGATATCACGGAGCGTCCCATTCCTATGTGGCTGATAACCTGAATGAGTTTCTTGGTCCGAAGTATAAGGCGGTTTCCTGCCACCTTGGCGGCAGCTGCTCTCTGTGCGCGATCGTAGATGGCAAAAGTGTGGATACCAGCTTCGGACTCTCTCTGCAGGTTGGTCTTCCGCAGTCCAATCGCTCCGGCGATCTGGATCCCTTTATCATCTGCTATATGGCCGATACAGCCGGGATGAGCCTTGGCGAGATCTACGAGACGCTGGAAAAGAAAGGCGGTCTGTTGGGCATCTCCGGCGTCAGCGGCGATCTTCGTGACGTGGAGCTTGCTGCAAAAGAAGGAAATGAACGGGCAAAGCTTGCCGTCGAGATTTTCTGCAGAGAACTTGTTCGTTACATCGGCGGATATGCAGCAGTGATGGGCGGACTGGATGCTGTTGTATTTACCGGCGGTATCGGCGAAAACAGCGAAACTGTCCGCGGTTACGTAGCGGAGAAGCTGTCATTCCTTGGGGTTGTACCTGATGCAGAAGCACCGAAAAGCGGTATCAGGAAGATCTCTGCGGATGACAGCCGGGTTGCGCTTTATGTGATCCCTGCAAACGAAGAGCTTGGTGTGGCGAGAAAAACCTATCAAAAGCTGATGTCAAAATAAGAGATACGCGGTGAAGTGCTTGCTCCACCGCGTATCATTTTCAAATTTTCAACAGCCTTGAAGTCAATGCATCCGCCCGGTATCGCCAGCAGAAGAACGATTTCTTTGCGGAAATGCAAGAAAACGGAGAGAAGCACAGGCTCTCTCCGTTTTCTTTTTACAGCTTGAGATGGACTTTCTCCATTATGGCCGTGCAGTAGCCACAGGATTCGCATTCGTGGCTGCAATCCGAAGTCCTCGCGAACCAGTCATCCGGGAAAAGCGTATTATCCAGATACACATTCCCATGCTGGAAACCGGGCTCTGTAAGCTCGGTCACGCTGCCCATGAACTTACCGCGGATATAGGATTCGATAACGCGTCGGGGGTTGGGATGCAGCCGGGTAGCAAGCTTGTATCCGTCAAAGAGACCGGCGTAATTTGTCATATCCTCGGGTCTGATCCACGTTGCGCGCATGAAATCCAAAAAGTGTGCGGGATCCCGCATCCAGCTGCGGCAGTAGCTGGAGACCTCCATACCGTAGTCAGAGAGGTCTGACTGGGCTTCGTGAGCTACCATGTTGTCGTGGAAGCTCTGAAAGGGGCACCAGCGAAGACAACCGCTGTTGACAAGCATGTAGAGTTTTTTGCCGTGTTCGTCACACCACTTGCGGAGCCTTCGGATGTGTCTGGGGGAGCGGTTATATTCCCGCTGCATGTAGAATCCGTCAAAATGGTCCTGAGAGACCTCCATAGCCTCTACAGTGCCGATTCGCATATTGACACTTGCCCGAATCTCGAGATCCGGGAAAGCCTGCTTCAGCACCTTTGAAAGATAGGGGGAGGTGGT
>SVMB01000064.1 GCA_015067675.1 Oscillospiraceae bacterium
CCAAGCAATCCTGCGCTTCCGCCGGCGTTGTTGACAAGGATATCCACCTTGCCGAAGCGTTCAATTGCGGCGGCAGCGCCTGCAAAGATCGCCTCCCGGTCACGTACGTCGCTGACCAGCAGCATCGCATCGCCCCCCATCGCTTCGATATCCCGCGCAGTCTGTTCGGCATTCTCCCGGTTATAATCGCAGACAATGACATTGGCGCCTTCCCGTGCAAAATCCATCGCAATCGCACGGCCGATATTCTTTCCCGCACCTGTGACCATTGCGGTACGTCCCTCAAAGCGTTTCATACGAGCATTCTCCTTATATCAGTTTGCGTACTCCGTCCACAACCGCACGTACCGTGCGCAGATCAAGCTGTTCCATGGTCGATGCCGCCGTGTAGCGATCCACGCAAAAGGCAATCTGCCCGCCCAGCAGAGGATTGAGAATCCGCGACAGGCTCCCTGCCCTGCCGTTTGCGTGATAGGACACCTTCGTGCGTATTTCCTTCTTTAACAGGAGCATCGCCCGGATGCTTTCCGCCAGGTCATCCTCGGTTTCCGCCTTTGAGACAATCTTGATGATATCCGGTTCGCGCTTTTCCATGAACAGAGCCAGATCCACCACCTGTTCGGCAGTAAGTACCACGCCCGGATGACAGGACATGAGTACCTCCGCACCCATACTGTGTACCTGCTCAATCAGTGCGCACTGTTTATCAATGATCGCCTGATCGGTGACAACCTCCCGGGGCTGTGTCTTTGTAAACGAGTACAGATCCTCACCGCAAAAAGCAGCCTTCGACGGCAGATCGTAAGTATAGCCCTGCATATCAATACCCGCCGCTCCGGCTTCTACTGCACGCAGCAGGCTTTGCACACGCGCTTCCTCATCAAATCCCGCATGTTCGCCGGACCAGGCAGTGTTATAGTTGAGCGCCAGAATCGGGAGGCTTGTTGAACCGATGATGCTGCACAGTGTGTCCAAGGAGGTATCCTCAAGGCATGACAGGTGCAGATCAATCATATCCGCACCGTCAAACCAGCAGTTTTTGATCTCTCCGACCGCAGCCTTCGGGGTCTTTTCCTTGACAACACCTGCCGCTGCCGGTGCACGAAGCTCACTTAATTTCATCATGATATCATCACTCCTTATCTGCAGTATACCGCAGCCGGACACGTCGGTAAATAACAGATCTGCTCTATTTGGCAAATCTGCTTCAGTTTATTTTTTATCTTTCCAAATCTCACCATGCTTTTTCATGAAAATCGATTGACACAGAGCAAACAACATGCTATATTGAACTAAATCAGCAGAAGGGAGGAAGTATTTTGAGCGCCGATGTTTTGTCAGATCTGGTTATCACCCGTGTGCGCGCCGTCACCACCATATATAATGATGTCAATGCTCCGCACAGACGAGAAAACCGTCCGCGCTGGGCAATCGTTCTCAAGTATGAGGGACAGACCGTCTACAATTGTGCGGGGCATCGGTACCTGTCGGATCTGAACAACATGGTCATCCTGCCGATGGGCTGTACGTATGAATGGCAGTGTACCCGCGCAGGTCACTGTGCCATGATCGAGTTTGACAGTCCGCTCAGTTATCCTGAGATACTCCCCTTTCCTGTGCGCAGCGGCGAGCGCATATTGCGGATGTTTCGGGAACTGGACTACAAACGCATGCTCAAGAAACCCATGTACGAGGCTGAAAGCATTCGGGACGCCTATTCGATCCTGCTCAAACTCTGCCAATCTGACGAGCAGAAATACCAGCCCCGAGAAAAGCTTTCAAAGATTGCCCCGGCGCTTGATTACATCGCCAAGCATTACACCGAAAAAATCAGCAACGATGCTCTGGCATCTCTCACCGGCCTTTCCACCGCCTACTTCCGCAAACTCTTCACAGAGGTGGTCGGCATCTCTCCCAATGCCTATATTCACGATCTGCGCATCAAAAAAGCCCGTGAAATGCTGAAAAGCGATCACGGAAGCATCACAGACATTGCCTTATCCCTGGGCTACAATGATATTTTCGATTTTTCCCGTGATTTCAAAAAACACACCGGGGTTTCCCCGTCAAAGTACGTGTAAATCCAGCTTCAGTGTAACCGGAGGTAACACCATGACTCCTGCCGAACGTGTATTGTCTGTTCTCAGAGGCGAAATGCCGGATCAGACGCCCTTTACGATCTACGAAAATCACCTTGAGCAGTATCCCTACGCCCGCCGTCTGCAAGAGCGCGGTCTCTGCTTTGTCAAGCGCATCAAATCCTACAATATTGAAACCGTGGATACAAAAATCCACACCGAAACCTTCATCGAAAACGGTCAGACCATGCAGCGCACGGTCTACGAGACCCCCAAAGGTCCTCTTGAGCAGCTCAGCCAGCCGGTCGGCTTTACCTCCTGGTCCCACAGCTTTCTCTTTAAATCCGAGGAGGATTACCCGAAAATTGCCGCCTGGCTGCAGGATTATCACATCACGTCAAACGACGCTGAAAGCGCTGCCTTATATCAGGAATATAAGGACTGCCCCAATGTCATCATCCGCGACGGTCTGCCGCTGGAGCCCATGCAGGAGATTATGCGTCTGATGGGCACGGAGAACTTCTGCTACGAATGGATGGACAACCGGGATGAAATCCTCAAACTTTACGGCATTCTCGTGGAGCGCAACCGCCTGATTTATCCCATCGTCGCACGTTCTCCTTTTGCATTCGCAAACTACGGCGGCAACGTGACCCCGGCGGTGATCGGCCCGCAGGTGTTCCGCGACTACTATTTGCCGATCTATGCCGAAGCCCACCAGGTATTTGCAAAGCATGGCAAGCTCCTGGGCTGCCATTTGGATGATGACAACACCACGATCATGAATGAAATCGCGGTAAGTCAGCTCGACTACGTGGAAGCTTACGATCCTGGGTTCAGCCCGTCGGTCAAAGAGGCCACCGAATGTTTCCCGGGTAAAATCCTCTGGCTCAACTGGCCTTCCTCCTGGCAGCATCACACCCGTGAAGAAATCATCACAGACACGCTTTCCATGATCCGCGACGCGGATCCCCGGCGGTTTATCCTCGGCATCACCGAGAACATCCCTGACAATCTGCGCCTGCGCAATCTGGATGCCATCCTGGACGCCGTGATCGAATACGGCAACCCGGCACTGCATTGATACTGCTCAGCTTTCATGACAGACTGACTGTTTTCGCAGCCGGTCTGTCACTTTTCGGTTCTCCCTTGCCTTTTTTCTCCGGGCGTGTATAATAGAGGATGGCGGAGCTGCCGCCTATTTCCTACACTGACGAGGTACCCATGAAAACATCGTTTTCCGCGCTCTCCTCCGCCGGAGTCTCGCGCCTTTCCCGGCAAATCTTTCTCTTCAGCCTGCCGCTGATGGTATCCAATGTCCTGCAGGTTCTCTTCAACATGGCCGACATCGCTGTTGTCGGACAGTTCGCAGGTTCTCTTTCTCTTGCAGCGGTCGGTTCAACGGCCATCGCCGTTACGCTGTTCACCGGACTGCTGATGGGCATCGGCAGCGGCGTCAATTCCCTGATCGCCCGCTGGTACGGAGCCGGTGACACCGTGCAGCTACGCCGTACGCTGCATTCGGCGTTCATCATCTGTTTTCTGGCCGGTGTTCTGCTGTTTTTCGTCGGTCTGTTTGGTTCCCGACCTCTACTGCAGCTTCTCAACACAAAAGAAGAGCTGCTTGATCGCGCCACTCTCTATATGCAGATTTACTTCTGCGCCACCCCGGCCATCGGCGTCTACAACTTCGGCACCGCGGTCTTCAGTGCCATCGGCAACACCCGCAAACCGCTGGTTTACATGCTCATTTCCGGCGTGCTCAACGTGATACTCAATCTCTTCTTTGTGGTCGTGTGTCATCTCGATGTTGCAGGCGTTGCCATTGCAAGCGTGATTTCGCTGTATCTCTCCGCCATCCTGGTCTCGATCTCGCTTCTGCGCACGAAGGAGATTTACGGTCTGCGTATCCGTGAACTGCGGCTGCACAAGGCCAGCGCCTGCGATATTCTGCGTCTTGGCATCCCGGCCGGACTGCAGAATGCCGTCTTTTATGTGGCCAACATGTTCATTCAGGCCGGTGTCAACAGTTTCGACACCACTATGGTCGCCGGCAACTCCGCCGCCGCCAATGCCGATGCATTGGTATACGACGTGATGAATGCTTTCTACATTGCCTGCGGCAGCTTCATCGGCCTCAACTACGGTGCACGCAATCCCCATCAGATCAAGAGAAGCTACTGGATCTGTCTGACCTTTGCGTTCGGCTCCGGGCTTATACTCGGTCTTTCTCTTGTCATCTTCGGCCGACCGTTTTTGGCTCTGTTCACCACGGAGGCTGCCGTTATCGAGGCCGGCATGAAGCGTCTGGTCATCATGGGTCTGTCCTACGCAGTATCGGCGCTGATGGACACTGCCATTGCCGCTTCCCGCGGTATCGGCAAGAGTCTTGTGCCGATGATTGCCTGCATCGGCGGTTCCTGCGTTTTCCGCATCATCTGGGTATTTACAATCTTTGCCTGGTTCCACACGATTGAATCTCTTTATCTGCTCTACATATTCTCCTGGACCATCACCGCCATTTTTGAAAACTGGTACTTCTGGCGCTGTTACCGGAAGATTTCCCGTGACATGGCCATATAACGGAGGAGATACTGATGAAAAGCAAGCATATTTCCTGCGCCTATCCCGGCGGCAACATCATTGTCATTTCAGAACAGGATGACGTCATCGAACTCCGGCAGGATATGCGTGACACCGACCGCTGGTGGTTTTACTGGAACTTCCGTGCCGAGGGACTGCAGGGTCGGGAGATTACCTTCCGATTCTGTGATGGAGACGTGGTCGGTTATTACGGCCCTGCCATCAGCCATGACGGCTATCACTGGAGCTGGCTGGGGCCCGACAGCAAGCTTGCGGAGGGATACGGTTTCCGCTACCAGTTCGCACCTGAGGAAACCTGCGTTTACTTCTGCTGCACGCTCCCCTATCAGCTCGCGCATTTTCAAGCCTTTTATCAGACAATCGCCGCCAATCCCGCCGTGCAGCTGGATACGCTCTGCGTCTCCGAGCACGGACAGATACAGCCCCTGCTGCGCATTGCACGTCCCGGCGCCAAATGTGAACAGACCATCCTGTTCACGGCGCGCCATCATGCCTGCGAGTCGCCTGCGTCCTACCTGATGGAAGGCGCCATTCGCGCCATCCTTGAGGATCCCGACTGTCATCTGCCTGACAGCTGTGAACTGCTGGTCGCGCCTTTTATGGATCTGGACGGTGCTGAAGAGGGCGATCAGGGCAAGAGCCGCGCACCGCATGATCACAATCGTGACTACACCGATGCGCCGCTCTACAACTCCGTAGCGTCTCTCATGAAGCTGTGCCGCAGCCGCAAGATTATCGCGGCAGTGGATTTCCACGATCCCCTGCTTTACCGCAGCGGCGATCATCTATATTACGTGCAGAAGCAGGAGCCCTTTGCGTCACAGCAGGAAGTATTCGCAAATCTTCTCATCGATACCATGAAAGACCACACTCGGCCCGGCGGGTTAAAATACGATACGCATCGCTTTAACAGCTTCGGTTCCCGGGTTAATACGGCGGAAATGCCCACTGCTTCCCGCTTCTTTACGACAGTTTGCCGGGTTCCCTTGACTCTGACGCTGGAAGTTCCCTATATGGGCGAGCCTGATGCCGAGCGTCCAGGCAGAGGTTTCCTCGCCGACGACTATCGTCACATGGGAAGCTGCATTGCGCGTACGCTGAACACCTGGCATCGTCAGTTTGATTCCAATGCCTTCGCAGCAGCTCTTGCAGCCTGTGATTCTCAATAATTGACCTAAGGTTACTAAATATTCTCGCAACCGGCGGTGGATGTTGACATCCGCCGCCGGTTTGTTATAATCAAGTCAAAGCTCAGGCCGAGCGATTCATCAGAACCCATCCGAAACGAGGTGTATACATGAGTCAGAACGATAAAATTTTCCTCGCAGGCGCTGCCAAAGGCATCATCACACCACCGCTGGGTACAGCGCTCTACGGCTATCCCAGCCGTCGCATCGCCGCAAGCGTACATGATGATCTGACCGTCACTGCCGCTGTATTCTCCGACGGTGAAACCGTGGCCGCTCTGGCAGCTATCACGCTCTGTTCAATCCCAGAACCGCTGCACCGCAAGGCGCGCGCCGCCGTTGAATCCGCCACCGGTATTCATCACCTGATCTTCTCCACCAACCACACTCACTCCGGTCCCGCAACTTCCACGACGCCCGGTTGGGGCAATTCCGATGATGCCTACATCGATGAGATTTTCCTCCCCGTCCTTGTTCGCACCATCCAGGATGCGCAGAAGAACCTGCGTCCCGCCGAGCTCGGTATCGGCGAAGCGGAATCCTACGTCGGCGTCAACCGCCGCGCAGTGCGTGAGAACGGCAGTGTCTGGCTCGGCGTCAACCCCTGGGGTATTTACGATCCGCGTATGCGCGTCATCGCCATCCGCTCAACTGAAGATCAGTCTGTCATTGCCACTATTACTCATATCGGCGCGCACGGCACTTCTGCCGGAGGTATCGGCGACACACCCATCACCCGCGACTGGTCCGGTGTCATGACGGATCGTTTGGAACGTATCACCCAGGCTCCCGCGCTCTTCATCAACGGCGCCGAAGGCGACGTAGCCCCCCGCGCACCCGGTCCCCTGCGTCTTAACGGCGTACAGGTCATTGACCGCATCGATCAGGTCGCCGACATCGGCGGACGCGCCGCCTGTGACGCCGCACTTGCCTACAGCCGGATTAAATCTTATGAGATTCCTCCGTTCTCCGTCATTGAGGGCGAGATCAATCTTCCCTACGAGCCGCTGGGAGATCCTGAAGAGGCAAAACGGCAGCTTGAAGAACTTGACGAAAACGTTCAGGGACTGAAGCTCTACGAAAAGCGCCACTGGGAATCTGTTATCGAACTGGCAAATGAACCGGTTCAGACGGCACTGACCTATCAGCAGACCATTTTCCGCCTGGGCAATATCGTCATCGTTCCCCATCCCTTTGAGATTTTTTCGGCAATCGCCCTGCGTCTTGCCGACTACAGTCCGTATGCCTACACGCTCTCTCTTTCCAATTCCAATGGATCCTACGGTTATCTTCCCACCAAGGAAGACATTCACCGCGGCGGCTACGAGGTTTGGTCCTCCCGCTATCGCTACGGTTATGTCCTGACAGAGGACGCTGACACCGAAATCATCTCTCAGAATCTGAAGCTGCTCAGAGACAACAAATAAAGGAGGCAAATATCATGTATCGAATCGGCGAAGAAGAGATCGCTGCCGTCGCAAATGTCATCCGCAACGGCCGGATGTTTCGCGTTATGGAAGAGAACACCCCTGTTCATGAGGTGCTCGACTTTGAACGCGAGATGCGTGACTATCTCAATGTTGAAAACTATTTTCTGCTCACCAGCGGCAAGGGTGCGCTCATCGCAGCCCTCATTGCCCTCGGCATCGGCCCCGGCGATGAAGTTCTGGTCCCCGCCTACACCTATATTGCCACCGCGCTGGCGGTTGTCGCCGCAGGTGCCATCCCGGTGGTTGTGGACATCGACGATACGCTGACCATGGATCCCAAGGCCGTTGAGGCAGCGATCACCCCCAACGTCAAGGCCATCATACCCGTTCACATGCAGGGCATGCCCGCCAACATGGCCGCCCTCTGCGCTATCGCCGAGAAGCACGGCCTTTACGTCATCGAAGATGCCTGTCAGGCAGTCGGCGGCAGTTTCGGCGGCAAAAAGCTCGGTACCTGGGGTGATGCCGGTGCCTACAGCTACAACTACTTCAAAAACATCTCTGCCGGTGAAGGCGGCGGTCTGACTACCCGCTCCCGCGACGTTTATGAGCGCGCCTACATCTATCACGACAGCTCCGGTGTTCCCTATTTCGGAAAGAAGCTGGACAATCTTGACGACTATCTTTATGTCGGCAGCGAATTCCGCGCTACCGAAATCACCGCCGCCATCATGCGCGTGCAGTTGACAAGGCTCCCCGGCATCCTTGCCGATCTTCACAAGAACCGTCAGTATCTCATGGATGGTCTTGCCGGTTCCGGCCTGAAGTTCACCCGTTCCAACGACTTCGACGGTGACTGTGCCAACATCCTCAACTTTGTCTTTGACGACATCAAGACTGCCGAGAAGTTTGACGCGCTCACCGAATGCGGCCGTCCTATCAATACCGGCAAGCATGTCTGCTGGGCCTGGGAGATTCTCTACCGCCATCGCGGCGCTCTGCATGACAAGATGAATCCCTTCCTGATGGAGGCAAATCAGGGCCTGCGCATGAATTACGACCGCGACATGTGCCCTGCCTCCCGCAACGAGCTCTGCCGTCACGCCTATTTCGGCATCAATCCCGACTGGACCCCTGCGGAGATGGACGAGGTCATCAAGAAACTTCGCAGCGCCGCTGCTCAGCTGTAATCCGTTATTCCAGACACAATACACTGCCGCCCTGTTCGGTCAATTCGAACAGGGCGGCAGTATTTTCGGTAAGTATTACTTCGTAATCCACGGCACAGGATCACCCTGTTCCAGGATTCCGGGGCCAAAGTGCGTAATTTCGCCGGTTTCCGGATTGGACGGCTGATCGATCTGGAAAAGATATCCTGTCTTGCCGTATCTGCCCAGTTTTGCCTGATCGGCGTGTTCGCTGTCCATGGTGATATTCACCACGCGAACTGCCACGCAGAGCTCATTGCTGTCCAGGCAGACCTCATGTTCCCAGAGATACTCGCATTCCATGTTGAGGAAGCATTCGGCGATGCGCGGAGCGTTGACAACAGATGCCGGTTCGGCAGTGAGACCCGCCGCGGTGATTTCATCGGTATCGTACTGATTGTTGCCGATGATCCGGATGCAGCGGGCATAGATATCATTGGTGGGGAAGTTGAGTACGCATACGCCGGTTTCCTTCAAAGAGCGGTACATGTGTCCATTCGGCTTTACCTTGCCCAGAATGCAGATATAATTGTTCGGTCCGCTGCCCACAAAGCTTGACCAGGAGTGCAGACAGGCATTCTCCCGCCCGTTTGCCTTCCAGCCCGTGACCAGAAACACCAGCGACGGCATTCCCGCCACAAAGTCATACCAGGACAGATTCCCGCAGGCCTGCAAATACCGGTCGTTGAAGTTTCCCGGCCGCTCACTCAGTGCAATATCTCTTTTCATCAACTTTTTCTCCTTTCGGTTGATGCAGACAGTTTACCAGACTAAACAGGACAACAGTATGACATGTCCCTCAACAATGCAGGATTTATTTTTTTCATTTAGAGCATTTCAGCCAGGTATAATACGCCTGCATCAACTGCACCGGGTCTCCGGTAACATGACGGTCATAGTCGATGGATGAAAAGATGTCCGCAGCAAGCGAAAAAGCCTCATCCGTACGTTCCGAGCCGCCGATAGCGGCGCAAAAGAGGATGTGGGCTGCGTCCCAATAATCAAAATACACATCCACGCCCGGACGATCGGGAGACGACGCCGGAAGCTCGCTGTCCACAGGCCGTGTCCACGGAATCGCCGGAAGCTCCCGAAAGGATGGATAGCTTCCCCGGTAATCACCCTTTCTCCCCAGCGTTTCCCGGACTTTTCCAATCCTGCCGACACACCAGTCTCCTGCCTCACGCATCACCCCGCGCCAGCGCTCCGGCCATGCTTCGTCCGGGTCGAGGTTCGCCATCACCTGCATCGATACCTGCATCTGCTGTACGCAGTAGATATGCCAGTAGTCTGTCATCGGCAGCAGGCGAGCATAGACTTCCTCCCGCAGGGAGCGGTACAGGGTAAGGTATTCTTCCTCTCCGCTCAACTGCCACGCCAGCAGATATAACATCGGCAGCCGGGGCACCTCATGATTGCCAAGAGTGTCGCCCCACATCTGTGTCACCAGCGTGTGCCGTCCGTCCTCGCGCAGCAGATCCCAGTCATGCGCCGTCGTTACATTGCGCCTTGCCCGTTGGGCAATTGCGGTCACGGCACGTCGTATACGCATACGTTCCCGCTCATCTGCCATGCCGGAAGCGCTAAAGCGATGCATGGCATAGAGAAAAAGCGTATACTGATCTCTGGAAGAATCCGGGTAATGACTCACACCATCCCAGGGCGTCCGGCTGCGTGGAAGATACCCGTCACGACCTGCCTCGGCAGTCAGCAGCATTCCATCCACCAGTTCATGCAGGAATGCGATATCCTCCGGATCTCCCGTCTCCCCTGCCCGCTCAATCATGGCGTCGATCATACTGCCGCCGTTGATCATGGAATCCTCCATACCGGTACCGTATCCGCAGGGATTGGGAAGGGTGGCTGCGATCTCTTCAGGTGTCGGAAGATCGTGCCAATCGTTCATGTGATGATCGTAGATCAGATGCGTCTCCGGGCAATAGAGCTTTTCACGGACATACTCGTATGCTTGTCTGACAGTCTGCGTCAATTGATCAAACATCGCACCCGTTTCCCTTCCTGATTTTCTTACTGAATATTCGCAGCTCACAGGGTTGTTTGATGTGTCCAACGGCATTAGCGACAGGTCAAGCATCCCAAACCCGCATTTTCACCGCCTAATCCGCATTTCGATCGTCAGCCTATGAGATCGCTGTCATCAAGTTCAAACATATATACGCAGCTCATACGGTCATCGACCGCAATCGCTGCATACTTTCCGTCAGGCGACACCGCCACACGATGCGGCTGATGACTTACGCCAAGAACTCCCGGCGAGTTGATGTCCTGGAAGAAAATGCGTCCGTGCAGGATCAGCCCCAGATCGTCGTCATAGGTAAACACCATCCCCAGATCGTTAGCGCGTCCTGCGACACCCAATGCCCGTTTTCCGCAAGGGAAGGCTGCAATCTGGTGAACGGTATATCCAAGACCCACGCTTCCCATGCTGAACACACGGCTTCCTCTGATCATGGCAAGCATACCGTCTGCGGTTCCGGTGAGTATTCTCCCGTCGGACAGTTCACAGGCGGCAGTCGCGCCGGTCAGGTGCCGTCGCTCGGCCTGATATGGCAGACTCAGTTTTTGCACCGCCGTAAGAGCTGCGTTTTCCGGCAGCGGCTGCGCCGCTTCTTCTGCCACGACCAGACCATTCTTCAGGAGCAGTCGGCGCTCCCCTGCCTGTACCCAGACCGTATTGTCGCTGTCAAAACCCACCGCTTCAATGTCAAGCTTTCCGTAGTCCTTCCACAGCTTGCATACCCAACAGGATTTGCTGGGCAGAGCCGTTGCGTTGACGGCACTGTCACCGTTGTAGGGTGCATTCGGATTTTCACGGAAATAACGAGGCATGGTTGCCACAAACGCAGGATCGCGCGGCTTTGCACTGTTCTCCGCCATCACGGTCAGCACATCCTGCGCGTCCTGCACAAGCTCACGTCCCAGAATGCGGCGATAGCGGTCCTCGCCGTCCTTATATCTGAGGTACACATTCACATCCGTGGTATACGGCCCGGGTTCTCCGGACAGCAGGGTCTCAAGCGGCACCTGAAATACCGCCGGCTGGCATTCTCCCCGATTGGTGTCGGAGGCATAGAGTACGCCGTCGCGGATAAAGCAATTAAAGGAGGAACCCAGCATGCGCTGCGGTGCGCCCATCATACCATGGATGCGCCGATGCAGACCGTCCTCATCCACGGTGATGCTCACCAGCATCTGACCCGCACCCATGACCGTTTCCAGCAGCCACAGCCGTCCTGTGTCATCTGCCGCCATGCCCATGCAGCGAACCCGCGGGAACGCATCCCGAATCTCCTCCGGCACAAAGTTTCCAAGCAGCTCTACCCGGCGCAGCCCTGCGTCGTAATGCATCAGCTGCTGACAGGAAAGTGCCGTGAAGTAAAAGCCTCTGGGCGACGGTGCATAATGCATAACCTTATTGTTGCTGCCGGTGGCAAGAAGCGGCTCATGAATGGGGAAATCAAACGCAACGTCCTCGATGCGCTGTTCTTTGATATTGATGCGAACAAGCCGTCCGGTCGCTGTCGTTGTGTACAGGTTACCGTCACAGCAGGGAATATAGCGCCAGGTACCGAATTCCGTTGCCTGACCGAAATCGGTCACGCGACGGGTTTGCAGATCATAGCGGTAAATGTGTCCGCGGTGATAGCCTGAAAAGTAAAAGCTGTCGGTGGTAGGCTCATAGGTACCGCCGTAAATGCTCTCATGTGGTACCGGGATACCAAGGTTTTCAATATATCCCGTTTCAGGGTTGTAGATGAGCAGATTACTGCCCGGAAAGCCTTCCCAGATGTCGGGATAGTAGGCAAACGGCATCCACCTGGGATGCTGTGGAGCTGCAGCAGTGGTATGGGTCGCCATCATAACCCTGCCGTCCGGCAGGAAGCACAGAGATGAATGGACTTTGCTGGGTCTTATGGCCTCCGGATAGACAACGGTTTCATCTTCAAGCCGGAAGCAGCATTTGACCTCGTTGGTATCAGGGAAATACCGATAGAGTCTTGCATAATCCGATGTCGTACCTTCTGCACAGACGCTGAAGTAGTGCTCCCCTGTCGGGCTGATGGCATAGTCCCAGCATGATATATGACGCGGCTGATCTGTTACTTCGCAGAGCTTTGCACCCGTCTGCGGCACCATTTGCAAAAGCAGATCGGATGTAAAATCGATTGTTCCGGCTTTTTTCATTGTTTCACGCAAATCCATTTTCAGATCTCTCCTATTGGCGTAATCTTACGTTCATTATAACACCCAATGTCTGCCACTGCAACTACAAACACTTCGGCTCCGCTTTCATTTTATGCGGATCCGCTAACCAAAAGCTGCGGCTCCTTGCCGCACGTTCAAAGCCGTCAGCGCAGCAAAAGAAAAAAGCAGACGGACAGTTTCCGTCTGCTTTCGCCGGTCCGTTTTATTTCACATTCACCATCTGTCCCAGCAGCTCCATGGTCAGCTTTTCCGTGACGCCGGCCGGGAATCGGCAGGTGTCACAGCCGTAACCGCCGTGGGCATAGGCCTTGATGGTGGGCATGTAGCCATTGGAGCCATTGGTATAACCGCAGACGAAGGTCATCTCAAAGGGTGAACTTGCCTTGAGGAACATACCGGTGGTATCATAGAGCTCATTGGGAGCCCAGGCAATGCAAACGTCGCCGAAGGAAACGGCGCCAATCTGGTAAGAGTGGGTCTCGGGCATATTATAGCGTCTTTTGACCGCATTGGCATGGTAAACGGAGTTAAATCCGTTGGCTCGTGCAAACACATTTGCCTCGCGCACACCTTTTTCTTCCCACATATCAAGAACCTTCAGCGCAATATCAAGCTTATGATCCAGCGAATGGTTGACAGGTCCCGTAAACGTGGTGATGGAGGTCTTGATGCTGCCGCACTTCACCGGACGCATCCCCGCAAGGATAGGTGTCAGTCCCGCCGCCAGTTCACGACCGGCCTTCACGTGATCTCTGTCGCGATTCTCGCCGGGAATGCGGGAATGGGAGTTGAGGTTACCGCCGCATCCCTGATAGAAGGCCATATGCACGTCGTGTTCGGCTTCCACGGTATTTCTGAAATGCTCCACAAGGTCGGAGGTCATACTTTTCGTGCCGCCCGCAAGATGCGGATGGCCCTGCCAGTTGACCATGACGATATCCTTCTTCGTCTTTCTGACAAAGCGCACCGCCTGCATGGTATTATCTGCCTCGGTCTCATGCGCAAGAATTGTATTGTTCTCAAAGTCACCGAAATTATCGCCGCCGTAGCTGCCGTCGGAGAGCAGATAACGGCGCACGTAATTGTGTCCCTCAATCTTCCCGGAGCCGATCATGATCGTGGATTCCTCCAGATCGGCAAGCGCCGGAGCAGCCAGCCCGATGAGCTTTTCATGCAGCTCTTTTGTGTAGACCTTGATGGACTCAAGTGGGCTCAGAAGATGAGGCGCTGAATGGTTATGGGTGGAATTAAACAGCACATTCTGCTTCGGAATCCCATAGGTTTTCTCAATAGCGTCCTTGCAGACGGCAACATTTTCATCCGGGAAACCTGTCAGGTCCAGATGATAGAGCAGCAGCGTGTTTTCGCCGTCGGAAACCGCAATGCAGATGGCATAGAGCGGATCGAGCACGTTTTCATGGAGGCGCTTATGGGAATTACCGTAGCCCGCCAGCGGAACCGGGTAGGACGGTACGATGTTGACCTTTGCAAAGCCAGTCTTAAAGCAGTTCATATATTCACACTCCTGTACGCCTTTTTCAATTATTATACGCCATAAGCTCCCTGGAAATCAAGCAGTGCAAATACGCACTCTGCTTTTCCTCAATCGGTACACTCCGGATCTCCGGCTTCCTCATTGCCGAGATAAACCCGCCAGGGCTTTCCCTGCCAGTAATTCATGATCTGTCTCCTGAGCTTTGAAGGATACAGTGGCTGACGATTGAGCGTGGAAATATCCAGCCAGTCGATACCAACCTGGTTTGTATCGCCGTGAAGGGACGCGTCCGGCCTGTACGCCACATAGTCGCAGGCAAAGACCAGATCAACCCGGTGAAACCGTTCGCCGTGAACGCCTTCCACGACAAAGAGAAGATCGCCGCACTTCACTTCGATTCCCAGCTCTTCCATTACCTCGCGGCAGACCGCTTCCTGCATCGTCTCCTCGGCTTCCATTCCGCCGCCGGGCATGATGTACCATTCTTCTCCGGCGTCCCGTATCCTGATTGCGGCCATCTTCCCGTCTTTGATGATGAGCGCCTTGGCGGAGTTGCGGATTTCTCTGTTCATCTGTTATCCCTCCCATATTTCGGTTTGTTGAGACTGTGTTCCCGCTCACTGTTTTATCTGATCGTACACGCGAAACTTAGGTTTTGAAAAATCGCCTGCCCGGAATCCCGCCGGCGAAAGATACTTTGCATAAAGCGTCTGATGGTTTTCATACGCATCGTGCGAATCTGTACCGGTAGTGACAGGCACGCCCTTTTCATAGAGCATACGCATATATTCTACATACTGATGCCGGAAAGTATCGCTGTAATTGCCGCTGCGCAGTACGGACATATTCATCTCCACGCATTTCCCGTTTTCCAGCACTGCTGCGGCAAATTCATCGTGCATCGACTGCGGAATGACCCTAAAATCCTGGTACCATGCTTTTTCCGTAGGCTTTCCCGTGCGCAGCGTTTCAAAGTGAATCGCCGGGGTCCACAACCCCCACCAGGGATGACCCACGATATCCACCCGGCTGTCCGTGGCGCAGAACATCTGCTGCCTGTGCCAGTGGCGAATGATGGATTCCCGGTCATCGGAGCCGTCAAAAACCAGATGGGCTGCGGCTATTACATATTCCACGTGGTTTTCCCGAATCTGTTCTTCGGTGAGGTTGAGCACCCAAGGCTCCGACTGTTCCCTGCTCAGACGTACCAGTTCCGGGTCATGGGTACCAAAGCCTTCCACAAATACCGGATGCATTCCCGCAAGCTGCAGAGGATACATCTCCCATTTCCGTGCGGCGGAATACTCCTGCTGAAACTTTGACATCGGTGACAACTCCACGCCAAAATGCATCCCCTCGACGCGGTTTGCCAGAAACATCTTATATGAAAACTGCAGATGCTCGACTTCAAACGGATGATCCACGTGTTCGGTCACGCCAAATTCCGTGATGCCGCCTGCACGTGCTTCCTTTACCAGTTCTCGATACGGCAGTGTGGCGTCGTAGGAGGCAATGGTGTGGATATGCCAGTCCATTGTGTAAATGTTGCTCATGGCGTTGTCCTCCGCTTCAATCAAACATACCGGCGAAACTCAGGCCGTGAAAAATCGCCTGCCCTGAATCCCGCGGCGCCCAGGTACGTTTCAAACAAATCCTGATGGTCAAGGTATTCGTCATGGGAGTCCGTGCCGACCGTGATGCGCACGCCTTTTTCAAAGAGCATTCGTATATACTCCGCGTACTGGTGTTTGAACTTTTCACTGAACCACGCTGTACTGAAAAAGGAAACATTGACCTCGGCACAGGTGTCGTTTTCCAGCAAAGCTGCCGCAAATTCATCGTGCATCGACTGCGGAACCACCGAGAAATCATCAAACCAGGCAAGCTCTGTGGGCCATGAGCCTCTCTCAATCGTCTCGAAATGAAGCTCTGACGACCAGGGCGCCCACCAGGAATGGCCTACGATATCCACCCGGCTGTCCGTGGCGCAGAACATCTGCTGTTCATGCCAGTGACGAATCAGCGCGTCCCGTTCAAGCGGCGTGCCGAATACCACATGTGCTGCCGCCACCACATACTCGACCTTTAATGCCCTGATTTCCTCCTCCGTAAGCCCCAGCAGAAAGGGTTTTGCCTGCTCATCGCTCATGCGGATCAGTTCAGGTCTTTCATAGCCAAAACCATCCACAAACTCCGGGTGCATCCCTGCCAGCAGCAGCGGATACAGCGGCCACTCATGTGCTGCCGAATAAGTCTGCTGGAAATTGGACATCGGAGACAGCTCCACGCCGAAATGCATCCCCTCTATGTAGTTCTGTGCAAACATCTTACGGGATATCTGCAGGTGCTTTTCCATAAAGGGGTAATTGACGTGCTCGGTGATGCCAAATTCCGTAATGCCAATCTCACGGGCGCGATTTACCAACTCCCGGTAAGGCAGGGTCGCGTCATAGGACGCCTCCGTGTGGATATGCCAGTCCTGTGTATAAAACCGTTTGGCTGTATGTTCACTCATCGGTCTGCTTCCTCTCTTTTTGCTGCTCTGGGCAGATATGTGATACGCAGGTTGGTGCATCCGTGTCCGGTACTGCCTCATACCAGCTCCATCCTTCCGGCAGGGGCGTAATGGGTCTGCCTTCATATTCGCTCCACTTTGCAGGTACCGGCAGTACGTACACAAGGGGATCACTCATGCCTGCCTTATTGCGCATAAGCTGTTCTCTCAGCCATCCTTTGGCAGTTATTGTCCCCAACGGAAGTTTTTCAAGTCTGTGATACGTTTTACCGCTGCCCCTGCTTTGTTCAAATTCATGCAATACGCCTCATGACTTTTTCTATTCCTGCTCGGTTCGTTTGAGAATATCCTCCTGCACGGCACGGCCGAGCGTCACAAAGGTTGCGCTGAAGCCTGACACACGCACCACCATAGAACCGTAGTTTTCCGGATGCTCCATCGCATCTATCAGTGTTTCACGCGCTACCGAATTGATCTGCATCTCCTGTCCGCCTTTTTCCATATACACCCGGATGAGAGCCGCAAGCCTTGCACGCTTTTCAGGATCCCGGAACATGGAAGGGCTGTACTTCTGGTTGAGCACCGTACCGCAGGAGGCAAGCGTGTAGTCGGGCTTTGTGGTGGAGAGTACCACCGCCGTGGGGCCGGATTTATCCATGCCATGCATGGGAGACGCGGCATCGCTGAGCGGTTCTCCGCGCTTTCTGCCGTCCGGCGTCGCCGCCACTTCCAGTCCCGCGGGGATATTCTCCACATTGGAGGCAATTGCCACGTAGATTCTGCCGCCGTCGGGGGTGCGGTACTTTTCAAAGAGCCGGTAATGCTCCTCAACAAACCATACCGCGTATTTATCGGCCCGATCATCGTTGTTGCCGTACTTGGGCGCATCCAGAAGCCGCCTGTGCAGCTCCTCATACCCTTTAAAATCCGCGATCAGAGCATCCCGCAGCTCTGTCAGGGTTGCTTTCTTCTCTGTAAACACGACCTGCTCAATCGCTGCCAGCGAATCCGCCATCGTAGCGATGCCCATGCATCCCGGACCGTGAACAGACGGATATTTGGTACCGCCGTTATGGATGTCCAGTCCCCGCTCGATACAGTGATTGCACAGGCAGGACATGAAGGGTTCGCAGTAGTTTTTGCGGTTTAACCGGTCGTTTTCGTTACGGAAACGCGCCATATACTCAGCCGCGCCCGCCGCCATCTGGATATGCAGCCGCTCCATGAAGTCATCCATCGACGTAATCGTGGCCGCGTCGCCCGTATGCGGTCCCAACTGCACATCCGTCATCCAGGATAAGCCGTCGTTTAAGGCAAGCTCCAGATACATCGGGGAATTATACCGGTCATCCGTCCACGGCGGCTGCAGACCGGGGAGGAAGTTTTCGATGCAGCCTACCATGCAGTAGTTGCGGCAGTCCTCAAGATCATAGCCGTTGCGCGCAAGCGCCGGGATGTTGACTTCATCGTTCATCAGCGCCGGATATCCGATTCCCGTACCGATTACCTTCAGGCATTCATCCAGAAACTGATCCGGCATTCCTTTATGAAGTCTGGCAGACAGGTTCGGTCCCGCGATGCCGCAGTCACGCACCGCTTCCAGAATGATATAGCTCAGTTCATTGACCGCGTCACTGCCGTCCGCTCTCACGCCGCCGATGGCAATGTTCACCACGTCGTCATAAACAAAGAAGATTTGCCGCTCTCCGATTTTATAGAGTGTGCATTCAATGAGTTCCTTTGCAAACTCCCGTGTCAGAATCCCGGCTTTGACATCCCGCTCATAAAACGGCCACAGGTACTGATCCAGCCGTCCCAGCGCCATGGCATGGCGCGTTTCATATACAAAGGCGATATAGGTCAGCCACACCAGCTGCAGTGCTTCCCGAAAGGTTTCAGGCTTTCGCAGACTAACCTTACGACAGACAGCTGCAGCCTCACGAAGCCCGGCGGCCCGTTCGGTCTTTCCGGTCTTTTCCGCCTCATTGGCCGCTTCCAGTGCCGCATCCGCATACTGCCGAGCCATCTCCGCAAAAGCTTCCATCGAAATGGCGGCAGCCTGCAAAAAGAGCTGCTTTTCCGTATCGTCGGCATATCGCTCACGGGAACGCCGGATCCTTTCAAGCACCCCTTCCACACCTTCGGCCAGAAATTCTGCATAGTCCGGCGCGTAATGATCGCCGTTATTGAGAAAATCCCGGATTCCGTAATTGCGCACGATCTCCGAGGCTTTAACAAGCGTCGCGTCATTGACATCATAGAGTTCCCGGATCAGACCGTAGCGTGAACCGGGGATCAGGTCGTTTTCATACACTTTTTTATGGTGCCGCAGCCAGAGGGATGCGCAGGCATGGGCACGTGCAATGGGATTGGGATCATCATAGTGCTCCCGATAACCCAGATACATCAGGTAATCTCTTGTTTCATAAAGCACTTCCCCATTTTGGACAGCTATCGTAATTTCCTTTTTCAAACCATCAAGGCGGGTCATAAAATCCTCCTCAGCACAGTTCCACCGGGCACACCCGACATTTTTTCTTCTTTGCTCTTATTCTAGCACATCCGTCTGTCGGTGTACAGAGTCATCTGCGCAAAATGATCAGAACCTGTCCACGCCGTACATGGACAGGTCCTGTCGTATCATCCCATATTTTCGCATCTCCGAAACTGGATTTC
>SVMB01000065.1 GCA_015067675.1 Oscillospiraceae bacterium
GGTGCTTTTGACGGAGCTTCTGCGCTGGCTGACGATTTTGCTCTGGATGAACGTCTCCGGGCGGGCTTTGCGGGCGCTCCGGCAGCCTCGGTGACCGCTTCGGCGGGAGCGGGCGCGGCATCCCCTTCGGCGGGAGCGGGAGACGGAGTTTCGGCAGACGCCTCGGCGTCAGCCTTGGGCTTGGCGGAGGTTCTGCGGCGGTTGCGGGCAGGCTTTTTGGGAGCCTCGGCGGCGGTTTCGGCAGGAACTTCGGCGGACGCCTCGGCTGCAGCCGTTTCAGCGGCGGGTACTTCCTCAGCCGGGACCTCGGCTTTTGCCCTGGAGGTTCTGCGGCGGGTAGCGCGGGGCTTTGCAGGAGCCGCAGGCTGGGCAGCGGGTTCCGTGACCTCAATCACGGGTTCAGAAGTCTTGACAGCGGTTTGGGCAGGCTCGGCCACGGGATTGACGGCATCAGCCACGGGTTTTTCAGCTTCTGCCACAGGCTTCACGGCCTCAGCCACGGACTTTTCAGCTTCTGCCACAGGCTTTACAGCCTCAACCACGGACTTTTCGGCTTCCGCCACAGGCTTTACGGCTTCGGCCACAGACTCGGCAGGCTTGACGATGGGTTCGGTGGCTTCGGCTACAGGCTTCACAGCTTCAGCCACGACTTCTGCGGCTGCGGTGGCAGACTCAGCGGCTTCGGCAGACGCTGCGGCGCTGCGGCCTCTGCCACGGCCTCCGCGGCGACCGCGACGGCGGCTGCGGGACTTGGACGGTGCGGCGTCGTCTGTGGATGCGGCTTCGTCGGAGGTATTTTCAGCGGACGCGTCCTCGGCATCGAACAGGTTTTCCCCTGCTTCCCCCTGGTTTTCCACGGAGTTTTCCCCGTTTTCCCCCGAGTTTTCCCCTACGGGGGAATCGTCGGCAGGCGCGGCGGGCTGATCGGAAATTGCGACATCCGCCGGGGCTTCGGTGACGAGAATCAGGTCATCCGTATCAAATCCGGCACTTTCCGGCACGGATGCGGTGGAGATGGCCTCCTGGGTTTCTGCGGTTTCGGGGACGGCGTCGGCAGCTTCCGGTGCGGAGTTTTCCCCCTCGGCTGCATTGCCGCGTCCGCGTCTGCCGCGACCACCGCGGCGGCGGCTGCGGCGTCCGGGGGTGCCGCGCACGAGCTCGATTTTCTCCACCCGTCCGTCGGCGTCATCGTCGTCGGAGGCCTCCACGATCTGGGTGGACAGGATCACTTCTTCGCCGGAGAATTTGTCCAGGTCGTCATCATCGTCGGAATCCTCCGCAGCTTCGGAAACTGCGTCGTCGGGAGTGACCGCTTCGGCAGTCTCGGCTTCGGGAGCCTCAGCGGCGGAACCGGCAACGATTTCACCGGCCGCAGCTGCGAGATCGGCGTCGGACGCGATTTCGGCAATCTCGCCGGGGTCATCCACAGCGGGAACTTCCACAACGGGAACTTCGGCAGCGGGAGTTTCAGCGGCGGGCTTTCCGGGCTCATCGCCGGGCAGGACGATGCCGGCGGCGCGGGCGGACGCCTCGGCCTCCTGGTGGGCAGCGTCGAGGGCAGCCTTCTGGGCGATCTGGGCTGCCTGGTTGCGGTCGCGCACGTAGACGAGCTTTGCGTTGTTGGCTCCGACGACGGTGCGGCTTTCAAAGACGCCCAGGGACTTGATGAAGGGCGTGAGCTTGGAAAAGCCGTAGTTGCGCACGTCGAAGTCGGGGTAGCGCTTGATGAGGACGTTGCCCACGTCGCCGATAAAGGCCCAGCCTTCCTCGTCGGAGTTCTCGCGCACGATGGTGAGCACAGCGCGGCGGATGGTCTTGAGGGTGGCGGCGGTTTTTTCGGCGGCCTCGGCCTTTTCGCCCTCGGAGAGGACATCGAGGTACTTGAACTTCTGGCAGGCGGCGATGAAAGCGGAGGGAGTTTTGCTTTCGCCCATGCCGATGACGGTCATGCCGGACTCGCGCAGGCGGGATGCCAGGCGCGTGAAGTCGGAATCGGAGGACACCAGGCAGAATCCGTCCACGTTGCCGGAGTAGAGGATGTCCATGGCGTCGATAATCATGGCCGAGTCGGTGGCATTTTTGCCGGTGGTGTAGGAATACTGCTGCACCGGCACGACGGAGTAGTCCAGCAGCACGCTTTTCCAGGAAGCGAGGGACGGCTTTGTCCAGTCGCCGTAGATACGCTTATAGGTAGCGATACCGTCGTTGGAGACTTCGTCGAGGATGAGTTTGATATACTTGCCGGATACATTATCGGCATCAATGAGGACTGCGAATTTCTTTTCGTTGGACACAAATGCAGCTCCTTTACTGCAGCGGGATCTGATGGGAGAGGGAGGTTATGATGAGATAAAGGTTTATGGTTGGGGTTATCATGCTCGGCGGCTGTCCCGTAGCACCCTCTGGATGTAACCGATAAGCCTCGGCGGCTTGAGCCTGTCATTGTGTTCTGACATACACGCCCTGTGCCCTGCGCGGGCACCCCCGGTAACTTTCTTGCTTGTGCAAGAAAGTCACCAAAGAAGCACCCGAAGGAAGGACTACCGGTCCTTCCTTTCGAAACCATCTCCAGAGTCGGGGATCAAGGCCTATGAAGCCCGGTGTAACCAAGTTACTGCCGAGCACAGCACCGAGGCTGCAGCCCAGGTGCTGTGAGGGGAACAACCCTGGTTAAGAGAAGTTCATAGGCGATGGTCGTCTCTGGAAGGGGCTTCCCAAGGGGAAACCGGTGTTTCCCCTTGGGTGGCGCTCTTTGCCTACTTTCTCTCGACAAGGAGAGAAAGTAAGCGCGGGGTGCATGCGCAATGCACAGGGCGTATCGGAAAGATTCTCTTTCCTCCCTGCGCCGCAGGCGAACCCTCTGCCGGATACAGAAAGAGGGTGCTACGGGACAGCCCCGGGGCTTGTCGGTTACTCTAAAAGCCCCCAAAATCTCCTAATTAACCAGCAAAAGGGCGGAAGGAACGCTTCCGCCCTGATGCATACATCAGATGAACCGCTTTTTTAGTAGGCGATCTTGCCGCTCACATAAGCAACAAGCTCGGTGACGGGGATGCGGACCTGCTCCATGGTGTCACGGTCACGAACGGTGACGCAACCGTCGTTCTCGGTGTCGAAGTCGACGGTAACGCACAGAGGCGTGCCGATCTCGTCCTCACGACGGTAGCGCTTGCCGATGGAACCGGCATCGTCGTAGTCGACCATGAAGTACTTGGAGAGCTCGGTCTGGATCTCACGGCCCTTGTCAGCCAGCTTCTTGGACAGGGGAAGCACGGCAACCTTGAAGGGAGCCAGAGCCGGATGCAGACGCAGGACAACACGGGTATCGTTCTTGGCTTCGTCCACGACCTCTTCGTCGTAGGCATCGACCAGGAAGGCCAGGGTGACACGATCGGCGCCGAGAGAAGGCTCAACAACGTAGGGGATGTAGTGCTCGTTCTTCTCCTGGTCGAAGTAGGTCATGTCCTTGCCGGAAGTGGTCTGATGGGCATTGAGGTCGAAGTTGGTGCGGGAAGCGACGCCCCACAGCTCGCCCCAGCCGAAGGGGAAGACGAACTCAAAGTCGGTGGTGGCGTTGGAGTAGTGGGACAGCTCTTCCGGATCGTGGTCGCGCAGACGGAGGTTTTCGTCGCGGATGCCCAGACCCAGCAGCCACTCGTGGCAGAACTTCTTCCAGTAGGCAAACCACTCAAGCTCGGTGCCGGGCTGGCAGAAGAACTCCAGCTCCATCTGCTCGAACTCGCGGGTACGGAAGGTGAAGTTGCCGGGAGTGATCTCGTTGCGGAAGGACTTACCGATCTGGCAGACGCCGAAGGGCAGCTTGCGGCGGGTGGTGCGCTGGACGTTCTGGAAGTTAACGAAGATACCCTGAGCGGTCTCGGGACGCATGTAAACGATGTTCTTGGCGTCCTCGGTAACACCCTGGAAGGTCTTGAACATGAGGTTGAACTGACGGATGTCGGTCCAGTTGTGCTTGCCGCAGGTGGGGCAGGCGATGTTGTGCTCCTCGACGAAGGCCTTCATCTCGTCCTGAGAGAAAGCATCGACGGGCTTGGGCAGAGTGAAGCCGTTCTCGGCGCACCACTCTTCGATGACCTTGTCGGCGCGGAAGCGCTCTTTGCATTCCTTGCAGTCCATCAGCGGGTCGGAGAAGCCGCCCACGTGACCGGAAGCAACCCAAACCTGGGGGTTCATGAGGATAGCGGCGTCGAGGCCGACGTTATAGGGATTTTCCTGGACGAATTTCTTCCACCAGGCTTTTTTGACGTTATTTTTGAGCTCCACGCCCAGAGGGCCGTAGTCCCAGGTATTGGCCAGGCCGCCGTAGATCTCGGAGCCGGAGAAGATGAAGCCTCTGGTCTTACAGAGGTTCACGATTTTTTCCATTGTTTTCTCGGTATTCAGCATAATTTTGACCGTAAACCTTTCTTTTTAGAATTTTCCATATGAATCTATTATACCTTAAAAAACAGACTTGTCAAGAGAAAAGCAACGTGTTATAATAGGTAAGTGAGGTTTGCACAGACAAAAAGGTCTGCGGGAGCTTTCACAGGTCATATTGCCATATCCGGGTGTAGCGCAGTTGGTAGCGCGCGTGCTTTGGGAGCACGATGCCGCAGGTTCGAATCCTGTCACTCGGACCATAGGTGAGTCTGTGTAGGACTCACCTATTTCTTTAGAGAGTTGATTATATGCGTACCTATCCAATCTGTTCGATTACATTCAAGATTGCGAGGACCTATTATGGAAAAATTAGAACGGTATAAAGGAGAATTATCTCTTGAACAGTTAATTTTAGCCCGAAATAAAATTATCGAAAATGCTAAAGCCCTCTATGAGGAGGCCATGCTTCTATATGAAAACTCAAAATTTGCGCGAACTTATTTTTTGCTTTGTATTGCAAACGAAGAACTCGGTAAAAGCCTTATTGTAACGAGTGCGATTGTTGATTTAATTGCGGAAAAGATTGATTGGCACAAGTTTTGGAAAAGGCTCCGTAATCACAAAGATAAGACCAGAGTGATCGAACACGTCGAAAATATACTGGTCTCCTCTGATGAAAACTTCACGGCTCCAGAGAACATCCAAAAACTAATTCCGGTTCTTGAAGAACTGAAAATGGCAAGCCTGTATTCTGATATGTTTCAAAACAATTTTTTTGAGCCAAACGAGATTGTACCGCAATTTATGGTTGCACCGTATCATAGATTGACCGGAAATCGTCTTGAGTTTTTTTCATCTATCGCCGCTTCTGATGAGACCCTGCGGAACACGAAAAAAGAAGATATATTGAAATTTCAAAACAGGTTGCACAGCATAATGAGTGATTACGACGATGACGATCAAACTCTCCAGCAGTTCAATTTGTAGCAATAAGAAAAAGTGAGGTTTTCCATTTTATTTATCATACAATAGGAGGAAGAAGTATGATCTATGATACAGGTGCGTTGAGCAATGCGTTGATGTTTGATCACGCTTACAAAATTTTGAATGAGCGATTGCAACAGGGAGCTAAAGTGGGAAATATGAAAGATGCCGGATTGATTGTCCCTGTCGCGGTAAACTGTGCATTTTCCTGTGAGTTGTTACTTAAATCAATGCTACCGATTGGTACGAAAGGACATAAACTTTATAATGACTTGTTCTTAAAGCTGGATACGACACTCGCAAATAACATTAAAAAAATTGTAGTGCAAATCATCGAAGAAACGAAAAAAGGTTATTCTGATAAGGATTTTGAAAACGACTTGATTGCGAATGAAGCAGCTTTTGAGCAATGGAGATATTTTCACGAGGGAAAAACATCTCCATCCTTTGACTTAGCATTTATGTGCGTTTTTCAAGCCTGTCTAAAAGGTATCGCTGGATCAGAAGCTAAAGCGCCGTAATTCGCTCCATCACATTTTTATGGAAAACAGCGCTCAAATCTATTTTTGAGCACTGCAACTTTCAATTTCTATATTAATTTAGAATAAAAGCACCTTGCTTGCTGCTTGCAAACCGTTAATTTTACTGGGTTTTGCCAGATCCTTTAATGACACTCCGACCATACCTCCCAAAAAGAGCTCATTGCATCAGCAATGAGCTCTTTTCATCAATCTCTCCGCCTTCCCGGCGTATCGCTTACTTAAACTCCTCCGCGGTGATGTACCGATATCCGTTCTCGTGCATGATTTTCGCCGCCAGCAGTACCTTGTCCACGTAATCGGGCTGGTAGGCGTAGTAATCGCTGTAGAAGTACTCCTCGTGATTGGCGGTGCCGATGTACTCCGCGCCCAGAATCGCGTCAAAGGCCGGCTGAACCTCGTCGTAGGTGTACAGGTTCAGGCACGGGCCGCCGGAGAGCTGGCGGAAGCGCATGCCGGTGCCCTCGTCGGGGATGGAGGCGTTTTTCAGACGTACGGAGTCGTATTCCGCGTCGGTCACATGGTTGTAGGCGCAGATGGATCGCAGGATCGCGGTGTTCTTGGACTTGCGCTCGTAGACCATGGTCTCGGGCTGACGGTTCTGCAGAAGCCGGGCCCAGTGACCGTAGGGCAGACTCTCCGGATCGCCGTTGTACTCGGTGCGCTCGCCCCAGCTGGGCGCCATGAAGCGGATGCCGCAGTCGTAGAGCGCCTGACAGCCCTCACGGCTGATGGGCAGCCAGTGGGGAATGACCGTGTGGGACCAGGACTTTTCCCCGGCGAAGCGGAAAACCTCGTCGCGCAGCTGCTCAAAGTCGCGCTTCACGTCCTCGTAGCGGCCGTTGACGTAGGGGTAATCGGGGAACTCCTGCTTGGCGTGGAATGCCAGACGCAGCCAGTCGGAGCTTGCCTCAAATTCGGGCTTGTAGCAGTCGGGGAACTGGGCGAGGGTGAACTCTTCGCCGCCGTAGAAGAAGTCGGTGCGGTAGAAGAGGTTGAGCTGCACGGTCATGCCGTAGAGGTCGTGGCCCTTTTTGAGCATAGCCATGAAGGGGTTGTCGAAGAGCGACGCGGGGCGCTGCCGCGCGATATCGCGCATGGTCATGATGACGTCGTCGATGAAGAAGAAAGCGAGCTTTTCCATATGGATACCGTCCTTTCGGGCTGGAATATATAGGGGTGCGGCTTTTATTTCATTATACCGCGCGAGGGGGGATTGTCAATCTTTACAGGAGAAGATCATGATTTTTTCCATAGCTTATGCGGAAAAAGGGCACCTTGCAGGTGGATGGCCTCTGTTAGTTTCTGGCAGATGGTTCGCCTCCGGCGGCACCCCGCAGCTCCCTCTGTCTGTTTCTGGAAGGTTGTGTGCCTGCGGCGCAGGGAGGATCACGTCATCTAGTCGTGACGCCCTGTGCATTGCGCATGCACCCCGCGCCCCATTTCTTGTACGGACAAGAAATGGGGGAAAGAAGCCGCCAAAGGAAGGACTACCGGTCCTTCCTTTGGAAACCTTCTCCAGAGACGACCATCGCCTATGAACTTCACTTAACCACGTTAGTTCCCCTCACAGCACCGAGGCAGCCCAGGTGCTGTGAGGGGAATTACCCTGGTTACAAGCTCTTCATAGGCGATATTCCGCCGAAATCTCGGCCGGGGGCCGGGGCATGACGTGGTATCGATCGATCAAAACGACTTGTAGGCCCCGGCGGCGTTCTTTGGTTACTTTCTTTCGACGTAGAAAGAAAGTAACCGCGGGGTGCATGCGCAATGCACAGGGCGTATCGGAAAGATGCTCTTTCCTCCCTGCGCCGCAGGCGAACACGCTTCCGGATACAGAACACGAAATTCTTTCTGTCAGGCCGGGGCTTATGAAAAACAGATAGAGGGTGCTGCGGGGAAACCGCCGAGGCTTAACAGAATCCCCCGGAGGGTGCTGCGGGGAAGCCCCGGGGCTTGTGAGTAACCCAAAGACGCCTGAAACCTGTAAAACCGCTGCATTTTCCGCTTGACATGAACGCCCGAAAACGCTATCCTTATATTGGAGAAAACCATTATTCTGTTTTCGAGAGGTAATAAACATGAATCGACTTCCGTTTGTTCTCCGACTCAAACCCGATATGAAGGACGCCGGTATCGCTGCAATCAGTATCGCCTGGGATGAGATCCGCGCCTCGCTTCATGCACTGCATATGACCAACTGCTCCGTCTGGAGTATCGAGGACTTCCTCTTCTTCTACGGCGAGTACGCCGATGGCGCCGATGCTCCCGCTGCCGACGCCGTGATTATGGAGATCATGGCCCCCTACGCCGAACTCTTCGCCGCGCCCGGTACCCTGCCGCTGATGTATCACGATATCGGTATCGTCCGCGCCGATAAATCCCTCATCCGCCACCGCGTGTTCGCGACTAAGCTCAAGGACGGCTGTGATGAAGAGTATAAGGCCCGCCATGACGCCCTCATCGCCGCCCGCGACGGCAGCCTCCGTGTCGGCCCCGAGAGTAACTTCACCATCTGGAATGCCAATGGCTATATCTTCGGCTACTGCGAACTGGTGAAGTCCTTCGACCATGAGATGACTGAGGACGAAAAGGCCTCCACCATCGCCTGGGAAACCCGCCAGCTTGAAATCATGGACTGGCTCACCGACGACGTGGATTGGATCACCGGCGAAAAGCACGACGCCATCCGCCTCATCGGCCGCGGCTGAGAACTGTCCGGAATCTGCCCTGAAACGGACAGATAAGGTGAGAATACCGGAAAAACTGCGAAAGAGGAGGAATCCGTCAATGCATAAAATAGGACTTATCGGGTACGGTGCGATCGCCTCGGGCTATCATAATACCACGTTCCAGCGGGACGATATCGACTTTGAACTGACCGCTGTGTACGATATCCGCGAAAGCCAGCGTACCCTTGCCGCCGAACGCGGATTCAGAACCTTTGATAACCTCAGGGACTTCCTCGATTCCCGCCTGTTTGAAATGGTCACCATCGCCGTTCCCAATAATAACCATTGCCCGCTGGCGGTTGCCTGCCTGGAAGCCGGATACCACGTGATGGTCGAAAAGCCCTGCGCCCTTACCTGCACCGAGATCGAACAGATCATGGAAACGGCAAAGCGCTGCGGAAAGCTCTTCACTGTGCATCATAACCGCCGCTGGGACCGTGACTTCCTCATCGTCCGCCAGGCAATTGAGGCAGGGCTTCTGGGAAAGCTCCATACTATCGAGTCCCGTATCCATCCGCGTAATAAGGAGGGCGGCGGCCTTCCCGGCTGGCGCGGACTGGCCGACCACGGCGGCGGTATGCTGCTTGACTGGGGCATCCATATGCTCGACCAGATGCTGTATCTGATCGAGGAGCCCATCGTCTCCGTCACTGCCAATATCGCAAACCATAACGGCAATGAGGTTGACGACTGGTCGCGCATCATCATCCAGTTTGAAAACGGCCCGGTGGCAACCGTGGAAACCGCAACCTTCACACCCCTCTGGCTGCCCAGATGGTACGCCGTCGGCGACGAGGGAGCACTGAGTATGGACTTCATCGGCGATACCAAATGCCGCATCCGCCGCATCGCCGAACAGCATACCGTCGAAGGTACCACCACCGCCTATACCCTCAACGGCACCGAACAGCGCCCCGTTGTTGGCCGCTGCATCGACCGGTTTGAGGAATTTGACTATCCCCGCGAGGGCGAGTATCAGCCGCCCCAGGACTGGGCGTCGCTTTATAAAAACCTCGCAGGTGTGCTCGACGGCAGGGAAGAACTGGTCGTCAGGCCCGAACAGGTGCTGCGGGTGTTCCGGGTTGTGGAAGCGGCGTTTGAGTCGGCCAGAACCCGTCAGTCCGTGCTCTTCTGAGTCAAATCCTTTTTGCCGAGCCGTTCACCGGCTGCATAAAGCCTTGCACGATATGCATATTATTGCATGATAGTTGCATAAAGCTGCATGAGAGCTGAAACGGGCCGTATACCCGGAGCTTTTTGGCTAACTGTACCGCCGAATCCGGGAATTAACCGGGTATTTTCGGCGATATTTTGGCACTCACCCCTTGACAGAGCGAAAAATTTGCGTATACTATTAGGTATAAACATACACATGGAGGAAACAATCAATGAGCAAGACCTATAAGAAGATCGTTCTCGCCTATTCCGGCGGTCTGGATACTTCCATCATCATCCCGTGGCTGCATGAGCATTACGAAGGCTGCGAAGTCATCGCCGTCTCCGCCGACGTGGGCCAGGGCACCGAGCTCGACGGCCTGGAAGAGAAGGCCCTCAAGACCGGCGCTTCCAAGCTCTACATCGAAGACCTGAAGAAGGAATTCGTCGAGGATTACATCTTCCCCACCCTCAAGGCCGGCGCCGTTTACGAAGGCGACTACCTGCTGGGCACCTCTTTTGCCCGTCCCATCATCGCCAAGCGTATCGTTGAGATCGCCAAGGCCGAAGGCGCCGACGCCATTGCCCACGGCTGCACCGGTAAGGGCAACGACCAGGTCCGTTTCGAGCTGACCATCAAGGCCTTCGCCCCCGATATGGGCATCATCGCTCCCTGGCGTATCTGGGATATCAAGTCCCGTGAAGAAGAGATCGACTACGCCGAGGCCCGCAACATCCCCCTCAAGATCAACCGTGAGACCAACTACTCCAAGGATAAGAACCTCTGGCATCTGTCCCACGAGGGTATGGATCTGGAAGATCCCGCCAACGAGCCTCAGTACAATAAGCCCGGCTTCCTGGAGATGAGCGTCTCCCCCGAGATGGCTCCCGACAAGCCCACCTACGTCACCCTCGGCTTTGAAAAGGGTATCCCCACCACCCTCGACGGCGAGAAGGTCGACGCTGTTACCCTGATTGAGAAGCTCAACGCCATCGGCGGCGCCAACGGTATCGGCCTGGCCGATCTCGTTGAGAACCGTCTGGTCGGCATGAAGTCCCGCGGCGTCTACGAGACTCCCGGCGGCACCATCCTGTATCGTGCCCATCAGGTTCTCGAGACCCTGACTCTGGACCGTGAGACCCAGCACTACAAGGAGCTGCTGAGCAAGAAGTACGCAGAGCTGGTCTACTTCGGCCAGTGGTTCACCCCCCTGCGCGAGGCTCTGGATGCCTTCGTTGACAAGACCCAGGAGACCTGCACCGGCGAAGTCAAGCTCAAGCTCTACAAGGGCAACATCATCAATGCCGGCGTGACCTCTCCCTACTCCCTGTACGACGAAGAGATCGCCACCTTCGGCGCCGAGGAAGTCTACGACCAGAACGATGCCGGCGGCTTCATCAACCTCTTCGGCCTGCCGCTGCAGGTCAAGGCCCGCCTCAACGAGAAGCTGGGCAAGTAAGCAAAGCATCATGCGCAGGGTCGGGGCCTGCCCCGGCTCTGCGCTTTCTTTATTCGCTGCGCGAATTGCGAAAGCATGAAGCGGATATTCCGCGTCTGCGGAATATCCATGAAGCGTCCGCTTTGCGGACATGAAACATGAATTCAGGACAGAGTCCTGAATTCATATGAAAAATGAAGCCAATCTATAACCAATAAAACAGGAGCTAAAGCCATGACGAAGGTATTTATCGACGGCCGCGAAGGAACTACCGGCCTGCGCATCGTGGAGCGCCTTTCTGCCCGCGACGACATCACCCTCATCCCCATTTCCGAGGAGCTGCGTAAGGATCCTGCTGCCCGACGTGCCTGCATCGAGGCTTCCGACATCAGCTTCCTGTGCCTGCCCGACGCCGCTGCCCGCGAGGCCGTGGCCATGTGCGAAAATCCCGCGGTGAAGATCATCGACACCTCCACCGCCCACCGCACCAATCCCGACTGGGCCTACGGCTTTGCCGAGCTCTCCGATGCCCACCGTGAAAAGCTGGTGAATTCCAAACGTGTGGCCGTTCCCGGCTGCCATGCCTCCGGCTTCATCGCCGCGGTCTATCCGCTGGTCGCCGCCGGTGTCATTGCCCCGGATTATCCGCTGTGCGTTCACTCTCTCACCGGTTACTCCGGCGGCGGCAAGAAGATGATCGCCCAGTATAAGGACGAAAACCGTCCCGCGCTCTACGATGCCCCCCGCCAGTACGGCATCACCCAGAGCCATAAGCATCTGCCCGAGATGCAGAAGATCTGCGGCCTTTCCCGTGCGCCGCTGTTTATGCCCATCGTCGCCGATTTCTACTCCGGCATGGAAGTCACCGTCGCCCTATACGGCGACCTGCTGAAGAAATCCATGACCGTGGACAGCCTGCGCGAGCTCTATGCCGCGCACTACGCCGGTCAGAAGCTGGTTAAGATCGGCCAGCCCGATGAGGACGGTATGCTCTCCGCCCTGTCCATGTCCGGCCGCGACGATATGGAAATCACCGTCTCCGGCAACGACGAGCGCCTGCTGGTGGCCGTTCGTTTCGATAATCTCGGCAAGGGCGCTTCCGGCGCCGCCGTGCAGTGCATGAATCTGCTCATGGGCTGCGATGAATGCAAAGGTTTGAATGTGGGAGAATAATGCTATGAAAATGATCGAAGGCGGCGTTGTTGCCGCGAAGGGTTTTAAGGCAAACGGTATTCACTGCGGTATCCGCAAAAACCGCACCAAGCGCGATCTGGCGCTCATCGTCAGCGACGTGCGCGCTGCTGCCGCCGCCGTCTACACCACCAATAAGGTCTACGGCGCGCCTATCACCGTTACCCGTGAAAATATCGCCGACGGCTATGCCCAGGCCATGATCTGCAACTCCGGCAATGCAAACACCTGCAACGCAAACGGCATCGAGATCGCCGAGGGTATGTGCGCCCTGGTCGAAAAGGCCGCGGGTATCGCCGCAAAGGACGTCATCGTCGCCTCCACCGGCGTCATCGGTCAGCCCATGACCATCGATCCCATCGCCGCCGGTATCGATGAGCTGGTCGCGGGTCTGGGAGATCATCATAACGAGGCTGCCGAGGCCATCATGACCACCGATACCATCCAGAAGGAAGTCGCGGTTGAGTTCACCCTCGGCAATGCGACCTGCCGCATCGGCGGTATGGCCAAGGGCTCCGGTATGATCCATCCCAACATGGCCACCACCCTCATCTTCCTGACCACCGACGTGGCCATCACCCCCGCCATGCTGCAGAAGGCGCTCTCCGCCGATGTTGAGGACAGCTTCAACATGGTCAGCGTTGACGGTGATACCTCCACCAACGATACCTGCTCCATCATGGCAAACGGTCAGGCCGGCAATGCCCTGATCGATGCCGAAAACGCCGATTACGCCGCGTTCTGCGAGGCGCTGGCCGTTGTCACCCAGAAGCTGAGCCGTATGCTCGCCGGTGACGGCGAAGGCGCGACCCGCCTGCTGACCTGTAAGGTCACCGGCGGCGCTGACGTGAAGAATGCCAAGATCATCGCCAAGGCTGTCATCTGCTCCAGCCTCGTCAAGGCCGCCTTCTTCGGCGCGGATGCCAACTGGGGCCGTATTCTCTGCGCCATCGGTTATTCCGGCGCGGAAGTGGACGTTCACGGCGTGGACGTGGCCTTCTCCTCTGCCAAGGGCGAGATTCTGGTGTGCAAGGACGGCGCGGGCGTTGATTTCAGCGAGGAAATCGCCAAGGAAATCCTCCTTGAGAAGGAAATCGACATTCTCGTCACCCTCCATGACGGCGATGCCGCCGCTACCGCCTGGGGCTGCGATCTGACCTACGAATATGTCAAGATCAACGGCGATTACAGAACCTGATGAACAAGAATACATACGATAAGCAGGCACTCGTCGCCCATCTGCGTGCGCTGGGCGTCAGACCCGGCATGAAGCTGGAGGTTCACTCCTCTCTGTCCGCGCTGGGCTGGATCGAGGGCGGTGCGGAGACTGTGATCGACGCGCTGCAGGAGGTGCTCACCCCCGAGGGTACGCTGATGATGCCTACCTTCAACCACGGCGCACCTTATAATAAGGGCGAAATCTTCGATGTGCGCAAAACGCCCACCATCGACGGTAAGATTCCCGATACCTTCTGGCGGCGCGATGACGTCCTGCGCGGCATCAATCCCACCCATGCCTTTGCAGCCTGGGGCAAAGACGCTGCATATTATGTCTGTCACGATCAGGAAGCCCCCACCATGGGCGCGGACTCCCCGCTGGATCGCCTGTCCCGCGACGGCGGATATGTGCTGCTCCTGGGCGTGGGCTGTCACGCCAATACCTATCACCACGTGGTGGAAACCATGACCGGATGTCCCTGCCTTGACCCGCAGGGAGAAGAGTACGAGATCATCGACGGCGAGGGAAAACACCGCCGGGCGCTGACCTGGTCGTGGCGCGATGCACCCTGCCCGGTCTGCGACCAGAAGCGTCCGCTCTATACCGATGCGATCAACGCCATCGCAAGCCTTGGTAAGGTGGGTGACGGCGACTGTACGCTCTATCCCATGCGCGAAGGCTTTGATGCCATCGCAGGTGTGCTCACGCCTCACTGTAAAGACTGCGCCATTCGTCCCCGCGTCTGTGAATATACCGTCAAGAATCATACGGAGGCAGAAGTTATGACTATCAGCAACGAAGGCCGCGCCGAGATCCTCATTCAGGCGCTTCCCTATATCCAGAAGTACACCGGTAAGATCGTCGTCATCAAGTACGGCGGCAATGCCATGATTAACGAAGACCTCAAGCAGGCGGTTATGCGCGACGTGGTGCTGCTCAATCTCGTCGGCGTCAAGGTCGTGCTGGTGCACGGCGGCGGCCCTGAGATCTCCGATATGTTAAAGCGCCTGGGCAAGAAGCCTGAGTTTGTGGACGGCCTGCGCGTCACCGATACCGAGACGATGGAAGTTGTCCAGATGGTGCTGGCCGGTAAGGTCAATAAGACCCTGGTTAACCTTCTGGAGCTTGCCGGCGGTCACGCCATGGGCCTGTGCGGCACCGACGGCCATCTGATCACCGCCCGTCAGTTAAAGCCCGAGCTGGGCTTCGTCGGCGAAGTCACCGGCGTCAATCCCCAGCCCATCCTCGACGTGCTGGAGAAGGGTTATATCCCCGTTGTCTCCACCATCGGCTGTGATGACGAGGGCAATCTCTATAACATCAACGCCGACACCGCTGCGGCGCGCATCGCCGGTGCGCTGGGCGCCGAGAGCATGATCTCCATGACCGACATCGTGGGTCTGCTGCGGGATAAGGACGACGATTCCACCCTCATCAAGTGCGTCACCATGGACGATGCCGTTCGTCTGCGCGAGGAAGGCGTCATCTCCGGCGGCATGATCCCCAAGGTGGAGTGCTGCATGGAAGCCATCCGCGAAGGCGTGCAGAAGGTCTTTATCATCGACGGCCGTGTGCCCCATTCCATCCTCATCGAGATGTTCACCAATGAGGGTCTGGGCACGATGTTCAAGAAATAAGCCTGTTTTCAGAAAAGAGGAACCGCTATGACTACCAAGGAACTGGACAGCCAGTATATTGTACATACCTACGGCCGCGCCGACGTGTGCTTCGTCGAGGGCAAGGGCTCTGAACTCTGGGACGAGGACGGTAAGCGCTATATCGATCTGGGCTCCGGCATCGCCGTCAACGCCCTGGGCGCCTGCGATGAGCTCTGGGCCAAGGCTGTCGCCGATCAGGCAGCGAAGCTGCAGCATATCTCCAACCTCTACTACACCCGTCCCATGGCGGAGCTTGCCAAAATTATGTGCGAGAAGTCCGGCATGAAGAAGGTTTTCTTCGGCAACTCCGGTGCCGAGGCCAACGAATGCGCCATCAAGACCGCCCGTAAGTACGGTCATGACCACAAGGGTGAGGACTGCAATACCATCATCACCCTCCAGAACTCCTTCCACGGCCGTACCATCGCCACCCTCGCTGCCACCGGCCAGGATGTGTTCCACACCAACTTCGGCCCCTTCCCGGAGGGCTTTGTCTACGTCCCCGCCAACGATCTCGAGGCCATGAAGAAGGCGCTGACCGAGAATAAGTGCGCCGCCGTCATGATGGAGCTGGTGCAGGGCGAAGGCGGCGTGAATGCGCTGGATCGTGCGTACGTGCAGGAAGTCTGCAAGCTTGCCCGCGAGCAGGATACCCTCATCGTCATCGACGAGGTGCAGACCGGCAACGGCCGTACGGGTGCTATGTATGCCTATCAGCTCTACGGCATCGAGCCTGATATCGTCTCCACCGCCAAGGGCATGGCCGGCGGCCTGCCCATGGGTGCCTGTATGTTCAACGAGCGCACCGAGAATACCCTCACCGCCGGTCTGCACGGCTCCACCTTCGGCGGTAACCCCGTGAGCGCCGCCGGTGCCGTGTCGATCCTGTCCCGCATCGATGATGCGCTGCTGGCTGACGTGCGCAAGAAGGGCGAGTACATCCGCGAGACCCTCAAGGGTGCCAAGGGTGTCAAGGAAGTCTCGGGTCTGGGCCTGATGGTGGGTATCGCCGTGGAGGGTGATGCCAAGGCAATCCTCGCGCGTGCCCGTGAGATGGGCGTTGTCGTGCTCACCGCCAAGGATCGTATCCGCCTCCTGCCTCCCCTCAATATCCCCATGGAGCTGCTGATCGAGGGCATGGATATCCTCAAGAAGGCCATCGCAGAGTGCTGCTGAACTGATATAAACAACCAATCCTCTCCAAGAAAGGAATACCGATATGAAACACCTGCTCAAGCTGGGCGACCTGTCCAGGGAAGAGATCATCTCCATCCTGGATCTGGCCGATACCCTCAAGGATGAGAATAAAAAGGGCATCACCCATCATCGCCTCAAGGGCAAGACCCTGGGTATGATCTTCACCAAGTCCTCTACCCGTACCCGCGTGTCCTTTGAAGTGGGTATGTATGAGCTGGGCGGCAACGCCCTGTTCCTGTCCGGCCGCGACATTCAGCTTGGCCGCGGCGAACCCATCTGCGACACCGCCCGCGTGCTCTCCCGCTATCTGGACGGCATCATGATCCGTACCTTCGACCAGAGCGACGTGGAAGATCTGGCAAAGTTCGGCTCCATCCCGATCGTCAACGGCCTCACCGACTACGCCCATCCCTGCCAGGTGCTGGCAGACCTGCAGACCATCCGCGAGCATAAGGGTAAGCTCGAGGGCCTGAAGTTCTGCTTCGTCGGCGACGGCAATAATATGGCCAACTCCCTCATCGTTGGCTGCCTCAAGGTCGGCATGGAAGTCGCCATCGCCTGCCCCGAGAACTATAAGCCCGATCCCGAGATCATGAAGTGGGCAGAGGCCACCGGCCGCTTCACCTGCACCCCCGATATCCCCGCTGCTGCGAAGGATGCCGACGTGCTCTACACCGACGTCTGGGCTTCCATGGGTCAGGAGGACGAGGCTGCCATCCGCCGCGCCGCCTTCGCCGGTTACCAGATCAATGACGACGTCATGGCCGTCGCCAAGCCCGACGCCATGGTGCTGCACTGCCTCCCCGCCCACCGCGAGGAGGAGATCACCGCCAAGGTCTTTGAAGAGCATGCGGGTGAGATCTTCGACGAGGCCGAGAACCGTCTGCACGCCCAGAAGGCCGTGCTGTGCATGGTGATGGAAGGCTAAAAGCCTGAAAAAACGATAAAGGGCAGGGATGACTGGATCATCCCTGCCCTTTTTGTACCAAAAAGGAGAAAAAGACATGATAAAGGCAGTTTTGCTGGATATGTACGGAGTCATCGTGCGGCAGACCGGCGACGATTTCGTGCCGTACGTGCAAAAGACCTTCCCGGCGCTCAGAGCCCATGAGATCAACACGCCCTGGTTCAAAGCGGACGCGGGGGAGATTTCCTCGCTGGACGTGTGGCGGATTCTGGGATACACCGGCGACCTGGAAGCCGTGGAGCGGACCTATCTGGAGACGCTGGAGCTCATGGAGGGCGTGAAAGAGTTTCTGCAGGCCGTGCACGGGCCGTATAAGACCGCGATCATCTCCAACGATTCCAGCCGCTGGAGCCGGTATGTGCGCCGGAAATTTGACCTTGACCGGCATTTTGACGCGGTGAGCATCAGCGGAGATCTGAAAATCCGAAAGCCGGATGAGCGGATATTCCGGCTGACGCTGGAAAAGCTGGGAGTCCCCGCCGGGGAGTGCCTGTATGTGGACGACCGGGCGGGAAACCTGCATGCCGCCGGGAAACTGGGGATGCAGACGGTGCAGTTTGGCAGCGCGGGCGCGTTTGACGGCGCCCGCGTGGGGAGCTTTGCGGAGCTGGAAGCATGGATGGCGGGAAACCAGCGGCTTACCGCGCGATAAATCCCGCGAAGCCGTAGGGCGGAATGACTCCGTCCAATACGGCATACTGCCCGTCAGGATGCACGGCGGTGCCTGCGATAGGCCGGAGTTCCTGATAGTGAGCATCCAGCGCGACACGGGTGGGCAGAATCACGTCCTGACCGAAGTTCCAGATGCCCACCGCCAGCGCATTGTTTGCAAGCCGCCTGCACAGCACATACGCGCCGGGCTCCTTCAGGATCGCCGCAGGCAGCGCTTGTCCCCTCTGCAGCCATTCAGCCGCGTCGAAGAGCTGCTGCTGATGGGGATAGGACCGGCAGAGCGCGGACTCGATGTTGAGACTCTCGGCATCGTAGGCATAGACCAGAAACCGCTGACCGGCAGCGTTTTCGTAGGTGTAGGCGGCGGGGTAAGCGTCGCGGCCTGCGGTGAAGCGGCTCAAAATGGCGGCGCTTGGGGCAAGATCAAAGCGGAAGAACCGCCCGCCGGTGCCGAGCGGAACGGCTTCGTTCCAACCGGGGAAATACTCGTGGGACGGTGCGGGGGCAGACTCGCTGCCCAGAAGTCCCACGTCCACGCCGCGCTCTGTGAGCAGCTGCGCGGCGACGGCGTCGAGAATCATCGGCATCGCGGCGATTTCGCCGTCCAGATACCCGGCGTTCTCCCCGAATACCAGCGCACAGCCGGTGGAAGCGCTGCGGGTGAAGCTGATGGGCAGAGACGCCGCGTTTGCAAAGTTGATGGAAGCGGGCATGAACCGCGCCACAATGTCAAACTCCGAAAGGCCGGTGCAGTCCAGACCGGAGAGCTTGCGCATGACCTCGTGGACGTAGACACCTGCCGTCTCGCCTGCGGCGAAGGCATCATCCAGCTCCCGGCGCAGCGGCGCAAAGTGCACGTGGCGGTCGATGTAGCCGGTCTCGTAGAGCGGCGCGTGGACGTAGTCGAGCATATACTTGAGAATGCCGTCGGTCTGGTTCTCGGCGCCCAGTACCTGGTCGAATACCTCAACCCAGGCGTGGGGAACGGTGTAGCGGGGACGGGGATAGACGTCACCCTCGGTGAAAACCTCCACGCCGTCGGCAATCTCCCGGCACCAGCCCAGCTGCATGCGCTCCAGATCGATGACGCTGCCGATGCCGGTGGTGCGGAAGCTGTGGCCGCGGGTCCAGTAGGGCGCACCGATGAGACGGAGGAAGGGCCGGGTGGAACCTGCGAAGATGCGGGCAAGCTCCACGGAGTCCACGCCGTCCACGTCCCAGGTGGACAGACATGCGCAGTGCCCCAGACGGATCGTGGG